>JAZNAU010000022.1:0-36184 GCA_045586685.1 Clostridia bacterium
GAGGAATTTTTATCCTACCTTTCCTCGTTCAAATTCACGGGCGATATATACGCCGTGCCGGAGGGCACTCCCGTTTTCCCGGGCGAGCCTATTATGAAGTCGGAGGCCAAGCGGTCTTAGGAAGACAAAGTGGCCAAACAACTCCTTGGCTCACAGAACGACATGGCTACGATCCGACTTGAGGAATTTTTATCCTACCTTTCCTCGTTCAAATTCACGGGCGATATATACGCCGTGCCGGAGGGCACTCCCGTTTTCCCGGGCGAGCCTATTATGACCGTAAGAGCTCCTGCAATCGAGGCGCAGTTTATAGAAACCTACGTACTTCTTTGCTTAAACCATCAATCCCTGATAGCGACCAAGGCAAACAGAATTGTAAGAGCCGCACAGGGAAAAGCGGTGATGGAATTTGGTTCCCGCCGTGCTCAAGGGTCTCACGGTGCGATTATGGGAGCAAGAGCTGCCTATATTGGCGGATGTGTGGGAACTGCTTGTGCAATCTGTGAACAATATTATAATATTCCTGCTCTTGGCACTATGGCGCATAGCTGGGTGCAAATGTTTGACAGCGAATATGAAGCATTTAAAAAATATGCCGAAGTGTATCCTCAGAGCTGTACTTTGCTGATTGATACGTATAATGTATTAAAATCAGGACTTCCCAATGCTATGCGAGTGTTTAACGAAGTGGTGATTCCGGCAGGATACCGGCCGGGCGGTGTTCGTATTGACAGCGGTGATATTACCTATCTTACCAAAAGGGTAAGAAAAATTCTGGATGAAAACGGATTCGAGGATTGTCCCATTGTGGCGTCCAACTCTCTAGATGAAAAAATTATCGAAACCTTGTTGGCACAGGGAGCAAAAATTGACTCCTTTGGCGTTGGAGAACGGCTCATTACCTCCCGTTCAGAGCCGGTATTCGGCGGAATTTATAAGCTGGTAGCGGTAGAAGGAGAAGATGGAGAGTATATCCCGAAAATTAAAATTAGTGAAAACGTTGCTAAAATTACCAATCCCGGCTTTAAAAAGGTATATCGTTTGTTCTCTCGGGAAAATGACAAAGCAATCGCAGATGTAGTGACAGATTTTAGCGAAACCATTGACGATACGAAGCCTTATGAAATTTTTGATCCGGAGCATACCTGGAAACGGAAAACAGTGACGAATTTTTACGCAAAGGAATTGCTAAAACCCATTTTCTTAAAGGGAGAATGTGTGTATGACAGTCCTTCTGTTCAGGAAATTCAGAAATTCTGTAAGGAACAGGTAGGAACCTTGTGGGATGAAGTGCTGCGGTTTGACAATCCCCATGAGTACTATGTGGATTTATCCCAGAAATTGTGGGATATTCGGGCAGATTTGCTGGCAAAACACGGGAAGTAAAGAGGGTTTTAAAAGGAGTCCCAATCTAATGAATGGAACGCATTCTTTGCAACAACAGTTTTGCCGTTTAAATAGTCAAGATTTCCTGCAGGTGTGGTAAAATCAAATTGCAGACGATAAGAATACAATGCCTGATAGGTATTCTTTTGCTTGGGGGCACCGTACTTGACATCTCCCAATAAGGGATGGCCGATGGATGCCATGTGGGCACGGATTTGATGGGTTCTGCCTGTAATCAATGTAATTTCTGCAAGACTGTAGTTTGCTTTTTCTTCTAAGACACGATATTGGGTGACTGCATTTTTTGCCCCTTCTCTGGGTGTGGAAAAGACAGTCACTTTGTTTTTATCGCAATCCTTGTACAGGTATCCTTGCAAGGTTCCTTCTTTGGGATTAGGAGTGCCATGCAAAATGCAAAGATATTGCTTTTGAATTTCTTTGTTCTTTATTTTTTGATTCATCACCCGTAGACCCTCTGCTGTTTTTGCAGCGATTACAAGCCCCCCTGTATTCCGGTCAATCCGGTTGCAGAGAGCGGGGGTGAAGGAATGTTCTTCCTGGGGGCGGTACTCTCCTTTATGATACAAATAGGCTTTGATGTAGTTCGCAAGGGTATGAATCTGTTCGTTGGCATCCTCATGAACCACCAAACCGAAGGGCTTTTCTATCACCAGAATATGGTCATCTTCATATGCAACAGACAGGTCGGGAGATAAGGTTTTGTAGGTTTCGTTTTTGAAGGGCTGAAGGAGAAAATCATCTCCTATATATAATTCAACTTTGTCCCCTTCTTTTAGACGGGTAGAAATTTCCGCACGCTTATGATTGACCTTAATCCGTTTTTTGCGAATATATTTATACATAGCAGAGGATGGCAGAGACGGAAAAGCTTTTTGTAAAAACTTGTCCAGCCGTTGATCTGCATCGTTTTGATTGATAAAAATGGTTTGCATCAGTCACACTCCTTTTTTTCTATTATACTGCAAAAAAGAAGAAAAGGGAAGAAAAAAGAATAAAATAAAAAATTTTTTAAAAAACTCTTGACAAAGGAAGAAAACAATGGTATAATGCTAAAGTCGAATATGTTTTTCCATAGACAGCAGGAGCTTCGGAAAGAAGCGTAACCTATAAGATCCTGCCGAGGAAGATGTTCCGAAACAGTGATTGTTAAGGGGTTCTTTGTCTATGGGCAAAGAACCCCTATTTGATTGATTACATCCCGTGATTGCCAACACGGTTTGTGAAGCCGATGAAAGTTCGGCATATAGAATTCCGTTCGCCAAAACGGGATTCCGCTCTTACTATAATCGTCTGTTAGGAGGTGAACAATCGTATGCCAAATGATAAGGTACTGGAACAAAAGAAAGCACAGGTAGCAGAAATTGCTCAAAAGCTGGAACAGGCTTCTGCCGGTATCTTTGTTGATTACAGAGGTTTGACTGTAGAACAGGATACAAAGCTCCGTAATGAACTGAGAGAAGCGGGTGTTGAGTACAAGGTTGTAAAGAACACCTTGGTAAAATTTGCCGCTGAACAGCAGGGCTTGAATGAATTGGATCCTTTCTTGAGCGGTCCTACTTCCATGGCTTTGAGTTACACTGATCCTGTTGCTCCTGCGAAGGTCTTATCAAAGTTCGCTAAAGAAAATGAAGTGTTTGAAATTAAAACAGGTTTCGTTGACGGGAAGGTAATCGGCCTCGACGAAATTAAGGCTTTAGCGGAATTGCCGTCCAGAGAGGTTTTGGTTGCAAAAGCTCTTGGTGGCTTAAATGCTCCGATTTCCGGATTTGCAAATGTGCTTAATGCAAATCTGCGTGGCCTTGCAATTGTTCTGAATGCAATTGCGGAGCAAAAATCAGCATAATGAAATTTGTAAATGGAGGTAACAAAGAATGAGTGAAAAAGTAACTAACTTAATTGAAGAAGTAAAAAGCTTAACCGTTTTGGAATTGTCTGAACTGGTAAAAGCTCTGGAAGAAGAATTCGGTGTATCTGCTGCTGCTCCTGTAGCTGTAGCTGCTGCTCCTGCTGCTGGCGGTGCTGCTGGCGGTGCTGCAGAAGAAAAGTCTGAATTTGACGTTGTTCTGAAGGATGCTGGTGCTTCTAAGCTGAATGTAATCAAACTGGTTCGTGAAGCTACAGGTCTTGGCCTGAAGGAAGCTAAGGAAGCTGTAGATGGCGCTCCTACCACTCTGAAAGAAGGAATGGCTAAGGACGACGCTGAAGCTCTGAAAGCTAAGCTGGAAGAAGCTGGCGCATCTGTAGAACTGAAATAGTTTCTGTTCCGGAAAGGGATGATTCTAAGGAATCGTTCCTTTTTTTGTTGAAAAAAAGAATAACTTTGGTATATCATTCGTACTATGGTAATAAATTCAAAATTTAGGGATTGAAAAATGGAGCATAATATGTTATAATGAAAAATGCGAGTTATTTCTTGCTGATTCGACAAATGAACCCAAGGTGAGAAGGATGAACTTGAAAAAAACCTTATTCAACATTATTTTAAAATTAAAACAAGTTTGTATACGTCTGGCAGAAACGAAAGCCTCAAAGGCAGTTTTGACTGTTGTTCGTAAAATAAAAGAGCATACTGTCATTCAGGCAATCTTGCTTTCTGTTGTGATTACATTTTATCTTGAAATGTGCGGACGGCAGGCAATGGGAAATGCTTTTGTTTACTTCATCGGTACATCGCCTTTTATGTTTCTGATGAATGTAATGATTGTATTGCTTACCATGTGTATCGCGTTATTTGTACCTAAAAAGACGTTTGCTCTGTCTGTTTCATCCGTTTTTTGGGTGTCTTTAGGTACCGTTAACCGTATTTTGCTGACCACTCGGACAACGCCTCTTTCTGCGATTGATTTTGAAATTATAAAATCTGCTCTTGATGTAATTCCGGCATATTTAAGTCCTGTACAAATTGGGATGATTATTGCAGCAGTAGTTGTGGTAATTACCCTTTTGGTATTGTGTTACCGATTTACCAAAAAAAGAAAAAGCAATTTTAAACTGGCTTGCATTTTTTCTGCCGTGGTAGCAACGATAGTGGTTACCTTTATGGGATTGACGCTGAATACGGAAATTTTTGCCACAGATTTTAGAAATTTACCTCGTGCATACCGAGATTACGGATTTGCTTATTGCTTTACGGCAAGTATTCTGGAAACGGGGATTCATGAACCCATGGATTATTCTGAAACGGCTGTAGAAGAGTTACAAACACGTTTGGAGGCACTGGGAGACGGCAAAGGAGAGCAAACACCGGATATCATTGTGGTACAGTTGGAATCCTATTTTGATTTAAATTTGATGAAGAATGCAAAATTCACGAAAAATCCCATTCCTGTCTATACAGAATTGATGAAAAACTATTCTACAGGAAAAGTAAAGGTACCTGCTTTGGGGGGCGGTACTGCCAATGTGGAATTTGAATTGCTGACGGGAATGAGTCTTGATTTTTTCTCTGCCGGAGAATATCCTTATACCTCTATTTTAAAGGAGTCTACCTGTGAATCTATGGCATATAATCTGAAAGAACGGGGATATGCGACTCATGCCATTCATAATCATAAGGGAAGTTTTTATGACCGTCATTTGGTCTATGCAAATTTAGGATTTGATCATTATATTTCTGTGGAAAACATGGAACCTTTGGAATATACTCCCCGTAACTGGGAAAAGGACGGAATATTGGCGGATCAGATTTTGAAATGTTTGGATTCTACGGAAGGTCAGGATTTTGTGTTTACCGTAACGGTGCAGGCACACGGAAAATATCCCACCAACCGCCGTTCCTTTATCCGTCATGTACGTGCGGAACGAAATGAAAATGAAACCAAGGATGAGAAAAAACGACGTCATCAGATGGAATATTACGCCAACCAGATTTACGAAACAGATTTGTTTATCGGAGATTTGATTGAGAAGTTGGAAAAGCGGAATAAGCCAACGGTAGTGCTGTTATACGGAGATCATCTCCCCGCACTTGATTTATCAGAGGATGACCTGACGGATGGAAATTTGTATCAGACTGATTATGTCATCTGGGATAATATAGGTTGGAAAAAAGAAGACAAGTATATGCACTGTTATCAGATGAGTGCGAATCTGATGGAACGTCTTGGATTTTCCAACGGTATGATTACCAAGTATCATCAGCTTTGCGAAAATGATAGCTATTATTACGAGAATTTAGGTGTTTTAGAATATGATATGCTGTACGGAAAACGGTATATTTACGACCAACAGGAAATTCCTCATCAGCCTACCGACCTGATGTACGGTTTAGAGGAGGTTGTCATTACGGATGTAGTTTCCGCCGAAGACGGAACGGTGACGGTTTATGGTGAGAATTTTACTACCCACAGCAAAATCTTTATCAACGAAGAAAAACAAAATGAAACCGTGTATTGGGGCGAACAAACCCTTGTTCTTTCGGGAACATGGCTGGAAGAAAACGATATTATCAGAGTTGGTCAAGCGGCGACAGAGGTAATCGAATTGAACAGTTCGGAAGAATATCAATATTTGCCTCCTTGGAAACGGCAATAGTGGTTTTCCCTAAAACAAGTCGGGGGAAATTGTGCTGTTTCGACAAAGTTTTTTAAATAAGCGAAATGTCCTTTACAAGACGAAAAAAATGTGATATACTTTTTTCGGCAGTATGGGGAATAATAACCTTGTCTGTATAGGCAAGGTTTTTCTTTTGAACACAAAACAGAATTTCTGTTTTGAATAAAAAACAAAAGAATGGAGAGTGTAAGAAATATGGCAAAACAACAAGACGCAATTTATGACGCGAAACAGTTGGGAATCCTCAAAATGTTAATTTTAGGTTTTCAGCACACCTTTGCAATGTTTGGAGCAACAGTGTTAGTTCCTCTTTTGACAGGCTTGAACATTGCAACAACCTTGCTGATGGCGGGGTTGGGAACTTTATTGTTTCACCTGATTTCAAAGGGTAAAGTTCCTGCGTTTTTGGGCTCTTCCTTTGCATTTTTAGGGGGATACGCAGCGGTAGCGCCCTTGGATGGGGCAAACGGTATGACCAATGCAGAATTATTGCCTTATGCATGCTTAGGTGTTGCCTGTGCAGGCTTGGTATATCTGGTTCTGGCAGGGTTAATTAAACTGGTTGGTATTAAAAAAGTAATGCGGTTCTTCCCGCCTGTTGTTACAGGACCCATTATCATTGCTATCGGTTTAGGATTGGCAGGAAGTGCAGTTTCTAACTGTCAGCAGAACTGGCTGGTTGCTTTTATTGCACTTGCGATTGTAGTAATCTTTAATATTTGGGGCAAGGGTATGGCAAAAATTATTCCTATTTTGTTGGGGGTTCTTGGCTCTTGCATTATTGCTGCAATTTTGGCACTGGTATGGGGAAAAACCGTTGATGTAAACGGTGTAGAGTACATTGCATTGGCAGGAAAAGAAAATATGCTGCTATTCTCTACTGCATCATTGCAAAATTTGATTGATGCTCCTTGGATTGGCTTGCCTGTTCAATGGAAGGGTACAGTGTTTGGCGGTATTGATTGGAGCAATTCTTCGTTGGTAATCAGCTCCATTGTTGCCATAATGCCTATTGCATTGGCTACCATGATGGAACATATCGGGGATATCTCTGCCATTTCTTCTACTGTTGGAAAGAACTATCTGGCTGACCCCGGTCTTCACAGAACTCTGACCGGCGACGGCTTGGCAACCTCTTTGTCCGCATTGTTTGGTGGTCCTGCTAATACCACATACGGAGAAAACACGGGTGTATTGGCACTGTCTAAAGTGTATGACCCCAAGGTTATCAGAATTGCTGCAGTGGTTGCAGTTGTTCTGTCCTTCTCTCCCAAATTTGAAGCTTTGGTAGCTTTGATTCCTACAGCAATTATTGGTGGTATTTCCTTTGTACTGTACGGTATGATTTCTGCAATCGGGGTAAGAAATGTGGTAGAAAATCAAGTGGACTTTACAAAGAGCCGTAACCTGATTGTTGCAGCAATTATTTTGGTATCTGCGTTAGGGTTGGGAAGTATCAGCTTTGCTATCGGTAGCCTGACCATTACTCTTTCTGCTTTGGCAGTCGCTTCTATTGTAGGTATTGTAATGAATGCTATTTTGCCCGGAAATGATTATCAGTTTGAAATGGAGCCTGCCGAAGAGGCTCAGACGGGCGTGGATTTTAAAGTTTGATTTTAATTATAAAAAGGAATCTGTCTGTATGGTCAGATTCCTTTTTTGATGAAAAAGGGTATAAAAAGAAAATAGTTGAAATTCACTACAATATATGATATAATTATTTTGTATTACTTTCCAAATTAGGAAATGAATAGGAGAAATAATATGAAGAAAAAGTGGATTTTGCTGATTGTAATCGGCGCAGTTCTGTTCATGTTTTTACTGTTTAAGGGTATTTTTATGCTTGCAGAATACAACGATAGCACCTCGGTAAAAAAGCAACAGGTTGTGGTTAACATTGCTGAGGGAAGCACAGTCAGTCAGATTGCCGACGAGCTGAAAAAAGCAGATGTCATCAATTCTAAATTTGTATTCAAACGTAAGGTGGCGGCATCAGGGTATGAATCATTGCAGTATGGAAAATTTACTTTGGATACGGGAATGTGTGTAGAGGATGTGGTTCTGATTCTGGCAACCCAGGGAGCTCAAAAGGAAAGTTTTTCCTTTGTAGTTCCGGAAGGATATTCGGTAGAGCAGATTTGTGCAAAAGCAGTGGAAAATAATATTTGTACAGAAGAAGAATTTTATCAGGTGTTGGATAACGAGCAATTTCCTTATGAGTTTATTAAAGAAATTCCTGAGGACAGACCTTATATCCACAAATTACAGGGTTTTTTATTCCCCGAAACCTACTCCTTTGATTCAGATACGAATGCTTATATTTTAATTGATACCATGCTGGCGGAATTTGACAAGCATTATCAGAATTTAAAGGACATTCCTTCGAAACATTCTTTGTATGATTTAATGACCGTTGCGGCACTGGTGGAACGGGAATCCCGTCTGGATGAAGAACGCCCTACCATTGCAGGAGTAATATACAATCGGATTGAAGAGGAAATGCTATTACAGATTGATGCCTCCGTTGTGTATGCTTGTTCCAATGGACTTTATGATATGGAGCAGGTGTTGTACGAGGATTTAGAAGTGGATTCACCCTATAATACCTATCAAAATACAGGGATGCCTGCAGGACCCATTTGCAACCCCGGAATCGAGTCTATAAAAGCAGCGTTACTTCCTGAGCGGCATGAATATTTCTATTATCATACCAATGAGGAAAAACAGGACGGAAGCCATATTTTTACAAAAACCTTTGAGGAGCATACTTCCACTATGGTTTATGAAGAAACAGAATAAAAAACAAGGACGGCGCTCGGTCCGTCCTTGATTCTTTATTTCTTTTGGTTTTAGAAATTTTTAAATGGACGGTTTTTTAGAATACTATTGACAAAATCAGAAGAACAAGGTAAACTAATACTATCAATGAATTAGCAACAAGGAGTGAATAAACGTGATAAAAGACATAGCAAGACGTTTGGATTTTCCGGAGGAAGCAACTGCTTTTTTGGGAGAATGCTTTGATAAAATGACAGCCTTGGAAGACGGAGACGACCGGTTGGCATTGGCAATGGATGCTTATTTCGGGGATAAGGATTATGCTGAAATATTGAACAGTTTAGCAGAACAAACAGGCTATCATCATTATTCGGTTGATATGGTTTTTTTGCTGATGTGTGCGGAGGCATTGCATGATATTTATTACATAAAAGAATTGCCCGATGAAATGTTCTGGGATGCTATGTCGGATTTGAGATGTAAGGTGGTAGAGTGTAAAGCCTGGTATGATATCTGGGGAACGTGTACGATCCAATGGCTTCGCGGTTATTTTCATATGGAACGATTCGGTTTTGGAAGGCTTAATTATGATACCATTGAATTTCCTTACGACGATTATAAAGGTGTGCTGAAAAAGGGAGATACGGTTTGGACTTGTCATGTACCTTCCAAAGGACCATTGCTGGTAGAAGATGTGTTGGAATCTTTTAAACGGGCGCATGCTTTTTATAAGGACGAGTTAAAGAATGGGATATTGCCTATTGCATGCCGTTCCTGGCTTTCTTATACGCCTCATTATGATGTCTTTCCTGAAAATTCTAATCTTCGTAAATTTTATGATTTGTTTGATATTATTGATAACGAAGAAGGGGCAGGAAGTAACATTTGCAGAATATTTAATGTGCTTGAAACGGATGATTACAGTACTCTTCCTGAAAACACTACCTTACAAAAACGGTTTAAAAAGTTTTTGATGGAGGGAAATATTATGGGAGAAGGCTTTGGAATGGTTTTATTTGATGGAGAAAAAATTTTATAAAAATTGTTAAAAAAGCTTGCATTTGTAAAAAAAATGTGGTATAATATTTTGGCAATAATTTAGAATACACACATCTCGGGAGGAAAAACGGGTTGCCCAAAGGGTTTGTTTTTTCGAAGAGCGAGGTGGAGGTATCAAAAAACAGGAGGTATGTAAAAATGGCAGTTATTGCAATGAAACAACTGTTGGAAGCCGGTGTTCATTTCGGACACCAGACCAGAAGATGGAATCCTAAAATGGCGGAGTACATCTTCACAGAAAGAAACGGAATCTATATTATCGACTTGCAAAAGACGGTAAAGAAGATTGAAGAAGCGTATGACTTCATCAGAGAAGTTGCTGCAAATGGAGATGATGTTCTGTTTGTAGGAACCAAGAAGCAGGCTCAGGATTCCATTAAGGAAGAAGCAGAACGGGTAGGAATGTACTTCGTAAATGCAAGATGGCTGGGCGGTATGATGACCAACTTCAAAACCATCCGTAAAAGAATTGACAGACTAAACCAGATTAAAAAGATGGAAGAAGACGGCACCTTTGATTTGTTGCCTAAGAAGGAAGTTATCAAATTAAAGGGCGAACTGGAAAAATTGGAAAAGTTTTTGGGCGGTATTAAAGAAATGAAGCGTCTGCCCGGTGCTTTGTTCGTAGTGGACCCCAAGAAAGAACACATTGCCATCATGGAAGCAAAGAAATTGGGTATTCCTGTTGTTGCAATCGTTGATACCAACTGCGATCCGGAAGAAGTGGATTATGTAATCCCCGGCAATGACGATGCAATCCGTGCCGTTAAGCTGATTGCTTCCACTATTGCAAACGCAATTCTGGAAGGAAAGCAGGGGGAACAGTTTGCCGTGGATGAAGCAGAAGAAACAGAAGAAGCTGCTGAATAATTCAAATCTGAAATTGAACCGAAAGGATTGTGAATAATATGATTACAGCACAGGCTGTTAAAGATTTAAGAGAAAAGACCGGTTGCGGTATGATGGAATGTAAAAAAGCATTGACCGAAACCGGCGGTGATATGGAAAAAGCGATTGAATTTCTGCGCGAACGCGGAATGCAGGTTGCTGAAAAGAAGGCAGGAAGAATTGCTTCCGAAGGTCTGGTTTATGCATTGGAAGAAAACGGAATTGGCGTTCTGTTGGAAGTAAATGCTGAAACTGACTTTGTTGCGAAGAATGCAGAATTTGTTGATTTTGTAAAGGCTACTGCTAAAATCGTTGCAGAAAAGAATCCTGCTGACGTGGAAGCTCTGAAGGCTCTGCCTTTTGAATCCGAAACGGTTGCTGAAAAGTTGACTGCATTGATTGCTAAAATCGGTGAAAACATGAATATCAGACGGTTTGTTCGTCTGGAAGGCAATGTTTGCTCCTACATCCATGGCGGCGGAAGAATCGGCGTTATGGTAGTGGCAGAAGGTGCTCTGGAAGGAGAGGCTTACGAAGCTGCAAGAGATGTGGCAATGCAGATTGCTGCAATCAATCCTCCTTATCTGTCCAAGGAAACCGTTCCTGCGGAAGATTTGGAAAAGGAAAAACGCATTATTACAGCTCAGATTAAGGAAGATCCTAAGAATGCTTCCAAGCCTGACAACATCATTGAAAAGATGTTGGGCGGGAAGATCAGTAAGTTCTACGATCAAAATTGCTTACTGCAACAGGAATTTGTAAAGGACAGCTCTTTGAAGGTGGAAGCTTATCTGGCATCTAAGGGTGTTAAGGTAATCGACTTTGTTCGTTATGAAAAGGGAGAAGGTCTGGAAAAGAAAGAAGACAACTTTGCAGAAGAAGTTGCAAGCATGACCAAATGAGAAATAATTAAATCAGAATCCCGTACAAATTGGACAGAACCAGTAAAAACGGACAACAGAAAAAAACATCCCCCTATGGTATAATGAAAATATCATAGGGGGAATTTTTATTTCAAGAAGTTATCGTCACATTAAAGATTATGAAAAAGAAATTTTAAAACTTAAAGAAAAGGGTTTTACTAAAAAAGAAATAGGAAATCAATTAGGTTTTAGTAAGGATCAAATCTACAACTTTTTTGTAGGTACAATAGAAATCAACGAAAACTTGCAGCAGGAATAGCTATAAAACCCAAGGGGCGACCACCAAAGGACTATGCTGTAAGTGAACAGGATAAAGTTGCAGAACTAAAATATATTCTCGCTCGCAAAGAAGCAAAAATTAAAAGTTTGGAGATGGAAAATGAACTGATGCGGGATTTTCTTTCGCTCACAGAAAGGAAGTGAGAACAAGCGTAAAATATATGGTTATCTACCATCACAAAGACAAGTATTCAATTAGTGAAATGTGTAGATTTTTTAAAGTATCAAGAAGTGGATATTATGCTTATGTAGTCCGAATGGATATCCCGGCAAAAGACTTGCCATTGGCAGAAAAGATAAAAGAATGCCAGGATAAGTGCGGGAAAACGTATGGTTATCGCAGAGTACAAATATGGCTCGAAAGACACGGAATACACTATAATCCTAAAACAGTCCTACGAGTAATGCAGAAATACAATTTGTTATCTATTGTTAGAAGAAAGAAATATCGTAATTACGGAGAATATCTGCATCGTTATCCTAATTTACTAAACAGAGATTTTTAAGCAGAAAAATCAAATCAAAAATGGGTTACAGATATTTCTTATATCAAAACAAAACAAGGAACATTGTGTTTATCTGTAATTAGAGATTTGTTTGATAACAGTATTGTTGCTTACAGAACCGGAACGGAACAGAATATTAACCTTGTTCTTTCTACAATCAGAGCAGCAACTCCACAGTGACCAAGGCTTTCAGTATACTTCACACGCGTACTTTAAGCTAACTAAATCATACAACATTACACCATCAATGTCAAGGAAAGGAAATCCATATGATAATTCTTTAGCTGAAAATTTCTTTTCTATTCTCAAAACAGAATGTATTTACAGAATCAAACTCAAAACCTATGATGAGGCTCGCTTCATCATAGATGAATATATTCATTTCTACAATAACGAAAGAATACAACTAAAAACAAAACTGACACCACAAGAAATGCGATGTCAGTATGATGCTTAAAATTTAATATTTACTACCATAGGGGCTCTTTTTGTATTGTCTGTACAAAATGGTGCAGTCCATGTACGGGGGGATCATTATTATTTAATGACATAATACGGATTTAATCAACCGTTTCTGCGGTATATTTTGAAATTTCCGCTTTCATTCTGCACAGTTTTTTGTCGATTTTTGCCATATCGTCTGCAGTTTGCTTAATTTCATCTTGTAATGCTTTGGGAATTTGGATTCCCGATTTATAGTAAATTTTGTGTTCCAAGCCCGCCCACAAATCCATGGCAACGGTGCGAATCTGAATTTCAATTCTAACGGGCGTTACCCGGTCAGTGAGAAACACAGGCACCTCCACAATCATATGATAGCTTCGATATCCGTTAGGTTTTGGATTTTTAATATAGTCTTTAATGGTTAAAACGGTAATGTCGTTTTGTCGTTTTAACTGTTCTGCTATGGTATACACGTCCTCAATCAAGGAGCAGATGACTCGGATTCCGCCAATGTCATTTAAATGCTGTCTGGCATTTTCCAAGGTTGGCTCCAAACCCATTCGCCGTAGTTTTCCCATAATATTCCGAGGGCTTTTGTTACGGCTTGTGATATGTTCAATAGGGTTATAATCATGCAAAAAATGATATTCATCGTTGATGATGTTGAGTTTCGTTTCCATTTCGTCAATCCCAAATTTGCTCATCAAAAGCAATCGGGTCCAATCTTTTTGTGATTCTAAGTCGATCGTTTCCGGCATGTTGATCCCTCCTTTGTATTTTTACTTTCATTATACTGCATTTTTTCAGGAAAAACAAGTAAAATCAGAAAAGTTCATAATTGTTTACATTAAGGTCATATTGATCTGGAGTAAAGTTTGTTAAGACGTTTCCAAAAGTGTCGATCAATGCTGTTCATTTGTTCTCGTGTCATTCGATATTGCCAGTTTCCGTCTGCTTTTCCGGGAATGTTTAGACGTGTGTCGGAGCCGTATTTTAACAAATCTTGTACAGGCAAAATTGTAAGACCTGCCCCTGATACAAACAGACTGCGGATCACATGGTCATATCCCCGTTCCCAGTCAGAATCAGTATAACCGCAGTATTCCAGCAAGTTTTTCTTGTTTTGCTCATCCAATTCCCACAGAAATCCGAGTAATGTATTGTTATCATGGGTGCCTGTATAAGCAACCGTGTTCTGATGATAATGGTGGGGGCGGTGAATGGAGGAGTCATCTCCTAAAAATCCGAATTGCAAAACTCTCATACCCGGAAAACCGCTACTCTTTACCAGTTGTTCTACCTGAGGGGTAATTTCCCCTAAATCTTCTGCCACAATCAGTTTTTCCCCTGCAATTTCTTGAAATTTTTCAATCAATTTCATACCGGGGCCCTGTTCCCAATGCCCGTTTTTGGCAGAAGGGGCGTCGGAAGGGATTGCCCAGTAGGATTCAAAACCGCGGAAGTGGTCTAACCGCACTCCGTCAAACATAGTAAGCATATGACGTATTCGGTCACACCACCAGCGAAATCCATCTAGCTCCATTGTCTCCCAGCAGTACAGGGGATTGCCCCAGTGCTGTCCCTCAGGAGTGAAATAATCAGGAGGAACTCCCGCAACCAAGGCAGGATTTCCGTCTTTATCCAGTATAAACTGCTCCTGATGAAAATAAACATCTGCACTGTCACGCGCCACATAAATGGGAATATCTCCTAAAATCTGAATTCCTTTTTTGTGGGCATAGTCCAATAGTTCATTCCATTGACGAAAAAAGTGAAACTGAATAAATTTCCACAAAAAGAGGGTGTTGGAATCTCCCTCCTTCACTGTCCACTCGTTCCAATGCTTATTGTCGTTTGCCGCTTTCAAACTCATAAATCGGCAAAATTGTTCTAAATAGGGATTGCTTTTTATAAAGTGCTCGATCTCTTCTTTGTTTTGTGCCCGACGAGCGGCTGTGTTCAAAAGTTCTAACCGATTATGATACAGACGTACATATTCACAACTGTAGGGAAATTGCTGACGGTGATGTTGCAGTTCTTCCTGTGTGAGCAAGCCTTGCTCGTAAAGTTTGGGCAAATCTACAAAATAGGGATTCCCGCCAAACGCCGAATGGGATTGATAGGGCGAGTTGCATGCATCAATGGGGCAAAGAGGAAGTACCTGCCACCAAGAGAAACCGCAGTCTGCCAAAAAGTCAATCCATTCTTTTGCTTCATTTCCAAAACTCCCTGTGGAATATTCGCCAAACAGAGAGGTGATATGCATGAGTACACCGCTGCTTCGTTTCATATTGTCCTCCTATATAAAGTTAATGCTAATTTAATTGTAATCTTTTTTTCCTGCTTTGTCAATGCTGTTTCTGCTGTAATTAAATGGGAGGGAAATTTCGTTTTAAAATTTTCCTCCCATTGGTATTTTCAGTTTATTGTTTCCTGTTCATGAGCTGTTCTGCAAGAGTAATAAAAAAGTCAGGTTCCCTTAGTTTTTTTGCGGCATTGACGGATTTTTCGGTATATTCTTGCGCTAATGCAAAGGAACGTTCTAATCCATACATGGTCACAAAAGTAGTTTTTTTCTGCTCTGCATCACTGCCGACAGGTTTTCCAAGGCTTTCTGTTCCTGTTACATCCAGAATATCATCTTGAATCTGGAAAGCAAGTCCTAAAGCGTCTCCATAGGCGTTTAGCTGCTCCAATTCTTGTTCCGTAGCGCCTGCGGCGATACCTCCAAGCAACATTGCCGCCTGAAGAAGGGCACCTGTTTTATGGCGATGTAAAAAGGTCAGGGTTTCTTCTGAAATATCCTTCCCTTCCGATTCCATATCCACCACCTGACCCCCTATCATTCCTTCCATTCCGGCAAGGTGAGAAAGGGTTTGAATTCCTTTTATAATACGGTCTGCAGGCAGGTCAGCTTTGGCGGCTGTTTCAAAGGCGAGGGTCAGAAGTCCGTCCCCTGCCAGTACTGCCATTGCCTCCCCGTAAACCTTATGGCAAGTGGGTTTTCCCCGTCTAAAATCATCATTGTCCATACAAGGAAGGTCGTCATGAATTAAGGAATAAGTATGAATCATCTCCAAAGCACAGGCAAAGGGGAGAGCATCCTCTTTGTTTCCTCCGCAAGCCACACAGGCGGCAATCGTCAGGGTGGGACGAATCCGTTTTCCTCCTGCGGACACTGCATGGTTCATTGCTTTCAATATGGTTTCGTGAGGACCGGAAAGAGGTTTGAGATACTCTGTTAATGCAGATTCAATTAGTTCTTTATACCGATTCATCCTCTTCACCTTCTTCTGCAGAAAACAGTTTTGCCTTCATGTTTCCTTGACTATCTTTGGTTAAAATTGCAATTTTTTGCTGTGCATCCTCCAGTGCGTTGGAGCAAAAACGGGTCAGCTCTACGCCCTTTTCAAATAATTTCAAAGAGTCATCCAGAGGAATTTCTCCGCTTTCTAATTGTTTTGTAATTTGTTCTAATTCAAGCATTGCCTGCTCAAAGGTCCTTTCTTTACTCACTGTGTCGCCTCCGTTTTTTTAATTTTTGTGACAGTACAATCCGCTGTACCGTCTGCAAATGTTAAGGAGATTTCCTGTCCCTGTTGTAATTGGTCTGCACGAGAAATCAGAACTCCTGCATTGTCGGCTGCTGTTGTATATCCTCGTCTTAATACGGATAACGGGCTTAACGCTTGCAATTTTTCTGCTAAGGCTCCCAATCGTTCCCGACGTAAGGTGTGAGTTTGTTGGGTTTCTCTGTTCAGTCGTTGTACCACTCTGTCTAAATCCAACTGCCGCCTCTCAATTTGCTCCAAGGGATTGGTATAGATTCTTCTGTTCGCAATGCTTTTGAGCAATTCCTTTCGTTGTTCCATTCCGGTCATATAAGCTTTATGAAGCCGTAGATAGTATCCTGCAAACCGTTCCTCCAATTCTGATTGAGAGGGAACTGCCAGCTCTGCTGCGGCAGAAGGGGTGGGAGCACGTAAATCTGCCACAAAATCAGCAATAGTAAAATCTGTTTCGTGTCCTACTGCAGAAATAACGGGGATACGGCAATCGGCAATGGCTCTTGCCACTCCTTCGTCATTAAATGCCCATAAATCTTCAATCGACCCGCCACCACGACCTATAATCAGGACATCTGCCCATCCGGTAGTGTGGAAATAATGAAGTGCCTGAATTAAATCGGAAGGTGCTTCTGCTCCCTGTACCAATACGGGATATAAATAAACATCCGCCAATTTATAACGGCGGGATAAAACATTGATGATATCACGGATGGCCGCTCCTGTAGGGGAGGTAATCACCCCAATCCGACGGGGGAAGGAAGGGAGGGGCTTTTTTCGTTCCTGATCAAACAAGCCTTCCGTTTCCAGTTTTTGTTTTAACTGCTCATAAGCTAGATATAGCGCACCGATACCGTCAGGTTGCATTTCCTCTGCATATAACTGATACTGACCATCACGTTCATATACGCTGATTCTTCCTGATACAATAACCTTCTGACCGCTTTCCGGATGAAAATTCAGGTAGGATACGTTAGTTTTAAACATGACTCCCCGCACGACGGAGGATTCATCCTTTAACGCAAAATACAGATGACCGGAATAATGGAGCTTACAGTTGGAAAGCTCTCCCTTTACTGTAATCCGCCCTAAGAGAGGATCACAGTCGATCATCCGTTTTAAGTATCGGTTCAGCTCGGTTACAGTGATTACTGCCATAGGCTCACTCCTTCAGCACTCCTGCTAAAATTCCGTTAACAAAGGCGCCTGCCTCCGGATTGTCATAGCATTTTGCCAGCTCTATGGCTTCATTTACGGAAACCGCTTGGGGAATATCCTCCCGATATTTTATCTCATATACCGCAATCCGCAAAATCGCACGCAGGGGTGCGGAAAGACGCCCTATCTCCCAACGATGGCTGTTGCGGTTAATAATTTCATCAATTTCTGTTAAATGCTCCCATACGCCTTCCAATTCTTCACGGACAAAATCCATATCTTGAGATTCTAATACAATCGCATCTTCTTCCTCCAGGTCGGAAAAGCATTGAAATTCGTTCCAAATTTCCTGAGGTTGTTTTTTACGCAGGTCGCACTGATACAACAGCACTAATGCTTGCTCACGGGCATTTCTTCTGCTCATAGCTAAATGTTCCTTTCATTTACAAAATGTTCCTTCCATTATTGTATCATAAACATAGGCTTTTGTACAAGGTTTTTTATGAATTTTTGAAGAAATTTAACAGAATCGAAAAAAAGGTTTTACTTTTTTGGGAAAAAGGTGTATAATTATTGGTAAGAAAACCAAAAGGATGTGTAAACTTATGACAAAACAGGATAAAACAAAAAAATTGGTGATGATAGCAATGTTTTGTGCCATTATGGGCGTTATGGCTGTCACCAATATCGGAATGATACCCTTGGGCTTTATGAATGCGACAACGTTGCATATTCCTGTGATTCTTTGCGCGGTTTTATTGGGACCAAAAAGCGGAATGCTGATGGGTTTTGTGTTTGGGCTGATTAGTCTCTTAACCAACACCTTCCGTCCGAATATTACCTCTTTTGTATTTTCTCCCTTTTATCAGTCGGAATACGGTAATCCGGTATTTAGCTTGTTGATTTGCTTTGTTCCCAGAATTCTGGTTGGTCTGGTTTCTGCTTTATGCTATCAAGGATTGAAGAAAACAAGATTGCCTTCCCTTGTTTCTTTGGGAATCACCGGATTTTTAGGTTCTATTACCAATACCATTTTTGTAATGGGTGGCATCTGGCTGTTGTTTGGAGAGGGTTATGCGGCAGCCAAAGGATTGGCGGTCAATGCATTGGGAAACGTGATTGGATCTGTTGTGTTGATTAACGGTGTTCCTGAGGCGATAGTGGCGGCAGTGTTAACAGCGGCAATCGGAAAAGCATTGCAAAAATTCTTGCAGAAATGAGGAATCAAGATGAAAATTATTGAGGTGATTAAAGGAGAGAAACCAAGTCTTTCCTTTGAGGTGTTTCCTCCTAAAACGGATACTGCTTTTGACAGTGTGTTTAAAGCCACGGAAGAGTTGGCAGCCTTAAAGCCCGATTTTATGAGTGTAACCTACGGGGCAGGGGGAGGCACTTCTGCGTACACGGCACAGATTTCGAAAAATTTACAAGACAAGTTTGGAGTTCCTACACTGGCACACTTAACCTGCGTTTCCTCTACAAAAAAAGAAATTCAGAATCAACTTCATAGGTTAAAAGAGTACGGTATAACCAATATTCTTGCATTGCGGGGGGATATTCCTGAGGATATGGAGAAAGAAAATCTGGAATACCATTATGCAGGTCAGCTGATTGAGGAAATTAAAGCGTTTGGTGATTTTTGTATTGGCGGAGCTTGCTATCCGGAAAGTCATCCCGAAAGCGAAACCTGTGCAAAAGACGTGGCATATTTAAAGAAAAAGGTGGAGCAGGGTTGTGAATTTCTGACGACACAGATGTTTTTTGATAATAACATTCTTTATAATTTCTTGTATCGGATTCGGGAGGCGGGGGTTACTGTTCCGGTTGTGGCAGGAATTATGCCTGTGACCAATGCAGCACAGATGAAACGGATTTGTTCCATTTCCCAAACTGCCCTACCTCAGCGGTTCATTCGTATTGTTGACCGTTACGGCGACAAACCAGAGGCAATGAAACAGGCGGGAATTGCCTATGCTACCGAGCAGATTATTGATTTGTATGCCAATGGCATCAATGCAGTTCATGTGTATACTATGAATAAACCCGATGTTGCAGCCGAGATTCAAAGAAACATTAGTGAGATTATTAGATGAGTACGGTATTGGAACGGGGAACAGATGTGCTGACGGAGGTGTCGGTTCCAACGTCCGAGCTTGCCCTTCGGCTTGGCACAAAGGAAATCACCGCAGAAACAATGGAATGTATTGAACAACTCCAACATGTATCAGATTGTCGATATTGTTATGTGCGGGTGCCGGTCACCTTTCTTTCTCCCAAACAGTTTATGTTGGGGGATTTTATGGTTACCAGTCAGGCTTTGGGAAACTATTTAAAAGAATGTAAGCAATGTTTTCTTTTTGCTGCAACCATCGGGCCAGGTGCGGACAGGTTGATTGCCCGTTTGGGAGTCACTTCTCCTGCACGACAATTTATTACAGACGGAGCGGCTTCCGCTTTAATTGAAGGGGTATGTGACCATGTTTGCGAAAAGCTTTCAAAAAAGAATCAATGCCGACCAAGATTCAGTCCCGGGTTTGGAGATTTTTTGTTGGATTGTCAGCCTGATCTGTTGCGGTTGACAGGGGCGGCAAAGCAAATTGGATTGACTTTAACGGAGGCTTTGTTTCTAACACCGTCTAAGTCCGTTACGGCGGTTATTGGAATAGATGCATAGCACGGGCAAACTTAGTTTGCCCATTTTTATAGGAAAGGAAAAGTCACATGGATATCAGAGAAACAATAAAAAAATCCAGAATTTATTTTGACGGCGGTATGGGAACCATGCTTCAGGCAGCAGGCCTTGGTCCGGGAGAAAATTCTGCAACGTGGAATCTGACCCATCCGGAGGAGGTCACATTGGTGCACCGGGCTTACTTAGAAGCGGGTTGTAACGTAATATGCGCTAATACATTTGGAATCAACCCTTTGAATGATGATAACTATGAACTGCTTATTAAAGCGGGGATTTCCTGTGCAAAAGAGGCAGCGAAAGAATTTCCGGACAGCTTTGTAGCATATGATATGGGTCCCAGCGGAAAAATGTTGGAGCCTTTGGGGGATTTATCTTTCGACCATGCGGCAGAAAGCTTTTGTAAGCTGGCAAAATCGGCACAGCAGGCAGGAGCCGATTTGATTTTTATTGAAACCATGAACGATTGTTATGAAACAAAGGCGGCTGTGGTGGGGGCAAAAGAGGGATGCGATTTACCCATTTTTGTATCTAATGTATATGACGGATTTGGGAAATTGATGACTGGAGCCAGTCCTTCTGCCATGGCGGCAATGTTGGAGGGTTTGGGTGTAGATGCTTATGGCATGAACTGTTCTTTAGGACCCCGTCAGATGATTCCTGTGGTACAGGAATTAACCTCTGTTTCCTCTCTGCCGGTGATAGTAGTTCCCAATGCAGGACTTCCCAGAGTGGAACAGGGAAAAACGGTTTATGACATTTCTCCCCAAGAGTTTGGGGAGCTAATGGCGGAGATTGCCAAAATAGGAAGTGTGTTGTTGGGCGGTTGTTGTGGAACAACCCCTGAGCATATCAGATTAACGATAGAGTCCACCAAAAATATTCCTTATACATATCCTGAAAAGAAAGAAAAAACCCTTGTGTCTTCTTATACCCATAGTGTAGAAATCGGAAAAGAGCCTATTTTAATAGGAGAGCGAATCAATCCTACCGGAAAACCAAAATTAAAAGAAGCATTAAAACTGAGAAATTTAAATTATATATTAAATGAAGGAATTCGTCAAAGCGAGCAAGGGGTTCATATTCTGGATGTAAATGTGGGGCTTCCTGAAATTGATGAAGCGGATATGATGAAGAAATGCGTGACTCAGCTTCAGGCAGTGTCCGATTTGCCCTTGCAGATTGATACCGGGGACCCTCTTGCATTGGAGCAAGGGGCACGTTATTATAATGGAAAACCCTTGATTAACTCGGTGAACGGGAAACAATCCAGTATGGAAACGGTATTTCCTGTTGTGAAAAAGTACGGGGGAGCCGTGATTGCACTGACCATGGACGAATCAGGTATTCCCGATACGGCGCAGGGAAGATTTGAGATTGCAAAAAAAATTGTAGAGTGTGCAAGCAAGTGGGGAATTGACCGGAAGGATATTATTGTGGACCCGCTGGCGCTGACTATCTCTTCTAATCCTGATGGTGCACGAGTCACGTTGGAGTCGGTTAAATTGATCAGAGAAGGGCTTGGTGTTTCCACAAGCTTAGGAGTGTCCAATATTTCTTTCGGTTTACCGGAACGGGAAACGGTGAATACCGCCTTTTTTGTTATGGCATTGGAGCAGGGGTTGAGTTGCGCCATTATGAATCCGTTTTCAGAAGGAATGATGGGGGCTTATTATGCTTTCCGTGCTTTGCGTGAAATGGACTTGGGATGTAAAGACTATATTGCTTCCCGTACCAAGGCGGAAATAGACACGAATGCGTCAAATAATTTAGAAGGTTCAGTATTGAAAGGCTTGTCTAAACAGGCACAGGAACAGGCAAAAGAATTGTTGCAAACCGTACAGCCTCTTTCTATTATTGATGAGCACATTATTCCCGCTCTTAACAAAATCGGAGAAGAATTTGAGCAGAAAAAGGCATTTCTACCCCAACTTCTCATGAGTGCAGAAGCGGCATCTGCTGCTTTTGAAGTGTTGAAAGAGGCAATGCCTAAAAACGAAGCCGATCAAAGTAGACAGGTGATTTTGGCAACGGTACAGGGAGATATTCACGACATCGGAAAAAATATTGTAAAGGTTCTTTTGGAAAGCTTTGGGTTTTATGTCATTGATTTAGGACGAGATGTTCCTCCTGAAACTGTTTTGGAAGCAGTGCAAAGTTCTAATTGCCGTTTGGTGGGATTAAGTGCCTTGATGACCACCACTGTGCCTTCCATGGAACAAACCATCCGTTTGTTAAAAAAACACATTCCTGATATTACCGTTATGGTAGGAGGAGCAGTGCTGACTCAGGATTATGCAGATATGATAGGTGCTGACTTTTATGGTGCAGATGCCATGTCCTCTGTTCGTTATGCGGAGGAGTTTTATAAAAAAGTGTGAATAGAAAATGAAAAAGAACGCATATACTGCGTTCTTTTTTGCAGAGCCTTCTCAGGGTTCGATTCCTTTTGAATCAATAAAAAAAGCAAAAACGCAACTCTGTACGTTCTTGCTTTTTTTGGTGACCCGTGGGGGAATCGAACCCCCGTTATCGCCGTGAAAGGGCGGTGTCTTAACCGCTTGACCAACGGGCCATTTGATATGAACACATAATATTATAGCATATCTTTGTTGGTTTGTCAATCTTTTTTCATAAATTTTCTAGATCCTAAGAAAAAAACAGGATTTCCGCTATTTTATACATTTTTAGGAAGTGCGGTTCTTAAGTCTGACAGATGCTCATCCATACTCACCTTGCCGAGTGACCAGGTTCCCTGCGTATAAATCAGTTCCGTCACAGATGCATTGGATGCCCAAGGAATTTCATTTAATTCCTTCAGTTCCTTTCCCTGTGCAATACATTGTGCCACTCTTACAGGGGTAGCATGAGTGGCAATTACCACTGTTTTTCCTGGGTTTTTCTCTGCAATCTGTTGCAGCGTTCTCATGACACGTTCTTTTAACTCTTTTACACTTTCGCCTCCGGTGCAAATAGCATTTCCAATATCGGTAAGCCACATGTCGTAATCTTCTTTAAAATCAGAAATCAATTGATTAAAAGGATAACCCTCCCACTCACCTGCAAAAATTTCACGCAAGCCCGTTTCTTTGACAATTTCCATGCCCAATTTATCTGCCGTAGCTTTTGCTGTCTGATAAGCACGTTTTAAATCACTGGCATAGATACCGTCTACCGAATACTGAGAGATGATAAATTCCGCAGTCAGCTTTGCTTGGTTGTGTCCTTTGTCGGACAATTCAAAATCTCCGTGTCCGGCATACAGTCCTAACTCATTTGCCTTGCTTTCGCCATGTCTGATTAAAAGTAATGTTGTCATGAATTTACATACTCCTTTTTACAGTTTTGATGCCATTTTCAACGCATCGTCAATGTGGGGACAGAAGTGGTCAGCCCCTACTGCATCATAAAATCCGGATTTTTGCATAACGGAAAGAGGCTGAGGGTTTACATGAGAAAAAATGAGGGAAATACCTTTATTGTTACATTTTTTTCGTAATATTTCCAATGAATTCATTGCAGTTGCATCTAAAGCCGGAACACTTCTCATCCGAAGCACCAGACATTTTGTAAATTCTTTTACGGTAATATCCAAAATCTTGTCAGCAGCACCAAAAAACAAAGGGCCGCTCAATTCATATACGCGAATATGTTGAGGAACATCACGTAATTCCAGACTGTCTTCATCTTGTTCCACGTATTTCCAGCCTGTCACTTCCGTTTCTTCACTCATCCGTTTCATAAAAAGCATTGCTGCCAGAATCATGCCAACTTCAATGGCAATCACCAAGTCAAACAGAACCGTCAGTACAAAGGTAACAACCATGACAATGCTGTCGCTTTTGGGAGCGGATTTTATGACAGAAACAAACTGTCTCCACTCGCTCATGTTATAGGCAACCATAAACAAAATTGCCGCTATAGCAGGCATGGGAATCAGTCCTGCATAAGGCATCAAAAAGAGTAATACCAACAAAAGAACAACTGCGTGCACCATTCCGGCAATGGGGGTTCTACCACCATTTTTCGCATTGGCAGCCGTTCTTGCAATGGCACCCGTCGCAGGGATTCCACCAAATAAAACAGAGGCAATATTTCCGGCACCCTGTGCCACCAGTTCCATATTTGAATTGTGCCGGGAATTTATCATACTATCTGCAACCACACAGGAAAGCAAGGACTCTATTGCCGCCAAAATGGCAATGGTAACCGCATCGGGAAAGACTTGTCCGATTTTTGCAAAACTAAAATTCATACCGGAAAAATGAATCGTAGGCAATCCTGCAGGAATGGTATAAAGCTCCCCGATTGTAAATACACCCTCGTCAAGACCGGGGATGAATTTCACCATAAGAACACCTGCAATGACTGCAATTAAGGAAGGAGGAATCCTCTTTTCCAATTTGGGATATACAATCAGAATTGCAAGGCAAACCACCCCAACAAGCAATGTTTGCCATTGAAAGGTTCCCATCGCTTCTATGTTTGCATGAATTTTTTCCAAAGTTTCAACAGGTTTTACTCCTTCCCCATAAGTAAGACCTAAAAAATCCTTGATTTGACCAATCAGAATGGTCACCGCAATGCCGGCGGTAAATCCGGTGGTAATGGTATAGGGAATAAACTTGATCAATGAACCAAGCTTAAAAATCCCCATTAGAATCAGCAGAATTCCTGCTATCATTGTTGCAAGGAACAAACCGTCCATCCCTTGGGTGGCAACAATTCCCGCTACAATGGTAGCAAAAGCCGCAGTAGGCCCTGCAATCTGAATACGGCTTCCGCCTAAGAAAGAAACCACAAATCCTGCCGCAATAGCAGTATATACCCCGCAGGCAGGTTCTACCCCTGACGCCAGCGCCAGAGCGATAGAAAGAGGCAGCGCAATAATTGCCACAATAATCCCCGCAATCAGGTCTTTTATAAATTGTGCTTTGTTATATTGTTTCATGGCAGAAAACAATTTTGGTGTTAAGTAAAAATTTTTCATTTGCAGACTCCTCTATGTATAATAGTCATTTCCAAACATAAAGTATATCATAGTTGGTTCCGTTTGTCAATGAATGAACTTACAAACAAGCACACATTTTTGTCCATAAAGTGTTACAAAATAATTAAAAAATTCCACCATTATTTTTGAATGTAAAAGAGACGATAACTTCATTTCTGAAATTATCGTCTCAATTTACCTGTATTAAATATCATTTGTTCAAAACCGCTTGGCATCTACCCTTTTTGTTTCAAAACAAATTTTTGTAAAAAGCCCCCAACAATTGAAACAAGAGAATGATTTAGATGTGATACATTCGACTATAATTCTATTTTTGACAATCCTGCCTCTGATGTTTCCTTATAAGATTTGTGCATATCAATTCCTGTTTCCTTCATGGTTTGTATTACTTTATCAAAAGAAATTTTTCTTGTATCCCATAAAAAGCTCGCTAAACTCACAGCATTTATTGCTCTCATCGCAGCTACGGCATTCCTTTCAATACAGGGAATTTGAACAAGACCGCATATAGGATCACAAGTAAGACCAAGATGATGTTCAATTGCAATTTCAGCGGCATATTCAATTTTTTCTATACCTAATCCAAAAAGTTCCGCAAGCGCCGCTGCGGCCATAGCACAAGCACTTCCAACCTCAGCCTGACAACCACATTCTGCACCGGAAATAGAGGCATTTGTTTTAATCAGATTCCCTATTATTCCTGCAGTCATCAATGCTCGAACTATACTCTCATCTGTAAAACTATTTTTTTGTTGCTGATAGTAAAGCACCGCCGGAACGATGCCTGCCGCACCGCAGGTGGGGGCTGTGACAATAGTTTCTCCTGATG
Organism: Clostridia bacterium; assembly: GCA_045586685.1. Lineage (GTDB taxonomy): Bacteria > Bacillota > Clostridia > HGM11514 > HGM11514 > SIG438. Next base: position 26,092 of record JAZNAU010000022.1, read on the forward strand.
CATTTTGCTCTCCGACAGCAAAAGCATAAGCACAAACCATTCTGTTTTCTCTGGTTTCAGCTGTTTCGTCTATGTGTTGATTATCAAACAGAATTTTTGCTTTCTTTTGAACGTTAAGACCACCGGGCAGTTCTCCGAAATCTGCTAATCCGCTTTTTATACAATTTTTCATTACATTCCAAATTTTTGTCATGTAGTCCATAAAATCATCATCTTCGTTTTCCAATGCATATTCCCACAATCTTATATTTTTCTTTTGACAGTAGTTAGATATATCATAAAACTTACTTTGTTTATAAACTGTTTTTGGAGTTTCAACATCTTGATTTTCAAAGACTATACTTCCTCCGCCAACGCTTAAAACTCTGTTTTTACAAATTTCTTTTTTGTCTTTATATGCAATCAAATCAAATGTGTTGGGATGAGGTATATTTGCAGTTATAAAATCAAACTCTACATTGCACTTGTAGGGAAAAAATGTCTTTTTTATAACCGCATCTGTACCATGTCCTTTTCCTGTTTTTGCTAACGAACCATAAAGAACAACCTTAAAACTATCTGCATCATAGTTTTTTTCTTTAAAAATTATACATGCTTTTTCCGGACCAATAGTATGAGAACTTGATGGTCCCCTTCCAATTTTATACAATTCTGTTATGGACTCCATGCCACTACCTTCTATATTAGTAGTTAAAACATTATTGTCAAAAAAGCATTCTACCGGCACATTAAATATTTTAGCTAAATTTATTAAGTTCTGTCCTGATGGATTTGATAGACCGGATTCCCACTTAGAAACCGCTCTATCACTAATGCCTATATATTCACCTAACATTTTTTGAGACATTTTGTTTTTCACTCTTAGTTCTCTAATTTTTGAGTTATTAAAATTTTCCACTATTTCACCTCATAAAAAACCATTCTATCAATATTATAAGCAAAAACATTCCAACTATAAAGGCAAATTTAAAATTTATTTTATCTTTGCCTCAACCGACAGTTGATATTTGGCCTAAATTGACAAATTTGGATATCGCGATGTCTCTGGTTCATGTCTGTTTTAAGACAGCTTAACATTTATCCTTTGGTTTTAAAATCAATTTTCCAAAAACACTCAAACCATAAAAAAGAGAGCTATTTGAGGTCATCCAAATCATTTGCTTCTTTTGGAAGAACCAAATGGTTTAGATGACATTTATAATTCTATTCTAAATTCCGTTCCCTTCCCAACTTCACTTTTTACAGTAATCTCTCCACCATGGAGTTCGATTATGCTCTTTACCATTGAAAGACCTAATCCGCTGCTGCCATATTCGTCATTACGGACATCATCAACACGATAGAAGCGAGTCCATATTTTATCAATATGTTCTTCGGATATTCCTACGCCGTTATCTGCAACAACAATTTCTGTTCTATCACCAATTCTTGAAGCCGAAACGTTAACATGACCTGATTTATTACCATACTTGATTCCGTTGCTGATAAGATTTGTAATTGCAGAAAGGAGCAAAGATTCATCTGCATCTACAATCGTTCCATCGGGTACATTTGAGAAAAGCAATATTTCTTTTTGTAATGCAAATTCCTTCATACTGTCAATAGCAACATCAATAATTACACCAAGGTCAACCTTTTCCTTATTGAACTTCTGTCTGTGCTGATCTATCCTTGCAAGAAGCAAAAGTCTTGACACAAGCTTTGAAACCTGCTTTGATTTGTCAACGATAGTTTGTGCAAGTTCCTTTTCTTTTTCATCCTTTGCAATATCTAAAAGATACTCGCCCTGCGCAAGAATAACACTGATAGGTGTCCTCAATTCGTGAGACGCATCCGATGTAAACTGCTTTTCTTGAATAATAAGATTTTCAATTTTATCAAGCATATTATTAAGTGTGACCGACAAGTGATGTAATTCATCTTCTTTGCTATCTGTCGATATTTCAATTCTTCGTGTGATGTCTTTTTGATGCGAAATATCATTTGCTGTTTTTACGATATTGTTTACAGGTCTGAACGCTCTTTTTGTAATGTAGTATCCGCCAAGGGCTGTTAAAAGTAAGATTAGTGGAATCAAAATAAGCATAATTACAATAGCAGACCTACCCAAAAGCATTGTGGAATTAACCGATTCCACACCTCGTATCCAAAATCCGCCACGCACACCGGGTGGAGTTGGAGTTTTAGTATCATAAACAATATATTCTTTTCCGTCAATACTTTCTCTACGGGGAATACCTTCTTCAAAAGGAATATTTACAACATCATAAATATATTGACCTACAATGTATTTTCCGCTTGCTTCGTATATGGATACATTCTTGAATTCTTCTTTACTATCAACCAAATCAAAAACATCTCTTTGCATTTTAGACAGTTTTTCTGTTACCTGTGTAACCTGCAAGATTACATCCTTTTCTACGCTATCTATTGAAAGCTGATAGGATAATCCTCCAACTAAAGAAAGCACAACAAAAATAAGCACAAACATAAGAGACGTGTACCATATTGTTATTCTTGTTTTTATAGAAGTTATCTTTTTCATATCAATCTTCCTTAATTACATACCCAACATTCTTAATCGTGTGGAGTAGTTTTTTCTCAAAGTTATCGTCAATCTTCTTGCGAAGATGGTGGATATATACCTTTATAACATCACTTGAGCCTTCATAATCATAGTTCCAAATGTTTTCTTCAATCTTTTCCTTTGAAACGATAATGCCTTTGTTTCGCATAAGGTATTCAAGCACAGAGTATTCCTTTGAAGAAAGTTCAATTACTGCATCTCCACGCTTTACAACTCTTGTGGTTGTGTCAATACTCAAATCTGCAATTTCAAGTATAGTGCCTGTAACAATCTCTTTTACACGGAGCATTACTCTGATTCTTGCACAAAGAATGTCAAAAGAGAAAGGCTTGGTAAGATAATCATTTGCACCTATGTCAAGTCCGTTTATTATATCTTCATCCGAGTCCTTTGCCGTAAGCATTAAAACGGGAGTGAGAATTTTCTTATCACGCATAATGCGTAAAACATCAAATCCGTTAATTTTAGGCAGCATAACATCAAGTATAACTCCGTCATACTTGGTGTTCTCTATATAATATAAAGCATCCTCGCCGTCAAAGCAATTATCAACTGTATATCCTATTTTTGTAAGTCTCTCTGTTAATGTCTTATTAAGATGCTTTTCATCTTCAACAACCAAGAGTCTCATAAATTCACCCCTTTTGCCTTTTAATTGTAACATATTATCATTTAAAATTCAACAAGACTGATTTTCTTACGTTAAAGATTTAAGGTGTGACGGTTGTCGTCACACCTTATTCATTTACTCCTTTGATGAGCTTTGATTATTTTCTTCTGGCATTTTCCTGTCAGCATTATTTCGGTTTCCGCCAAAGCCACCCATCATAAACTGTCCTAAATCAGAAAGATTCAGATGCGATGCATCAACAAGCTTTGTTGAGTCAGCCTTCTGCCCTTCTGATGTTGACGGTATTGTTCCGTCAAGCTGTCCCTTTATGCTTTCTGCACGAAGCATTGCTGCATCGTATAACACCTCTATACCCTTTACATATTCCTCATAGGTGTACATACTGTTGGGGTCAGCCTTTACAAGCTGGTCTATCTGGCTTGTAATTCTGTTATATGTTTCTTCAAATTTTCCGCCGTACAGATATTCATTCACAAGCTTATTGTAATATTCGTGGTAGCGTTCCAGATATTCTTCATTTTCAAAAACAAAATCGAAAAGCCTTGTTCCCTGCCACAAATCGTCAACAGGCTCATTTATAACCGTTGTTCCGTCTCCGCGATGCATTCCTCCAAAGGAAAGGTTATAATCCCATGGCAATATGCTGATTTGACCATTTGCCTCATACAGATAATAATTATGTGACATAGAACCGCTTAAACTATCATCATTGACAGAAAAATTATGAACTGCCATATATTTAAGCACTTGGTCCACATCAATATACTTTTCAATATCTGTTGAACTATGCACATTCTTTAAAGCCTTAACAACTCTTTCGTGGTCGGCCTTTGTGCTGTCATTAACTTCACTGTCCCATATTGTCTGGTAGCTGTCCAAATTATCATCGGTGTAGTTTAAATTACTGCCTCCGCCCATACCGCCAAAGCCACCGCGTCCTTCTTGTCCGCCATCGTCCGAGCTTGACATCTTGGGTCTGTTTTGCCCTGCATTGTCAAAATTATCGGGCATTTTAAACCCACCTTCAGGTGGTATGGGAAAGTTAAAATTACCTTCTTGCTTTTTTCCGCCATTGTTACTGCCAAACCCCATACTGTCAGGCTTGTACAAATATCCCTTTTCCATGCCATAGTTACGAAGCATAAAGCTGTCTTCAACGGCTTCAAGTGCAAGATACACGCCCCAATATTCGTTATTTACCGATATTTTTGCAAAGTTATATAACGACGCATCCACACCCATATATTGAAACATATCGTAGATGATAGCTTCCTTCATATTCGTTGTATCCGCATAGCTGTTATTTAAAACTAATTTATCAAGTCCAAAGCACGTCTGTCCGTCAACGAACTGGTCAAATTCAAGTTTAAAGCTGTATCTGTTATTATCAGGGTCATTTGCAATAGAGGAAAGACTTGTGTTGCCCTTAGGCCTGATACCAACCTGCTTAAACGTAGTGCCGTTTATAATAACATCACACTCGTAATACACTTCCTGTATTGCATTACTTAGACTCTCGTTCCACTTTTCATCATCCATAATGATATCAATATCAAGAATATCACTGGTATCAAATAGCTTGTCCTCATATTCCATGCTGTAACCAGAGGTATTTACAACAGGCAAAAGCTTATCATAAAAGCACATTGCAAGGATACATAAAATTAAAACAACAGATATAAGTATAATCGTTATTTTTGCAATATGTTTATTGGATATCATATTCCTCCTCCTTTTCCTTAAGATTTTTTCAGCCTTGCATCAATAGTTCTTTCTTCTGTAGAAAATAACAAAGATAAAAGCTAATACCAAAAGAACAACAGAGGTTATGGGAGCCGAATTTGTTTTGACAAAGCCTGAAAATCCCTGTGGCTGTTCTTCCTGAGCAGCTTGGTTAAAGCCTTGTAAATTACCTGGGAATCCGCCCATGTTTGCGGGATTTAATTCTCCAAACTGTTCATTTCCACCCTTTTCCTGGTTTGACTCATCACCTATTTGTGATTCCTGCTGATTTGATGTTTCATCATTATCATTTGAAGTTGGATTTGTCGTTTCTGTAATTTGATCAGGGTTGCCCTGAAAAGGATTAAATTCTCCGTCATTCTGCGGAGGTGTAAAGCCCTCCGGCGGAGCAAAATCACCTGAAGGCATTCCCCCGCTTGGCATATCAGGTGGTGTTCTTCCTTGCATATTGCCGCTTGGCGGCGTTTTCTGTGATGCCTCCAAGCCAGAGCCATCAGTTACAACTCTTGTATTTTCAGCCATTGCAACTATACTGAACATCAGGCAAAGTGCAATAACCATTAAAATTGTTTTTTTCAGCATTTTTAGTCTCCTTTCGCCTTACGACATATACTCGCCGTTATAGGAAACTAAAACTGCATTTGTTACACCCTCACAAGCCGAGATTTTATTTACAAAGGCTGTGTTGTCGTCCTTGATTCGTACTTCATAGGTAAGCTCAACGCCTAATTTGTTTACTGATTTTGATTTCAAAAGGCTCTTTTTAGCCTCTTCTTTAATAAGTTCATAAGCTGCATTTTCTGTTTCTCCGTTCTCGCAGCTTACTACAAGAATGTACGGAGTATCGCCGATTTTTCTTGTTGAGAAAACAACAATAATAATACCGATAATAACAGAGCCGATAATAGCAAGAGGCAAAAGCCCTGCACCAAGAACGATACCTACCGCTATTGACCAAAACAAAAATGCTATATCCATAGGCTCCTTAATTGCTGTTCTGAAACGAACTATAGAAAGAGCACCCACCATACCAAGTGATAATACAACGTTGGATGTTACTGCTATAATTACAAGGCTGGTTATCATTGACATTGCTATAAGCGATACACCAAATGAATCTGAATACATAACACCCTGATAGGTTTTTTTGTAAATCAAAAAAATAAACAGCCCCAATACAAAGGCAAGTCCCAGTGCTAAAAGCACATCTAATGTTGAAAAAGAATTAATGTTTGATAAAAAGCTTGATTTAAATACATCTGAAAAAGTCATGATTTCTTACTTCCTTTCGTTATGTTTGATTATATTCTTACTGCCGCATATTTTGAGAAGGCGGCACTTCTTCTTGATTTAACCTGAACACAGTCTCGGATAATCTGCGGAAGATATTCATCCCACTTTACCTCTAAAATTGAGTCGTGATAGGTTTGCAGAAAAGGTAAATCCTTATTCAGAAATTCCTTTACATTGTTGCTGCCGCATATATCCCTGTCAAGTGTTACCCTGACATTTCCTGCGGGATACACAAAGCATTCCCGATTATACGCAACAATACATTTGGGGCGAAGAAGCTGATATTTCATCTTTGAGTATAGCTCTCTCATCAGTTCATTCTCACTATCCCGCATAAATTCAATATCGCCGTCAATAATCTTTTGACATTCTTCTTTAGTAATCCTACAACTTATTTTGTTGCATAAACCGTTTATCTTGCTCTTCTTCTCCAGTCGGATAAAGGACGTGTCCGTGCCGTAATACCTGATACGAAATTTTTCCCGTTTGTTGACTCCGTCAATCTTTTCCCTAAGAGCCTTGTCCATATAATTATCAAAATACAGACTTTTAACAAAATATGTTCCATCTGCACCACAATTCATATCGTGTTTTGCAACCGCAGAAAGTCTTGTTCTTAGACCATATATATCTGCAAGATTTATCTGATGCTTGTATTCGTGTCTGAATTTCACCTGTTATCACCTCCATAGCCTATGTAATCCAAAGGTATTTCTCTATTTGATAGTTATTATAAAAACCCAATGTTAAAGTAAAGTTAATCTAATAAAAAAAGCTGTAGCAAAATGATTTTGCTACAGCCCCCTTGTTTAATATTGCTACAAATTATGCTTTGCAATTCCTGACGGCGGATAGCCCTCATACTTTTTAAACAAGCGTGCAAAGTTTGCATAATCCTTAAAGCCTGTCATATAACAAGCTTCCTTCACTGATTTGCCCAGACATATATACTTTTTAGCTTCCGTAAGCTTGCGGATAATTATATACCTCTTTATACTTGTTCCTGTTTCCTGCTTAAACAGCCTGTTAAGGTAATCTCCGTCGATGTTATATTCCTTTGCTATATCCGAAACCGTTACTTTTTTAAAATTATGTTCAATAAATTTTAAAACGTTATCCACATAAGATACGTGTTCATCATCAAGATATTCCGTTTTTTCATTAGTGCTGAATACCTGTTTTAAAAACGCAAGCAGGGATAAAAACACAGAAAATGCCTGCAGGTAGTTTCCACGGTTCTTCAGGGCGATATATTCTTTTATTAAACTCACATAATGATTGCTTTGTTCCAAAGACAAATTTACCATTTTGAGCTTTTCCGAATTATCGTTGGTGAGCCACATAAGTTCATCCTGTGAATCAATAATTTTTGCAATCATATCAACTGTGTACTGGTCTATATTTATTATACAACGCTCATATTTTATGCCTTTGTTTACAAGAGCTTTGTGTGTATAAAAACGCGGAATTACTATAAGGTCCCTTTCTTTGCACTTATAAAATTCGCCGTTAATCATAAAACCCTTTGCGCCATTTATATTATAATATATTTCATAATGTCTGTGAAGATGGGGAACATTGGTATAGGATGCATCCTTTTGTCCATGTCCCACAACAATATTTTCTGCTTGCTCCTTGTATTCCAGGTCTATGTTATACAATGTAAACACCTCAAACTGAAACAAAAAATTTTGTTTTTTTATTATTTTATTGCTAATTTTACAATCCTGTCAACCAACTGAGAAAAGCTTATTCCCACATACCTTGCGGAATCGGGAACAAGGCTGGTTTCTGTCATACCGGGTATTGTGTTTATTTCAATAACATACACATTGTCATTTTCATCAATCATAAAGTCAACCCTTGAAATTCCTCTGCAGCCTGTCTTTTTATATGCCTCCGCAGCGTAGTGTCTTATTCTTTCCTCTGCGGTTTTGCTTATTCTCGCCGGTATAATATGCTGGCTCATACCCGGAGTATATTTTGATTGATAATCATAAAATTCATTTGATGCTGTTATCTCTATAATCGGCAACACTTCAGGATTATCATTACCGATAACAGGAACACTTACTTCCGTACCTGCTACAAACTGCTCTGCCAACAGGCTATCATCATATTTTAAAACCTCTGTTATTGCATCAGATATATGTCCTTCTTCACGAACAATAACCACGCCTATACTTGACCCCTGACAAGGAGCTTTAATTACCATTGGTAACCCAAGTGCATTCATTAATTCTGCCGCTACCTTTTTTACATCTGCGCAATCTTCTCTCTTATATTCCACAGATTTAGGTGTAGGAATATTGCCCTGCAACAGGATTTTTTTGGTAAGGGTTTTGTCCATACATATTGCACTTGCAGCAAGACCCGGGCCTGTGTAAGGAATGCCCATCCATTCCAGCAATCCCTGTATGCAACCATCCTCGCCGCCTTTTCCATGCAATGCAAGATATGCAACATCAGGCTTTATTTCCGATATTTTTGCTATATTATCCGGCTTTATATCCAAAGTTTCAACGGTATATCCTGCTTCCTCCAGGGCTTTTGCCACCGCAGCACCGCTTTTTAATGAAACCTCTCTCTCTGTAGATATTCCTCCCATTAAAACAAGCACTTTTTTATTATCCATTTTATACTACCTCTTTAATATGTATTATACTTATATGTTTATGTTATCTATTAATAATTATTATACATCAATATCTCATTATTTTCAATATAAAAAAGGAAACTCTGCAGAGTTTCCTTTTATACAATCTTTTCAAAGTCATCAGGCCCATGCTTGCATAAGGGGCAAACAAAATTATCGGGTAGTGTTTCTCCCTCATAAACGTATCCGCAAATTGCACATCTGTACCCCTTTACCTTATTTTGAGGCTTTGGCTTAACCCTTGCATGATAGTCCTTGTATGTCATTGATTTATCATCATTCAAAATCTGAGCTTCCACAAAATCCGCCACAAACATATAGTGAGTGCCTAGGTCAACTGTTTCCACAACCCTTGCGCTTACATAAGCGTTGGAATATTCAGAAAGGTACAAAAGACCGTTTTCACTGCGTTTTACATTCTTAAATTCCACAAATTTATTAACCTCTTTACCGCTTTGAAAACCAAAGTTTTTAAAAACGTCAAAGGTAGCATTTTCCGAAAGTATGCTTACGTTAAAAATCCCCGTTTTTCTTATCATATCTGAGGTTTTGTTAGTCTTGTTAACAACCACAGCTACTCGGTTAGGGTTGCTGGTTACCTGACTGAAGGTATTTATAATACAACCATTGTCGAAATCATTTTCTCTAGCAATCAATACGTATAATCCGTAAGTAATTTTAAACAACGCATTAGTATTCATAAAGCACTCTCCTTCGTAAATATTTTTCTCAGATTTTTTTAAAATATCCCAAAAACATCAGCCTTTAATAAATTTATCCATTAAAGTATAGCCAGTTTCTATATATTCACCTTTTTTTCCATTTTGTTCAGTATATGAAAGACCGCAATTTTTCGGTGCATTACTGCGGTATATTGCATAAGGTACAGGGTCTGACGTATGTGTACCAATATCTATCGGCGTAGGGTGGTCGGGCATTATTAAAAATGCAAAATCCTCACCACTTTTCACCAAAGCATCATATACAGGCCCTACAACCTTTTCGTCAATCAATTCTATAGAAAGTTTTTTTGCTTCCTCGTCAAAATGATGTCCGCTTTCGTCAGGTGCCTCCATATGTATATATACAAAATCATTTCTCTTAAGTGCTTCTATTGCTGCCGCTGCCTTTCCGTCAAAGTTGGAATCTACGTTACCTGTTGCACCTTCAACATCAATATTTT
>JAZNAU010000023.1:0-24966 GCA_045586685.1 Clostridia bacterium
CACTTTTTTTCATTTTTTGCAAAACTTTTTTTAGCGTTATTCTCTTTCTTTCAAAAGATGCTCAATTATAATATCATATTCTTATTCTTCTGTCAAGAGAATTTTTTTGATAAGATAAAATATTGGCGCACAACTCAAAAAGGTATATCAAAATTGACATACCTTTTTCAAGTTTATTCAGATTCTTCAATTTCTTTTTCTAATTCTTGCGGTGCAAGTAAAGGGCAAAAAGTATTTGCATCCCATAAAAATTGTTTCACCTGATAGTCTCCAGTTTGGGGAATGGTAAGAGAATCTGTTACCAAATGAACACTTTTTCCCGGTTTTGTAAGTTTTGGTTCGGAGCTTACAACAGAAATTAATTTGTCTCCCTGATAGATTCCAAAATACATTTTCGCATTTACATTTGACTGTGTATTATTATAATAGAAAGAATCTGCTTTGATTTCATCTCCATTACTCCAACCATTCAATTTTGTTCCGTCAGAATCCACAAAACCCACTTCTGTTTCCACAGGCAAATCAATGGTATATGCTTTTAACATAACATTGGTATTAGGAACAACATCTCTTGCTACATCCGCCCAAGAAGAAGAGTTGTAGGACATATAGCTTTCACCTGCATTGGCTTTGCAGTTGTAATTGGTAATGGCACCCGAGGTCATGGGCATTTCTAATGGAATCATGGTTTGATTCTCTACACTGCTTTCCACATACACCGCCACCACAAATTTTTCTCCGTGTAACGGAATTGCCTGAGTTAGGTCAATGGTATGATATCCGCTCATTTCAAAAGTTTCGGTGGCCACTTCCTCCATTCGGTCGAAATTTTTCAAGGTACCGTCTTCGGCATTAACATATACGGTACATGTAGTATCCGGAGCGGTAATATACACGCTGACCGCTTTTAAGGCTTCCACATCACTTTCTGCTGTAAATACATTGGCAAAACTTGCTTTTGAAATATACTCGTTCGTTTGCTTATTTTGATAACCGATAGCTCCGGTTATGCAGAACGGATCATATTGATAAATATGGTCAAAATTATCCACGGAATCGACCCGATCAATCACACCTGCTTCCCAGCCTGCATACGCATCCTCGTATGACAAATAAAAATAACCGTCTTCACCAAATTCTTCACCCCAGCTGTTTTTAATGATAAAAGCACCATCATTTTGGGGCTGTGTATTAAAATTTTCTTTGCTGTATGTATCATCCCAACCAACAATACTCAAAGCATGATTGGCACGAGAATACATGGTATTATTATTAAAATTTTTCTCCCGATAATAATACCCATTAGTATCGGTATTTAAGTATGAGTAATGATAATAAATACTCGTAAAAACAGAGCTGTATTTCATTACATATTGTTTTACTAAATTCACATGGGCAGCTCTTTGCTCATCTGTTACATCTTCTACATTCGAACTGGGATTTGGCAACACCTGATATCCTTGCACATGGAATTTTTCATCAAAGCTGTTGGTCACAGAAACCGCACGACTTTCCGTGCTTAAATCATAAGGGTCATCCGATTCCAATACAGGTCCGCTCCAGCGCATCAGATAAGCGCCATACATATTAAAATTCCCACCATCTTCGGGATGTCTGTCATAACCCCATTCATTGTGGTTATCGGAGCTTAAGGCAAAGCGAACGTGTTGTTCGGAAAAATTAAATTCTTGTTCCGGCATCAAGGCTGCTTCCAAACTGGAATTTCCTGCAAACGCCCAGCAAACCCCATCTTTCCCTTGATTTCCAACTCCCGTAATTTTCCCTTCATTTCTGGCATCGTACTTCTGGGGTAATGTATTATCAACATTTCCCAGTGCATACAGAGAATTTACTTCGATAAAGGGAGAAGGCACATAAGAATTATTGACAACCGTTTCTTCCTCATCTAACGTCAACAGCATAGGGGTTTGTTGCTCTGCCAGATATTTTTCATATTCCGGATTTGTTTCCGAAAAAACAAGTTCATACTCCTCTTCCGCACCCGCACTCATCCCCGTTGTAATAATAGAAAGAACAATCACAAACAAAATCAATTTCCACTTTTTCATGGAGACACTTCCTTTACATTTGTATTTTTTGTAACAGCTCTCAAGCCTGCCGTCAAAGACCAATCGCTATGAGTTACACTTAAAATATGTTGACCGTATGAAACTGAAGAATCATAGTAAATTCGTTTTTCTATGCTGTCTTCTTCTGCTATTTGTTGCAAAAGTTTGGCATCTTGCCGTCCTGCATTTTGATAATCTGTTAATTCCCCTGTACTTCCCACGCAAAACAAAAATGTCAAGGGAATCCATACCCATTTTTTCGGGGGTATCAATAAGGATAATCCGACAAAGGAAAGATATACCATACGAAACGAAAGTCCCTGATGAGAGAACAAAAAGGGCAAATAAGAAACAACAAATAAAATAATACCTATTGTTCGAGTTCCTTTTTTGTTCTTTTCTTCATTCCTAAAACAGAGCAAAAGAAAAACCAATAACACCAGAGCAACAATCAGCCAAATATTGAGATAGGAAAATCCTCTTCGGATGCTTTGGGGAATCAGTCGAAACAAGCTGACCTTCCAAATTTCAAAAACTTGAACAAAAAACGACCCGTTCAATCCCTTTCCCATTCTCGGGGTTGTACTCCATCGTTGAAAAAACAAAGTATAAGTCCCCATAATACCGGATAATGCAACAGGAATCCAGACTCGGCTTTTCTTTCGTTTCCAAATATCGTAGATTGACAATACCAATCCAATCAGCCACAACTGTTCGTAGCAACCAAAGGAAAGAAGCAAAAAGAAGGAAAATCGACCCCACCTATTACGAATCAGATACCACAGTGCCAGACTCATAAAAAATAAGCCTACAATGATCCGACTTGAAGCAGAGAGCCACCCCGTTGCCTCCACACCTATAGGACATAAAAGCAATAAAACGCAAAGAACTTCCTTCGCCCAGCCCTGTTCTTCAAAAAAACGACTTAAAAAAATGACAGATAAAAGCCGCAACACTGTAAAGAATAAGAACAGAATAAACAGATTTTCAGAAAATTTTGCCCACAAAAACACATCCAGTAAATTTGCTATTGGTCGTGAAGTCCACACCCTGACTGTTTGAAATAAGTAAGAAACTGAATACAGAGGATATCCCTGATACATAATGTAATCATCCAGCACAGGAAAATAGTTCCCCTTCATCATAACTGCAGGAAATAATGTAATCAAACCAAAAATCAGCCAAAATTCAATGTTTTTTTGTTTCATAGCAATCCATTTATTTACCGTTTTATTTTATCATATTTCATTATTACTGTCAACCACTTTATTATATGCTCTACAGCAAATTTTATTAAAAAGAATTGTATTTTTAAACAATTTATGGTATAATGAAAAAAAGTGTTAGGAGGGATAGTATGAAGGAAACACTAACCATTGTTGTTCCCTGTTATAATGAAGAAGAAGTATTGCCGGAAACCGCTTTAAGATTAACTGAACTGATCGAAAGAATGATTCGGGAGGAATCTGTTTCAAACAAAAGCAATATTTTATTTGTAGATGACGGCAGTAAAGACAAAACATGGATGCTGATTGAACAACTTTCTAAAGAAAACTCCATGATTCACGGATTAAAGCTTGCCCGCAATGCAGGTCATCAGAATGCTTTGATGGCAGGGCTTACCGTTGCAGTAGAAACTGCCGATTTGCTGGTTTCCATTGATGCAGATTTACAGGACGACTGCAACTGTATCCGTTCTTTTGTAGAAGAATATCACAAGGGCTATGATGTGGTTTACGGTGTTCGTTCCAACCGTGATTCCGATACATTCTTCAAACGAAATACTGCTCTTGGTTTTTATAAGCTGATGCAGTCCTTAGGCGTAGATATGGTATACAATCATGCAGATTTCAGATTGATGAGCAAACGTGCAGTACAAGCTCTTTGTCAGTTTGATGAAGTCAATCTGTTCCTTCGCGGATTGGTTCCATTGGTAGGATTTTCTTCTACTCAAGTGTCTTACGTTCGTGCAGAACGATTTGCAGGGACATCGAAATATCCCTTTAAAAAAATGCTGAAATTTGCGTTGGAAGGAATTACTTCATTTTCAGTAAAACCCTTACGATTGATTACCTCGCTGGGTTGCACTATTTCTGTCATTAGTATTTTCGCAGGCTTCTATGCCCTGATTTCAAAGTTGATGGGCGCAACGGTGCAAGGCTGGACCTCGTTAATATTGTCCATCTGGTTCTTAGGCGGACTGCAGTTAATCGGAATGGGAATTTTGGGTGAGTACATAGGAAAACTGTATCAGGAAGTAAAGCATCGTCCTAAATTCATTATTGAAAAAAAATTATAACTTAAAATATCCCCTGTATATGGACTGAACCATTTTGTGCAGACAATACAAAAAGAGCTGTAGCAAAAAGATTTTGCTGCAGCTCCTTTTTGTTAATGCATCATCTGGTCCATTGCATTTCCGGCTTTTTGCACCGCTTTTGTGGCACGGCATTTCATTCGTTTGATATCGCCACGATCAAGAGGCTGTAATACTGCTGCTGCACCGGCACCGAGAATCATTCCTGCCAACATTCCTTTTGCAAAACCTTCCATTTTTCATTCCTCCTTTTCAAGGTTAGTATCACCCAAAACAATCCATGCATACAGGAAAATTATTTCGTTAAATCCAAAGTTTCCAAATTTTGAGAACGGTCAAGAAATGCTTTTGGAACTTCCCCGGCAATGATAGTCTGTGCAAGCAAAACAGGCACCTCTAAATTGACATCCAAGGTTTTCCCTGGGAAAAATACATTCATATTTACCAGTACCACCATATTGATTTCATGCTTGGTTTGATTCACACCCGCAGAGGTAAACAGACTTTGAAAATTGATATCCACACTGCCGTAAGGCACAATTCTTACCGGAATATCAGGTCCCATCCCTGAAAAGAACGGATTTCCAGAAAAGCTTCCCACAGGAATTTTTACATACGATTCCCTCAACAAGTCCATTTTTTGCAAAATGCTTTCAATTAAAGAGGTGCGAATCTGATTGAGCATACTGCCGTTTGCTGTTAACGATTTTGTTTGCCCGTCTGCCCCAATCCGTCCTGTAATCAGCATATCGTAATCCACCGCACCGATCAGGGCATTTTCCATAATAGAATGTTCCGTCATTTCCGTTCCTAAATCGCGGATTTTATTTTCTGCCATATCATAAAACATAGGTAACGTCTTTTTCTGCACATAGCAAAGCAGATACACACTGCAAACCAGACAGAGGCAAATTTTCAGCCATCGGGAATAGCCACATCGGCGGACATGATAGGTTGCATGGCTTTTCCATCTTCGATATCCCACACCCAAAAAAATCCCTCCTTCCTCTCAGTGTACGAGAGATACAGAGGGATTATGCACTATTCTTTTGTTTCTTCTTCCAGCTTTTCATAGCAAAGTCCTTCTCTTAACCCATAAGCACTGGCCACCAGACAAGGAGAAGAAATTTTTTTCATCAAGATATCCAAAGGTAAAATTCCGGCGGTAATAATATCTGCACGAAGAGGATCCATCCCCGCAATCAATTTTCTTTGCTGATGATTCATACGCAGAATTTCTTCCCGAAAATTTTCCACATCCCCTCTCATCATTCTGTAATGATGCAAGGGGCGGTTATGATTCATCTTTTTCTGATGAATTTTAATCATGGTTCGGATCGATCCGCCCAAACCAACAACCGGAAGCCCTTCTCCTTCGGACAGCCACTCCAGTTCGTCCAGTTTCTTCCGAATCAGTAAGCCCGTTTTTTCAAATTCCTCACGGTTCATGGATTCTTGAGAAGAAAACTGCTCTGTCAATGTAATACTGCCATAGGGAATACAGGCAAAACCCTTCATTTCCCGATTTTTCACCAGCACCAATTCACTGCTGCCTCCACCTGTATCCAGCAACACAAAATCACGGAGGTTCATGGAACGGACAACCCCAAGATAATCGTAATACGCCTCTTTTTCCCCCTCAATCACCGTAAAGGAAAAGCCTGTCTCCTCCCTTGCCCGATCAATAAACACATCACGGTTTTCCGCTCGGCGAAGTGCCTCGGTCGCCACTGCAAATTCACTGACGAGAGGATATCCGTCAGCCACCTTCCTAAGTTCCTTCAGTACGTTTACCGTCCGTTCAATCGCCACCGGCTGAAGCAGATTTCCCTCTGCCAAGCCCTCGCTGAGACGGCAAAATTTTTTCATCCGTTTTGCCACACGGAACAACCCATTCTTTCGTACCTGAATCACATCCATCCGAACGGAGTTGGACCCCAAATCCACAATCAGAAAATACCGTTCCATAAATATTTCCTCTTTTCTTTTTACTAACTAATTCCATTATATCATAAAACCGTGCATTTTTCAAGAATTTATTTCTGCATTATAAAATATGTCCCCTTTACAGGGGGCATATATCTTAATTAAATTGTCAGCGTTTTACGCTTTTTATCATTGGCCTGGGCAAGCCACACCTCTGTTTTCAGAAGCATATGTTTTGAAACTCACCATCGCTTATTTGACGGTAATAAACTTCTTTTCTGCGGTAGAGAGATATGCCGCCTCAATAACCTTCTGATCAAAAATTGCACTCTCGATAGAAACAGGTACATCTGTATCATTTATGATAGCATCGCATAAACCATCAACCTCTTTTGTGTACATATTTCCAAGAAGTGTACCCTCTAGAGATGTAGCAGCAAGTTCGCCTCTAGCCTGACCTGCATCGTAGCCGAGCTTATCATCACTAATTAAGATATCAACACTACCCACCTCATCCTGGGCAAGTGTACCCTTTGCAACGATACTTCCCTTTGTACCATAGATTTCCAGCTTTGCAACAGATGCAGCATCGGGTATGTTAAAGTTCGAATCAACATATGCAACAGAACCATTATCCATCTTCATAATCAGATTTGACGAATCATCTACTTCGTATCCAAAGGTTTGTGTCTGATTAAATGCTGCAACCTCTACCGTCTTAAGACCTGTAATATAATGCAAAAGGTCGATGACGTGAATACCCATATCTACAAGCGCACCGCCTCCGGATAATTCCTTTTTCTGACGCCAAGCACCTTCAATATCGGGATACCAGCAAGTAAACTGTCCACGCATGGAAACGATTTCTCCAATTTTTCCTTCTGATATAATTTCCTTTATTTTCTGATGATATTCGTGAAATCTCATAAGAAAACCGATACTGATTTTCACATTATTTTCTTCGCACGCCTTTTTGATTTCTTCTGCATCTTCAACTGTGAGTGCAACGGGCTTTTCAAGCAAAATGTTCTTCTTTGCATTTGCAGCCTTAATTGCCTGTTCCTTGTGGAAAAAAACAGGTGAAGCTATGTAAACTGCTTCTATTTCAGGCAAAGCAAGAACATCCTCGAAATTTGAAAAAGCATATTTTGCGCCATATTTTTCTTTACAGCCTTGAGCTACTTCTTCATTTGTGTCCATAACGGCTACAATTTCAACCTTATCGGAAAGCACCATTCCAGGAAGTGTTCTGCGATCTGCAATACCGCCGCAACCAATTATACCCCATTTGATTTTCATCAAAATCTTCCTCTCTATAAATTATTTAAGATGCTTTTGGATGATTGCCTTGAAACCTTCAATACATTTTTCAATATGGATAGGTTCCCATGACGGATGCAAGAACAAACATACAGTTTGAGCTCTTAATGCATTTGCATTCTTACAGAATACTTTGTCGTATTCAACAGAAGCAGGATTGGTATATTCGGTAGACTTAAATGGGAATTGAGATTCACCAAATCCACCATGCTCGGTGTATGCCTTTTCTTCATATGCTTCAGGCCACTGGATACCGTAGCACGGAATCTTGGAAGCACCAAGTTCTTTTACGATTTGAGGAGCATCACAATCCAAAACATCAAGATCTACCAGGATCGGATACCACCAATAAGAATTCTTTCTTTCTTCTGTGTTAACGGGAAGCTTTTTAATACCCTTCATGCCGGTAAATGCATCATCATACATTTTAGCATAATCTCTTCTTCTCTTCAGGTTCCAGCTATCAAAACGTTCTAATTCATTGATACCGATTACAGACTGCATTTCTGTCATTCTGTAGTTAAAGCCAACTCTTCTGTGAATGTAAGGCAGTTTTTCCTCAAGAGCAAGCATATTCATTCTTGTCTTTACATCGTAACCATGGTCTCTGAAAGAACGGCATTCCCAACCAACTTCTTCATCGTTTGTTACTACCATACCGCCTTCGCCACCTGTTGTAAAGTGCTTTGACTGACAGAAGGAGAAACAACCAACATCACCGATAAGACCTGCTTTAACACCCTTGAATTCACCGCCAAAGCATTGTGCACAGTCTTCAACAACCTTAAGGTTATGCTTTTTAGCAACCTTCATAATACCTTCCATGTCTGCTACAACACCATAGAGATGAACAACTAAAATTGCCTTTGTTTTCTCGGTAATAAGGGATTCGATGCTTGCAGGATCAAGTGTATGATCATCTGTTACATCTGCAAATACGGGAATAGCACCTGCCTGAAGTACAGCAAATGAAGATGCAATAAAAGAATATGAAGTAACAATAACTTCATCGCCAGGGCCAATGTTAAGACTTGCCAGTGCAATATGAAGTGCAGCAGTACCATTTGTGCAGGAAATTGCCATTTTAGCACCCATCCATTTTGCCCACTTTTCTTCAAATTCCATACCCTTTTTACCGGTCCAGTAGTTTACTTTACCTGTTTTCAGAGTTTCCAGAACTTCATCATAGGACTTTTCGTTAAACTGCGGCCACATAGGAAATCCTATTTCCTCAATACCTGCTCCATTCATAACAATTTCTTTTTCTTTTGACATATAAATATCACCCTTTCTTTTTAATTGTCCAGTCATTGGACTAATTTATGCTTAAAAACCGCTATGCAGTTTTTAAGCTGCATATAAGCGGCATTTTAACTTAGTTTATTTTCCAAACATCATATCAAATGCGTACCTTACTCCACCCATAGTCACAGGATTTCCCGTAAAATCAGAAAACACAATTCTTGTATCTTTTATCAATGCAATCTGAGCAAAAAAATCTTTTATTTGTCCAAGAAACCTCTCCCCAAGCAACGGAGCAGACCCACCGATTACAAGCAATTCCGGATTAAGAAGGTTCACAATATTGTTTATACCAAAAGCGAGTGCTCTGGAAACATCGCTTAGTTCGCAAACAATCTTTTCATCATTTTGGTCAAACTTTTCTCTCAGCTCTTGAAGAGAATTGGTCTGCGTATTTTCCAAAATACGAGGCATACTTGCATACAATTCAAGACATCCGTAGTTTCCACAACTGCACTGCTCACCGTCTAAATCAACGCTAATATGTCCGAACTCCCCTGCAAAACCGCTTCCATCATAAATGACACCATCAATCAACACGCCCGCACCAACACCTTCATCTATATCAATAGATACTAAGTTGTTTATTTTATCATGCCCGCCAAACTCTCTTTCGCACAATGCAACAAGTCCCGAGTTGTTTTTGATGTAAATATCAACATCCTTCATTTCTTCTTTCAATATGAGATATAAATCCTTTACGTCACATATTTCCAAAACTGTAGAAGAAATAATCACATTTGTATTCTGGTTAATTACACCAGGTAACCCAATGGTAATTCCTAGAATCCTCTTTTCTGCGCCAAGAAAATGAATAGCACGTAGGATACTTAAGCCCAGAGGTTCTCCTTTTTTTATGGAAACATCAATAGATTCTTTTACAGAAAAATCCAGTCCACAAAGCTCTGCAAATATATGGTTCTTTCGCACATCAACGCCTATAAAATATCCTCCATCAGAATTAACCGTAAGCATAATTGCTTTTCTGCCGCTTTTGTTGGTTTCTTTTACACCACACTCAATCACAAATTTCTCATCAATCAGATCTTCAACAAGCGAGGATACTGTGGTTGCACTAAGAGAGGTTATTTTCTTTATGTCAGCACGAGAGATGACATTATACTTATGAATCAGTCCAAAAACCATCCTCATATTAGATTTCTTAACAAACCGCTGTGATGATTTACTGATTTCTAGCATAATATCCTCCATTTGATTCGTCCATCCAACATGCAAATCAAATTTATCATACATTTTACTATTTGTCAATATATTTATCGAATTTAATAAGTTGGAAAAACAATTATTGCTTCATAGATATTAGTTTTTCTGCCATTATATAGCCTGCTTCTTTGTCAAGATGACATGAACCAGGAAGTGATTCGTAAATAGTATCATAGAACAGATCCCGTGTAGGAACATATCCAAAAGCCTCATTACAAAGGCTTGCAACAAGATTACTCCCTGTTCCGTCGCCTTTTTTAACGATTTTACCAAACTCCGTAAATACTTCTGAGTTAAAACCGTAAATAGTAAATTCTCCTATTTGAATACACTGAACCGGCGCCTGAATAGTTTCTGGCGTTGAATCCAGGAAATTAACCAGAAGCTTTGACAGTGCCAATTTATACTGATCAGGATCAGTATTATCAGCAGAAATTTTAACTCCTTTTTTCTGTTTTATTGTCGCTATTGCATTTCTTGCATCATCTACTATTTCTTTTTCAACTGCTATACGGGGGATTGGTATGTATTCAAGCTGTGAGCGAATTTCTGTTTTTTTCAATTCCGAGGCAATTTCTGCTGTGGCTATAACTTCTTGTGCTATTTTCTTTCCCATTTGAACATAATGATCCGAAGCATCCTCTTTTTTGGATACATCAAAATGGTTTACATCACCACAGCACCCTAAAAGAAATACAGTTACAAAATCTTCTCCATATTTTTTCTTTAATTCCTTTGCCAATACGGACACATAATCTCCTGAAAGCTTCTCACCGCTAACACAATCAAGATGACAGGCAAAACTTATAATTGCACCTATTGGGGTATTCGTCTCGCCCTTTATCATAAGAACAGGAAGCTCCGTGTCAGGCTCAGTAACCGATTTTATTATTTCAGCACTTCCTCTTGGCGGATTTGTCTGAGGTGTTCCGTTTTTCATATAATAGTCCCTGCAAAATGAAATTCCATTCACCTCTCCAATACCAAGGTAAGGAGATGCTTTTTGTAATCTTAAATTTGCCAGTGTAACACAATCTGCTGCCAATCTTATGAATACATCCCTGTAGCCTTTTGTAGAGTTTTCATCTTCAAAATCCATTCCTCCAAATTGGATTGGTAGTGCAGTGTGTGAGTGAGTTGCTGCAATCATTATATTTTCACGCGGAATTCCCGTATATTCTGTTATTCTTTCAGCTATATCATTGGATGCCACAGGATAAAGTGCATCCATGGAAAGAATGGCAATTTTTTCTTCTCCTGATTTTATCACAACAGCTCTCACATAAAGTTTATCTAACACATCACAACCTCTTCGTGCATTAAAATATCCAGGAATCCCGGAACCTAATGGCGGTGTAATTTCCTTTTCATAAAAACCAAATTCAAACACAGTATAACATCCTCCTTTTAATTAGTCCACCGAGTGGACAAATTAAGCTTATCATATATTTTATCATTTGTCAACACTTTTTTGTCTAAAAAAACAAAAGTGTATCTTAGCTCTCCTAAAACACTAATTAAAAACAAAATTTACTCCATTTTATCGTTGTCTTAGTGTGGAAAGTGTATAGCAATTTCTTTTTTTAAAAAAGGTTTATTTAGCAATAGCAATACATCTTAAACGAAATGGGTATGAGAGATTCTACCCGTTTGCAACATCAATTCAATTTCGCCAAATTCAGGCTCATTTCATTGTGTTGCCGCACAGCCCTCCGCCTTCACTTCTCCTGCCACCGGCAGCGTTCAGGCTAGGGCACCCTCTTGCCGGTTCCCGGCGCTCGAGTTCAAAACTATAACAAAAAACAAGCATCAACGATGCTTGCTTTTTGGTGGCGGAGAAGGAGAGATTCGAACTCTCGCGCCGGTTGCCCGACCTACACCCTTAGCAGGGGCGCCTCTTCGACCTACTTGAGTACTTCTCCATAGCCCTACGATATAAAAATATAAACAATGGCGGAGAGGGTGAGATTCGAACTCACGGCTCTTGCGAGTCACTGGTTTTCAAGACCAGCTCCTTAAACCACTCGGACACCTCTCCACGCCGAGTCCTTATCTAGTATACCATATTACTTCAAATCTGTCAATAGTTTTTTTGATTTTTTGTCCAATTTATATTACAACAATATTTTAATTTGAGTGATATTATATTTGCCATTAAACTGCGTCAAGCACAATACCACTCGGCAAATGCCGAATATAACTGCGTAACAATATAACTTGCCGCAGGCAAATATAATTAAACAAGCGACTTGTGGAAACAAGTCGCTTGTTCTGGCACCCTCTACGTGAATCGAACACGTGACTAACCCTTAGGAGGGGTTCGTTATATCCACTTAACTAAGAGGGCAACTTTTATATATTATTAGAATGCTAACTCTTTTTCCAACTGCTGTGCCAACACATCAGAAGGCATAATGCCCGTCCACAATTCAAAGGCATAAAAAGCTTGATATATTAACATTCCAAGACCATTTACCGTAACACATCCCTTTTCTTCTGCTGCCTGTAACAGCTTGGTTTTACCGGGATTATAAATAATATCCACAACTGCGGTTCTATTTTTCAGTTTCTCGGTATTGGTTAAGGGAGTCACATCCGGATAGGGGTGCATTCCAAGAGAAGTGGTGTTAATTAACACATCACATTGCTCCAGATAGGCATCAGCATTTTCCAATGTATCTGCTTCTGCCTTACAACCGGCCATACGTTTTACCCGTTCTGCAACATCCAAGGCACGATCCAGAGAGCGGTTTAGTATCATTACTTTTTCTGCCCCTTCTATGCCAATTTTTTGTGCCAACGCACCGCCTGCTCCTCCCGCACCCAGCACAACAACATTTTTCCCGTCTACTGAAATTCCTTTTTTATCAAGCAACTTCATAAATCCAAGACCGTCCGTGTTATAACCGACTGCCTTTCCATCCTTCAACATAACTGTATTAACAGCATTAAACAAGGCTCCGTCATCCTTTATTTCGTCAAGATATAGCATAATCTCTTTTTTATACGGAATGGTAACATTAAATCCGCAAAAGCAATCCCGAAACTCTTTCATCTTTACCGGAATTTCCTCAGGCAAAAGGTCAAAATGAAAATAATCCGCCTCCATGTTGTAGTATTCATACAACCGACGGTGAATTTTACCGGAGATGCTATGTCCTAAAGGATGTCCTATCAATCCGTATAAGGTTTTCATTGACTTTCCCCACCTTCAAAATGACGCAATATAATCCGCTCCAATTTTCGTTTGAAACGAAAAAATCTTGTTTTTCTGTCTTCAAGAGGAACCACCATTACTGTCAGCAGATTCAAACGATTCCCTGCCAAAACATCTGTAAAAATCTGGTCTCCCACCATAGCAACCTGATGAGGTTCATAACCCATCAGTTTTACCGCACGTTTTAATACCTTTACTCTCGGCTTTTGTGCATTAGGAAATATTGAAATTTGCATATCTTTGTTAAAATCTGCAACACGATCTCTGGGACTGTTTGATACCAGTGCCATGGAAATGCCTGCTTCTTTCAAGAGCTTAATATGATCAAGAACATCCTCAGCCGGACCATCCATATGACGTGGTGCCAGAGTTTCGTCCAAATCAAAAACAATTCCTTTTATGCCGTACTGGCTCAAAAATTCAGGTGTTAATTCTTTTACACTATCCAACAATAAATCCGGATACAGCATGAAACCTATCCTTTCTGAATAACATATAATAAAAACAAATTCGAGGTGTCTGTCATGCAATATTTTTTTTATACAAATTTAAAGTTACCCCGCAATTTACCGATTACACTTCGTCCTCTAAACAAATTAAAAAAGGAAACGGAGCTATTTCCCGTTCCGGAAACAGATTGTTTTCCTGTATTGCCTGAAAATCTGTTGCTCCCTTTTTGTAATAAAACAGTACGTCGCCCATGCTTTTTGGTTCAGAGTGCAGATTATCCTCTATGGAACCGACCTCCTGTCTTTTTAAGTGAGCAGGACGCCCTGTTTCTTGCCCAAAAAAATGATGCAAAACTGTTCCACGACCCTGTTTCCAATTCCTCCTATTTTTGTTATCAATCGGAAACTCAGCACATGGTATGGGTAGAAGACGGCTTTCATCTACTTAAAAAAATGCAGTTGTTACAGAAAAACGGGATTGATGAAGTGGCGTTTCCCGTTTATCAACACAATGTTCAGACATTGCTCAACCTGTTGCAATGTTTAAAATAACGATGACAAGCGGTTTTCCAAAAGATAAGTTGCATTTTCTTCCATAGAGTGAAGCATCCCTAAGCCATATTTCTTTTGAATCTTTTTACCTGCCGCATCCATTCTGCTTTGTCGATTCGTCAGGTTATGCATATCAGAACCTAACACCATGGGTCTGTTCAAATCGATAATTTTTTTCAGATTACGATTCATACCCCAACTCAAAAAGGCATCTGCATTTAACTGAAGCACTACCTCCATAGAAAGCAGTGGTTTCATCCGCTCAAATTGTTTAAGCATTGTCTGATAGCGATCCACATGTGCAATCACAGGAAACAATTTTCTTTTTGCAATAATATGATAAACTGTCTCATTCATCCAAGGTTGCCACCGACCGAAGGGCATTTCCAGCAAAATAACATCCGTTCCCTCCAAACAAAGCTTTTCCAAATCCTTCATGGTTTCTAACTCACCGTTCATATATATCTCGCAACCCAGATGAATTTTTGGAAGTTCTTCCTCCCCTATTGCATTCATAAGAGTTTCATAGGATTCTTGACGTTTTTCCAAAAAGGATTCCACGGTTATTTCACCAAAATAAAAATGGGGCGTTGCTACAACTTTAGAAACGCCCTGTTTTTTTGATTTACGCAACATTTCCAATGATATTTCCACACTGTCAGCTCCGTCATCTATGTCAGGTAAAACATGACTATGAAAATCAATCATTGAAATTCACCTCTTATTTTTTAACTTTTTATCCCTTGTTTTTTGTATTATTTTGTTTGATATCGCTGTATTCTTTATCTCTGTAACGAAAAGTACTGTAATTATAATAATTGTAATACCGATAATTATAATATTTTCCGTAACCATAACGTCTGCGATATCTATATTTGTAACGATATTGCGAATTTTGCTCCTCTGCATCGTTAAACATAAAGCCCACAATATTTGCTTCGGCAAAGGTCAATGATGCAAATGCTTTTTTCAATGCTTCATGGGCAGTATATTTCTGACGTGCAACCAACATAACAGCATCCACAAGTTTGCTGACAATAATACCATCTGTTACTACATTGATAGGAGGAGTGTCAATAAAGATGAAATCGTATTTTTCAGACAGTTTTTCCAAGCCTTCCTTTAACAAAGGTGAAGACAATAATTCTGCAGGATTCGGCGGAACTGAACCTGATGTAATACAATCTAATCCCCATTGTTTTGATGTTGCAATACAGCTTTCTAAGTCACAAAAACCACCCAGATAGTTTGCAAGGCCATTTTTATTATCCAAATTTGCATATTTATGAATTCTGGGTTTACGAAGGTCTGCATCAATAACCAAAACCTTTGCATTTGTCATGGCAAATGCAATTGCCAGATTCAGAGTGGTAGTTGTTTTCCCTTCCCCGGGAATCGCGCTGGTCACAACAATCGTATTACAACCCTCTTTTTTATTCAAGGAAAAAAGAATATTGGTTCTTGCCGTTTTATAAGCTTCCGTAATCCGATAACTGGATTGATCTGTAATTAGTTTTGTAGCAGGGTCCTGTTGCGTCTGCTGATTATTCATTTTTGGTTTTTTCAGCAAAATAGGAAGCTTTTTAAATTTAAACTCAAAAGATTTTTTTTCATTGTTTTTTACTTCTGTCTTGTTTTCCTTTTTCATTTGTCTCCTCCTTTCTGACTATTTTGTTAAATCAGGAATAACTCCCAAAACAGGAATTTCGTACCTTTCGCTTAATTCATCTTCGTCTCTTACCGTTGTGTCAAACATTTCCAGAATATAGACAACCAGTGCTGCCAATACAAGCCCTAACAAAAACCCAATAGCAGTATTCCTTTTTATATTAGGAGAAGTAGGAGATGTGGGCAGGCTTGCATTGTCAATAATTTCAACCGACCCCGCCTTTACGACTCTCATAATCTCTTCCGGTGCGTTATTCAACACTTCCTGAACCACTTCACGTGACAACTCGGGGTTTTTGCTTATTGCTTTTACACGCAGAATTTCCGTTTCTCCAACACCGCTCATAGAAAGCATCGCTTTCACCTGAGATGCAGAAATTTTTGAATTCAAGCGTTTGGATATGGTTTGACAAAACGTATCACTTTTCAAAATTTCAGAATAGGTATTAACCAACTGAACAGATAACGTATATTCCGATGCGGTATAAGTATGAAATGGATTTTCCTGATTGTTTACAACATATAACGTTCCGCTTGAAGTATAGGCAGGGTCAATCAAATAAGCAGAATAAGCAAAGGACAGAAGGCCAACTACCAATCCGCTAATTAAAATTACCCACCAGCGCTTCATGAATATATTCATTATGTCGCTAAGGTTAATCATTTGTTCGTCCATTTTATAACCCTCTTTCTTTTTTCCTGATTAAAAAACATAGGCTTATGCTATACACGAGCACAAGCCTTAATTGTTTTACCGGAATTTTCTTTTTCTGGCCGCCTCAGATTTCTTTTTCCGTTTTACACTGGGTTTTTCATAATGTTCTCTTTTGCGTATTTCAGAAAGAACGCCGGCTTTGGCGCATTGCCTTTTAAAACGTCTCAGTGCACTATCCAAAGATTCATTATCTTTAAGTCTAATTTCAGACATTTCTTTTCCCTCCCTCCGTTACCGGGTAATGCTAATCGGTATCCAGAGTTTCGTTTCAAAATACCAATCATAGATTATTATACAACAAATGCAACCTGTTTGTCAAGACAGTATTAGAAAAAAATCTAAACTTTTTTATCAGCCCGGAGGCCATCCCAAATTTCGCCCGCCTAACAGGTGAAAATGAAGGTGTCCCACCGTCTGTCCCCCGTCTACACCGCAATTATTCACAATGCGATAACCGTTTTCCCCAATTCCCAATTTTTGTGCCACAAGGGCTGCTGCTTCAAAAATTTTGGCAACCACCAAAGAATTTTCCTCATTCAGTTCATTGGCAGAAGAAATATGGGTTTTGGGAATGAGTAACACATGAACTGGTGCTTCCGGATTGATATCCTCAAAGCAATACACCCATTCGTTTTCATATACCTTTTTGGAAGGAATGTCCCCTTTTAAAATTTTACAGAATAAACAATCTGACATTGTTCACACCTCCCTTTACAGTTGTTGAGCCAACAAATCCTTTGCCGCACTCAATGCATCGTCAATTTTTTCGGGTAATTTTGCACCTGCCTGAGCAGATTCCGGTTTTCCTCCGCCGGAGCCGCCTGCGATGGCTGCCACTTCTTTTACTAGCTTGCCGGAATGGGCACCTAAATCAAGTGCATCTTTGGTAGCACATACCATAAAGTTCACTCGTTCATTTTCTGCTGCCAAAACCATCACACAAGCACCCTGCACCTTATCCCGAAGCAAATCAGCATATTGACGAAGTCCGTTCATATCGCCCTTCATTCTGTGAGTAATCAGCTTTACGCCTTTTACATCCGCTGCAGAATCTATCACAGAATCCATAGTGCCCTGTGCAAGCTTTGACTGCAAGCTTTCGTTTTCTTTCTTCAAAGCCTTTACCTGTGCACTTAATTCTTCTATTTTTGCCACAGCATCTTCCGGTGATGTTTTCAAAGCCGCACCAATGTTTTGTTCAAATTCATTCAATTCTTCCAGTTTTTGCAGAACTGCACTTCCTGTAATGGCTTCGATTCTTCGTACGCCTGCCGCGACACCGCTTTCAGAAACAATCTGGAACAAAGCTGCCTGACTGGTGTTTTGAAGATGACAACCGCCACAGAATTCCGTGCTTTTATCTCCCATTTTCACAACACGAACCACATCTCCGTATTTCTCACCAAAGAGAGCAGTAGCACCCGTTTCTTTCGCCTCGTCAATCTTCATTTCAGAAACAGTTACGGGCAAGCTTTCCAAAATCATTTCGTTAACCAGTTTTTCTGTTTTTGCGATTTCCTCCGAGGTCATTGCAGTAAAGTGAGAAAAGTCAAAACGAAGTCTGTCAGGCATTACATAAGAACCCGCCTGTGCCACATGGCTTCCCAACACCTGTTTTAGTGCCGCTTGCAGCAAGTGAGTTGCAGAGTGATTTCTCGCAGTTGCCATACGGCGTTTTTCACAAACCTGCAACTCTAAAATATCTCCCACTTTTACTGAGCCCGATTCAAGCTCACAGGTATGCAGATATTTCCCGTTCTGCTTTTTACAATCTAAAACCGCAATGTCACAGGAATCATTCTTCATAGACCCCTGATCCCCTACCTGACCGCCGCTTTCGCCATAGAACACCGTTTTATCGGTCATCATCACAAACTGACCATCTGTCATTTCCTGTTTTCCTTCGCCATCTGCAAACAGCAAAGTAACCGTCGCCTGACATTGCAGGTTATCATAGCCGATAAACTCATTGTCCAAGGGTTTTGCAAGCTGAGTGAGAGTATCTTCCTTCCAGCCTGCCGTTTCCATATCTCCTCTTGCCTCTCTGGCACGTTTTTTCTGGGCATCCATTTCTTGCTGATACACTTCTTCATCTACAGAAAGACCTTTTTCTTCCACGATTTCTCGGGTCAGGTCAATGGGGAATCCGTAAGTATCATACAGCTTAAATGCTTTTTCACCGGACAAAACGGTGCTTCCGGCATTTTTGGTTTCTTCCATATAATCATTTAAAATAGTCAAACCCTGATCAATGGTTTCGTCAAACCGTTCTTCTTCAATTTTTACAATTTTTTCAATATATTCCTGTTTTTCTGCCAATTCAGGATAGCCTGACAGAGATTCCTTCACTACAGTTCCTACTACTTCATAGAGGAAAGGACGGTTGATTCCCAAGAGCTTGCCATGCCGTGCAGCCCGTCTTAACAAACGGCGAAGCACATAACCTCTACCCTCATTAGAAGGCAGAACACCGTCACAAATCATAAAGGTGGTTCCGCGGATATGGTCGGTAATCACACGCAAAGAAACATCCGCTTTTTCATCCTTTTTATATTCAACATTGGCAATTTTGCTAATGTGCTTCATGACGTTCTGAATGGTATCTACCTCAAACAGATTGTCAACTCCCTGCATAATGGCAGCAATACGCTCCAAACCCATACCCGTGTCAATATTAGGCTTTGCCAGACGGTTATAATTTCCCTGCTCGTCCTTATCGAACTGAGTAAATACCAGATTCCAAAATTCTAAGTATCGGTCACAATCACAACCAATGGCACAATCAGGTTTCCCGCATCCGTATTCAGGACCGCGGTCATAGTGTATTTCAGAACATGGACCACAGGGGCCTGTCCCAATTTCCCAGAAGTTATCCTCCTTACCCAGTCTTACAATACGGTCAGGAGCTACCCCCACCTTTTGAGTCCAGATGTCAAAGGCTTCATCATCATCTTCATAAATGGTCACCCACAGCTTGTCCACAGGAATTTTCATTTCTTTCGTAATAAATTCCCATGCCCAAGCAGTGGCTTCATTTTTAAAATAATCTCCAAAGGAGAAATTTCCCAGCATCTCAAAAAAAGTGCCGTGACGTGCAGTTTTTCCTACACGTTCAATGTCAGGTGTACGGATACATTTCTGACAAGTAGTAACGCGGTTTCTGGGAGGTACTTCTTTTCCTGTAAAATAGGGTTTTAAAGGAGCCATACCTGCGTTTATCAGCAATAAGCTTTTGTCATTTTGAGGCACCAGCGGAAAACTGGGTAAACGCAAATGTCCTTTTGATTCAAAAAATTTCAGATACCGTTCTCTGATTTCATTCAATCCTAATCGTTCCATGGTTTTTTCTCGCTCCTAAAAATTTCATAGTTGCTATTATTATACCTTTTTTTTGCCGGTATGTCAAGTATTTTCACAAACGAAAAACCGTCTGAAAAATTTCTCTGTTTCAGACGGTTTTATATTTTTAAAAAGTTTTTCTTACGCTTTGCCGTTGCATCCCAAAACATTCACCATTTTGTTCTTCACCAATTCCTTAATCGCCTCTCTTGCAGGAGACAAATACTGGCGGGGGTCAAAGTGACTGGGATTTTCAGCCAAATATTTTCTAACAGAACCGGTCATGGCCAGACGAAGGTCAGAGTCAATGTTAATCTTGCACACAGCAGATTTTGCTGCTTCTCTTAGCATATCTTCTGGAATACCGATGGCATCAGGCATATCACCGCCGTTGGCATTTATCATTTCAACAAATTCAGGAATAACGGAAGAAGCACCGTGCAAAACAATGGGGAAATTGGGCAGAGCCTTTTCCACTTCCTTCAGAATATCAAATCTCAGCTGAGGTTTCTGACCGGGCTTAAATTTGTAAGCACCATGGCTGGTTCCGATGGCAATGGCCAAGGAGTCAACACCGGTACGGGTAGCAAAATCGTATACTTCTTCAGGTCTGGTATAAGAAGCATCTTCTTTAGATACGTTAACCGCATCTTCGATACCTGCCAAACGACCCAGCTCCCCTTCTACCACGACGCCCTTATCATGAGCGTATTCTACAACCTTTTTTGTCAAAGCAACATTTTCTTCATAGGGCAGATGAGAACCGTCAATCATAACAGAGGTGAAGCCTCCGTCAATACAAGATTTACACAGTTCAAAGCTGTTACCATGATCAAGATGCAGTGCAATAGGCAAATCGTTTTCAATCAGAGCCGCTTCCACCAGCTTTATCAGATAGGTGTGATTTGCATACTTTCTTGCACCTGCACTTACCTGCAGAATCAATGGAGCCTGCTCCTCTTTTGCCGCTTCAGTAATCCCCTGAATAATTTCCATGTTATTGACGTTAAACGCACCGATCGCATATCCGCCTTTATAGGCTTTATCAAACATTTCTTTTGTCGTTACTAATGGCATGTTGATTCCTCCTAAACATTAAAAAATCCATTTGTTAATAATATATCACATTTTATTAAAAAATACAAGCAAATTCAAAAAAATGTTTTTAAAGCATGGCTTCAGTTGTTTTTCTTACGGAATAAACTGTACAGCTTTTCTCCTCCCGGAATGAGGCAGTATTGCTCGGGGCTCAGAATTCCCATTCCTGTAACAAGGCCAAAATAGACAAGCACCCCACCAAAGATTGCCGTTATTAGGGCAATGGAATTGGAACGAAGCACAGCATATAACCCTTGATAGATCCCAAATGCCGCTCCCCCCATGCAAAGTCCCGCTACCAAAGGCTTTATCATATGCCTGATGGGATGAAGCTGCAGGGAATGACGTAACGGATACAGACAAATCAGAAAGGATACTGCCTGACAAAGAATCGAGCTGATAACCGCTCCGTAAATATGAACAGACGGAATCCGAATCAACAAAATATTTAACACAATCTTCACCGTACACCCTACAATCAAGCTGATGGCAGGAAGATAAATCCGCCCCATACCCTGTAATACTCCGTACATCGTCTGATTGAGTGCCATAAACACAAGAGAAACGGCACCTAACTGAAGCAGTTCATACCCTTCTGTTGCTGCCGGATAAATCAAACGGTAAATGGGTTGCCCCAATGCAACAAAGCCAAGAGCACAAGGAACCACCACCAAAATGGACAGCAACATAGACAAGGAAATCTTTTCCCCTGCCTCCCCTTTATCGTTACGGGCAACAGCAGCAGTAATAGCAGGCACCAGTACCGTTGCCAATGCCACATTTACGGCAAGCGGCAGATTGATTAAGGTATCACTTTTAGAGAGAATTCCCGTCAGCCGGACCGCTTCATCATTCAGATGAACTGCATCAGGAAGAGAAATCATAGTTCCTCCGAACACAGACGGAATCCCGTTCAAAAAGGCGGTTTTGATTCCTCTGGTAATGGTTGCCGTATCAATCAGGCGGTTTACTGCCGTTACAATAGACCCTAAGGAAAAGGGCAATGCAATCAACAAAATATTCTTTATCAGTTTCTTAACAGAGGGGCCTTTTTCTGCAGTTTTCTGCACTTTTTCTCTCTTTTTGTGAAAATACACAGTGACATAACAAAAACTGGCAATGGTAGAAAGAGTCGTTGCGGTGGTAGCAAGAGCTGCCAAAACCTCAGGTTTTCCGCCTGCTGCCAGAGCAACAAACAAAATGGTCAGAGTGCATTTCACAATCTGCTCCAACACCTGTGCAGTACCAGTGGATTTCATATCCTGCATTCCCTGAAAATATCCGTTCATCACAGAAGATACACAAACAAAGAAAATAGAAGGTGCCAATGCACGGAGTGTTAACTGCACCCCTTCCATCTGAATGATTTGTCGGGCGATGATATCCGCTCCGAAAAACAAAAGCAAGGACAATGCTAGACCAATAGCTCCAAACAGCCACAATGCCACCTTGAAAATTCGATAGCTAAGGGCATGATTTTCCTTTTCCCGTACCTCTGCCACCATTTTAGCAATGGCAGTCGGAATCCCTACAGAAGATAAAGCCAGAAGTAGAATATACACCTGATACCCGGTGGAATAAAATCCATTCCCTGCATCTCCGAACCCATCAATATTGGTAATTACCATTCTGTATACCATTCCCAGAACCTTCACCAAAATCTGGGCAAATAAAATGATGCCTACATTCATCATAAAGGATTGTTTCTTTTGTTGTTGCATATACAAAACCCTTCTTTTCGATTCATTTAGTTTATTATATCAGAAAAAAGAAAAATAATCAACCCGTTAAGGTTGATTATTTTCAAAACTGTTAATCATAAGGCAAACTTTTTCTTTCGAAACGGACAATACACCTTCTCCGCAAGTAAACAGAACATCTCTTCCTTCTGCCGTAAATTTCCCCTTGCCCGACTTAACTGCCGCACAATAAGGAATGTGCCCGGGAAGAACGGTCATATCTCCCGACTCTGCCCGAAGGGTCAATTTTTTGGCTTCTCCTTCAAACTCACAGTGTTTCGGCGTAAGAATCTGCAAATGAAATGTGGCTATGACTGCTCCCTCCCCTTCTTCACTGCCTCATCAATGGTACCCACAAACAAAAAGGCAGATTCGGGAAGATCGTCATGACGGCCCTCTAATATTTCTGCAAATCCACGCACTGTTTCCGATAAGGGTACAAAAGAGTTGGGTATATTGGTAAACTGCTCTGCCACAAAGAAAGACTGAGACAAAAAGGCTTGAATCTTTCTGGCACGGTTTACCACCAATCTATCTTCAGGAGACAATTCGTCCATACCCATAATGGCAATCATATCCTGAAGCTGGTTATACCGTTGCAATACCTGTTGTACTCCTCTTGCGGTATCATAATGCTTTTGTCCTACAATTCCGGGGGACATAGCACGGGAGGTAGATTCCAGAGGGTCAACCGCAGGATATATTCCCTTTGCCGCAATGTCACGGGACAATACAGTTGTGGCATCCAGATGAGAAAAGGTAACTGCCGGCGCAGGGTCAGTCAAGTCATCCGCAGGCACATAAACCGCCTGAACAGAGGTAACCGAACCTGTTTTTGTAGAGGTAATCCGTTCCTGTAACGCTCCCATTTCGGTTGCCAATGTGGGCTGATAGCCAACTGCAGAAGGCATTCTGCCAAGAAGTGCCGACACTTCTGCCCCTGCCTGTGTAAAACGAAAAATATTATCAATAAACAACAAAACATCCTGTCCCTCTCTGTCACGGAAATATTCTGCCATGGTAAGAGCAGACAAGGCAACTCTCATTCTTGCTCCGGGAGGTTCGTTCATCTGACCATAAACAAGGGCAGTTTTATCCAACACTCCGGATTCTTTCATTTCGTTATACAAATCGTTTCCTTCACGGGTTCGTTCTCCTACACCGCCAAACACCGACAATCCGCCGTGTTGTTTGGCAACATTATGAATCAGCTCCATAATCAGTACCGTTTTTCCAACACCGGCACCGCCAAACAAACCAATTTTACCCCCCTTTATATAAGGGCAAAGAAGGTCAACCACTTTAATTCCTGTTTCTAACAACTCTGTTCCTGTACTTTGTTCTTCAAAAGAAGGAGGCTCTCTGTGAATACACCAATGCTCTCCTTCAACGGCGGGCTGATGGTCAATAGGCTGACCGAACAGATTAAACATTCTGCCCAAGGTATCCTTTCCTACCGGAACGGTGATACCCGTCCCTGTGTCCTCTGCTTCCATGCCACGAACCAGACCGTCGGTTGCATTCATGGCAACACACCTTGCCGTATCTTCTCCCAGATGCTTTGCAACCTCTGCAATAACATCGCCTATTTTAACCGCATTTCTCAAGGGCGGTAACCCGTCCTCAAACCGAATATCGAGTACAGGTCCCAAAACCTGAATGACTGTTCCTTTTCGATTCATTTTCATTCCTCATTCCACTAATGGTTTACAATTCTTCCGCACCGGCAACAATCTCTACCAATTCACGGGTAATGGCAGCCTGCCGTGCCGCATGATAAGAAAGAGTCAGTTGTTCCAGCATCTCTTCTGCGTTGTTCGCTGCTGCTCCCATTGCCTCCCGGCGAGCCGCAAACTCGCACATTGCCGCTTGCTTGATTCCATATTGAATCTGTGCCGCCAGATAAAAGGTGACAAAACGTTCTGCCGCGAGCGTGGCAGAAGGGTCATACATAACCTGACCCTCTGTCGGCTCCAAAGGAAGTAGTTTTTTCCATTGAGCTTCCCCCAAAACAGTAGGTGTCACCAAAAA
>JAZNAU010000024.1:0-8784 GCA_045586685.1 Clostridia bacterium
TATAATATAATCAATCCAAGAGGAAAGGAACTGATACTATGAGAGATCCCAGCCGCATCTACGTAATCTGTAACGCAATCGCTGAAATTTGGGGTAACCTGCCGGATTGGCGCCTCGGCCAGCTGTTCTGTAATCTCCAGGCCAAGCTCGGAAACGACCTGTTCTACATGGAAGATAAGGAACTGGTGGAAGCCCTGTGGGCCTATGTCGAAGAGCTCAAGCCCTGAGCTCTTCGGCTGGTCGCCGCCGGCCGTGGCGACCAGTTTTTCTCCTTCTGACCGGGCCACCAAAAAATTCGTTGAAAATTTGTGCACTTTTACTACTTGCTTTTTATCCCAATACCTGCTATAATAAACAATGTCAGGAGGCACTGAGGTGCTGCTGAGTGAAGCTGGTCGACAAAACTTCTTCAAAAAAAGTTTTGAAAATCCCTTGCCAAACCCGCCAGGATGTGATACAATGACAATGTCAAGAGGGCAAGGGTTAGTAAACCTCCTAAGTGATGGGTGCTTTGCCCCAAGGAAATTTCCTTGAAAAAAGTTTAAAAAACCTCTTGACAAGTAGCGCAGGATGTGCTACAATAAGGATGTCAAAGGGCGAGGGAAGCCCAAAGGTTAAGCTGTGGCAGCCAATGCAGCGAAAGGGTTCAAATCCCACAGAGGACGCTCTGAAAAGATTTGGAAAAACCTCTTGACAAATCCCACAAAGTGTGGTACAATAAAGACACAAAGGGAGGATGAAACCCTTACAGAAACATTCCGTTCAGTAGATGAACGAACTATCTACTACGGGAAGGACACCCTACAGAAAACCCCTTGCCAGTTCCGCAAGAGTGGTACGCCGATGCGTCTAAAACCCACTCAACAGGAAAAACTGCCACGAGGTTCTCGTCAAGTATCTTCTCGGAAAAATATAAGACTTGATAAAAAAAAAAGTGCTTGACAAATAGCCAAGAGTGTGCTATAATAAAAGCACAAAGAGGGAAGCAAGGCAAAAGCCAAAGGCAAGACCCACGAGAGTCGTATAAGACCTTGATGACAAAGTCCTCGACCGCAAGGTGTTCGCATTTGCGGGATATAAATGTGAACCAGTGCCGCACGGGTTGAAATAATAGCGGATTATGTGCGATACAATACCCACCATTCAATTAAGAGTGTGAGAGCCAAAAGGGCAGAAAGGAAAATGAAAAATGACTTGGACTTAGATTTAGGGTGCGGCGACCCGACCCAAGACGCCTACATCCTGCCGCAAGTTCAGTAGACTGGCTGAAAACTGCGGAAAGGTGAATTGTATACCGGATTGAAAGACCTCCAAGGGGCAGTCCCCTTGGGGGCATTTTTTTTTATTTTTTTTCAAAAAACCTATTGACAAATAACTGCATTGGGTGTATAATAAGACCATAGAAAAGAACAAAGGAGATAGATAAAATGAAAAAGATTAGAGTTATGAAAGCCAACCTCAACCACGTAATCGCTGAGATTAACCGCAAACAGAACGAATACAATCAGTTCTTTAACATCAGCGTCAAGGAAATCCCTGACAATCCTGATGAGGTTTGGGTCATCTGCGGATGACCCTTTTCTAATGATCCTATACTTTAACGATTTAAAGTGTGATGCGTTCGGCCGGGGCCGGACCTCACGCCCGCACACAGTAATTATACCACAGGTTCAACAATTTGTCAATAGGCAATTTATACAAAATAAAAATAATAATTTATCCCAATTTTGGGCATTTTGCCTATTGCATTTTGCTTGCAAATGTGTTATCATTAGACCATAGAAAAGAGGTGCAGATAATGAAAACTATGATGTACCATAATAGAAAATGGATATTTGTTGCAGAATATTCAGACATGGGGGTGTCCTATAAAGAATGGTATTGCCCCGACACTGGCGAAGCTATGCAAGTTTGGTCTGATGGATACATTGAAATTTTTGAATATTGTTAAAAAAAACTATTGACAAATAACTCAAAGTATGCTATACTTAGACCATAGAAAAGGACAGAAAGTCCAAAAACAAAAAGAAGGAATGACTTGATACTATGACTACTAACATTAATTTCACTGAATTTGAAAAGCTACATTCTATGCTGACCAAAGCAGATATTCCCCATACCTTTAATACTCTGTGGGATGGGCTGCAGATTAAAATTTACGCAGATGCTAAATTAACCAAGGAATTGGATGATGCTGTTATTCACTCTGGTTCTCATGGCGTATCTTCTGGTTTACTTGAAACTTATTGCTTGAGTAATTGCCGTGGCTGGGAAACCGCAGATGAAATTTTTAGTGGATGGCTGAAAATGTACCACAAAGCCAATTTTAAACCTTTTTGTGATTGCTCTATTATTGGAGCAGAAGGTGAAATGTGGGAAGGCTTTGCTCCTAGCTGGGATTAAAAAATTGGGGGTTGACAAAACTCCCAATCTGTGCTATACTATAATCAGAAAAAGGGAACATCCCCAAAAATAAAAAGGAGAATGAAAAATGAGTGGTAATGTAGCAATAGTAGTAATAGTGGCAATCTGGATTGCGGCAGTGCTGATTGTCGGCGGTCTGGCAAGCATCGGCATGGGCGATACCAAGTGGAAGAAGTAAGGGGGTAAATAAAATGTTGACCTATTCAGCTAAAGAAATTAAAGCAGCCATTCTTAAATGGAGTCCTGCCCAGGTGGATTTTACTACTGATGAATTTGAGCAGATAAAATGGGAAATGATTTTGACAGATTGCTTTGACCATAAAGGCTGGCTTGAAGAAAGAGTTTTTTTGAGAGCTATGAAACAGCTTTGTTGGGAAATGATATTTGCTAAATACATTGACCTTGAAACAAATAAAGAACATTTTATAAGAATAAATTAAGAAAAAGGGGTTGACAAATTCAACCCCTTGTGCTATAATTAAGATACAAAGAACGAAAGGAACTGATACAAATGAAAAAGAATAAAGAGTATAACAAAATGTTCAAAAAGACTGGTGAAGAACTTCAACAGTATCTTGCCTTTAAGCGGAAAGGCTCAAAGGTAGAAAACAAAAAGGGCAGAGGCTCCTACAATCGTCAGAATTTTAAGAAGGGGGAATGATACAATGAAAATCCAGATGACTAAGCACGCACAGTATGACCGCTTTAATCGGCTGTCCGCAATTCTTGACCACATTGAAGTTGGTGAAGTTATTGCTAAAGTAGCTGACCCGTACGGACGAGATACAGTCCTAAATCTCACTTCTACTGGAATAGTCCTTGTAGTTGGTAAGTATGACAAAAAGCTGATAACTGGTTATCTTATCAACAGACAGAAGCTCCTGCGTATCATTTCCCTTGCGTATGGTAGAAGCGTAGAACGAGCACCGCAGAAGCTGTGGGACGCAGTTTGTTATAATGAAAAACATTATGCAAATCTTTTTTAGAAAATAATAAAAAAGGGGTTGACAAACTCAGCCCCTTGTGCTATAATAAATACAGAAAATAAAACAAAGGAGAAATGAAAAATGAAAATGACAGGAAAACTTGCCAATCAGCTGATGGATGATTTGATGTGTGTGGCAATCTCCGCAACAGGTAGAGCAGTCCTCTGTGAAGATGGCTCTTTTGATGAAAAGCAGATGGAGTATTGCGGAAACTACGCAAGAAATACTTTTTGCGAGCTGCTTGAAGCTTGGGAAGAGCTGATGAACGAAAAATGGGAAATTGAAGTTGAAGAAGCTGAATAAAAAAAATGAAAAAAGGGGTTGACAAATCAACCCCTTTGTGTTATACTTAATACAGAAATAAGGAAAGGAACTGATAAAAATGACAAATTTTAATAAAGCTAAAAATCGCTCTAATAAAAAAAGATGGTGGGTTATCCGCATTAACAATTACAATTTCTATCTATGGGGTCTGTTGTTTGTGCCTTTTGTTCTACTAAAAGACAGATTTGACGATTGGCGTTACAATCGTCTTGTGTGGGATGAAGCCAAGGCAACAAAAATGCTGAACCGCATCCTACCGAAAATACTTGAATGGGTTGAAGAAGATAATGCTTATTACTTCTGTATAGATTGGGGATATTCCAATTATCAGTATCAAGTACCTCTGTGGCATCGCAAGTGGGTGCGGAAATTCGCAAGTCGTTTGCGTGAGTTCGTGCGTGATGGTTACGAAAATCCTAAATACACCAAAGAGCATGAAAATGATGGCTATGACGAATGGGTGAAATTTGTTGAAAATAATTAAAAAAGTTTCAAAAAAGGGGTTGACAAATCAACCCCTTTGTGCTATACTATAATCAGAAAGAGGGAAGACCTCAAAAAATAAAAAGGAGAATAAAAAATGAGACATTATCTGTTTGAAGACTTCGCAAGTGGAGAAGAGTTTATCGTTGGAGCTGATTGCGTGACTGACGCCAACGTCATCGCAAGTGAATACTTTGAAGAACCGCACTTCGTGTGCCGGCTGACCGAGATGGAAGCCGAAGCAAGCGGACTTGATGAATACTAAAAATAATCGGCAGAGTGAACAAAACTCTGCCGATTTTTTTGTTCATTTTTCCTATTGACAATCCTATAAGTTTTGTGGTATAATGAAAGTTTGGGCCGCGCCGGCCACGTTCCACGCGGCCGGAATTTCATACTTTAAATCGCTAAAGTAATTTTTTCGCCACTTTCACACGTTAAAGTGCTAACACGCTAAATCCCAAAAGTTCACTGATTATCTGCATCTGTTGTTTTACTTTAACGATTTAAAGCAAGCATTATGCACAACTACCGACCGCAATCTTTGTGCAATATTACGTATTGCAATTTGCTCTATAATGTAGTAATATATAGACACAGGATAAGAGACCCCAACGAACTGAAAAGGAGATTAAAACTATGATGCACTATGAACTGGTTATCAAATCCACCACCGAGCAGGTTGAGCGTTCTTACGCTTATGCTTGTAACGCTGTTGACAGCACTTCCACACAGCGTACTTTTTACGACCATGCTTTTGGTGCTGTCCAGCTTGCGAGTGTTCTCGTTCCTATTGAGGAACTGGACGCAATTACCAATCTTTGGATTGAGTACAGAGCCAAGTTTGAAGCCCTTATCTATGGGGAGTGAAAACTCCCCAATAAATCCAAAAGGAGATAAAAAAAATGAGTAGATGCGAAAATTGCGGTTACTACTGGCAGGAAGCTTGGGAAGATTATCCCTCTTGTAAATATAATGACCCTTGGCCCGCCCCTTGTGAATATGACGATGAAGAAGAAATTGAAGACCGATACACCCTTGCCGACCTTGGCAATAATTGGTGGTAAAAAAAAATAAAAAACTTTTCAAAAAAAGTATTGACAAATGAGTCAATCGGTGCTATAATGAATACAGAAATTAAGAAAGGAACTGAAAAAAAATGACTATTTACTTTGACATGGACGGCACTATCGCTAACTTCTACGGCGTTGAAAACTGGCTTGAATATCTGCTTGCCGAGGACGCCTATCCTTACCGCAACGCAAAGCCTATGCTCCGCTTCTGCTCCCTTGCAAAAGTCCTCAACAGACTTCAGCGTGAGGGTTACGAACTGGGTATCATCTCTTGGCTCTCCAAGTCTGGCTCTGCTGACTTCAATGATGAAGTCACCAAGGTTAAGATGGAATGGCTTGCAAGCCATCTCCCCTCTGTGATGTGGGACGAAATCAAAATCGTTCCCTATGGAACTCCCAAGCATGAAATTGCTGATAATATGGGTGTTCTCTTTGATGATGAAATTGGCAACCGTAATGCATGGGTAATGAGTGGAAACGGAGTTTCCTTTATGCCCGAAGAAATCATGGAAGTGCTTAAAGTCCTTTAAGCACTTCCCCAAAAAATGGAAAAGAGGTAAATAAAAATGGCTACTTTTAATCTTTTTATTGCAATGGCAATTTTCTTTGTTGATGCTGACAATAATACTATTATTGAGAATTGCAAAATTCCTTTGCATTTGGTTAGCCCCAATTTTGAATGTGCCCGCAGTCAGGCTCTTGAAATTGCTCAAGGAATTGCAAGAGGTTTTAGCTGCACAAAAGGCCGAAGTGCTGCGTATTTTTTAATAACAACCGAATAAAGGCTTCTGGCGGATTTGTCCTTAACAAGTCCGACCCCAATACAGGATTTTAATAATCTCCTTTCTTTTCTGTTTCTCTTTCTTTCTGCGGAGACCCTTGGAATGAACTTCCAAGGGTCTTTGCATTTTTGTGCATTTTGACGAAAAAATTTTCCTTGACATTTGCGGCCAGGTGTGGTAAAATTGGCCGGCCGCCCTTGGGCGAAACAGCCGGTTTTTCACTTTAAATCGCTAAAGCGTTAATTTTTTCACACTTTCACGAGTTAAAGTGCTAATGCGGTAAATCCCTAAATTGATTACTCTTTGTATACTTTTATACATTAAAGTGCTAATACGTTAAAAGATTGTTAAAAAAATATTTATTAAAATTTTTTCAAAAAAGTGTTGACTTTTAATATGACAAGTGCTATAATGTAGTCACAGGTTGAGAGAGGGAAGCCAACTCTCAATAATAAAAATTAAGGAGTTATCACCATGA
Source organism: Clostridia bacterium (assembly GCA_045586685.1). Lineage (GTDB taxonomy): Bacteria > Bacillota > Clostridia > HGM11514 > HGM11514 > SIG438. The sequence continues at coordinate 6,551 of JAZNAU010000024.1, forward strand.
AAGAAAATCTTTATTGCACCATCGACACTGAAACCATAGGCGGAGCTGCCCACCCCACTGGCACTTATAATTTTGGTGCTACCATTCACAACAAAAAGGGCGAAATTTTTGCCAATACCTCCCTGCTTGTTATGGAACATTACGACAAAATCAAAGATGATGATTATGCAAAGCGAAATTTCCCCATTTATGCAGAACGGCTTGCAAAAGGAGAATTGACCGCTGTGGCTACTGAAGCCGAAGCAGTTTCCATCATTCGCAATCTGTGCCATTTTTATGGCGTCAAGTATGTAATGGCATACAATAGCGGTTTTGACTTCTGCAAAACTTCTTGCCGTGACCTGCTTGAAGATTTTGAGTTTATCGACCTTTATTTGATGGCACTTCAGACCATCACCCATCAGAAGCGTTTTTCCAAGTTCTGCCACGAGCACGACTTCATCAGCCGAAGCGGTAAATCCTGTGCTACTTCTGCCGAAGCAGTTTATGCATACATTACTAATAATCCCGATTACATCGAGGAACACACCGCACTTTCTGACGCACTTATTGAAATGGCTATTTTTGTCAAGTGCTATTCCCTCCATAAGAAATTTACCAAAAATGCCCACCAGTTTGATTGTAAGGGCAAGGAGTTTAACAAGTGCTTTCCTAAATGGTAAGCACTTCTCCAAAAAAAAGTTGAAAAACTTTTCAAAAAAGTGTTGACAAATAACCCCTAAAGTGTTATAATCTTAAATGTAAGGGGCACTCCCCCTTAACAATAAAAATCTTATTAAAGGAGTTTGATACTATGACTACTTCCAACACCACCACCCGCAAGCCCACCAAGCGTGACCGCTACAACGCTCTGCTGGCAATCCCCGCAGTACAGGCAAATGCCGACCTTGTTGAGTTTATCAATCACGAGATTGACCTGCTCAACCGCAAGAACACCACCAAGGACGGCGAAAAGCGTCTGACCAAGACCCAGACCGAAAACGCCAAGGTTGCCGAGGAAATTCTTTCCTATATGGAAATCAACCACCTTTACGCACCCGCTGACCTCATCAAGCTTGTCCCCGCTTGTGCGGAATACTCCGTTCCCAAGGTGTCTGCGGTTGTTCGTCCCCTTGTGGACGAAGGCAAGATTGAAAAGGTTAACGATAAACGCAAGGTTTATTATAAGCTTGCGTGAGTTGACCCCCAAGCGGGGGAGTAATCCCCCGCAATTTTCCAAAAGGGAGTGATTAAAAATGAATAAAATGATTGCTTCTGCAAAAATCGGTGAAAATCTTAATCCGCAGATTACCCACCTTATGAAAACTCTTGATTTAACCTACGCCGAAGCGGTTGAGCTGATGAATGCGGACAAGGCTATTGATAAAGGTGAAAAGCTGTTCGAGTTGACCGAAGAACAAAAAGCAGTTGAACGCACGATGAAACAGGCTGACCGCAAGAAAAACGCAGTTAACGCATACGGCAAGAAAGTCACCAGAGAGCGAAAAGCGGACAACGACAAACGGGAAATCATACAGTGTATTGATGATGCATTGTGTTGCTTAGTTGATAATGTTGAAATTATCAATCCTGAACGAGAAATACTTTTGTACTTTAATGAGAAAAAGTATAAAATCGTTCTGTCCGCACCTCGCAGTTAAACAGATAAATCCCTTTGTGCAAATTGCACAAGGGGATTTTTTTTGTGCAAATTGACGAATTTAATACTTTAATGTATTAATGCATTAGTACTTTAATTCATTAAAGTACTTTCATACTTTATCACAGTAAAGTGCTAACACACTAATGCATTAGCACTTTAACACTTTAAATTGCGATCGCCCGCACACGTACGCGGCTAGCGAAATTTCCATTATACCACACCCCCAACAATTTGTCAAGCAAAAAATGCGAAAAAAATCAACAAAATTATTTTCCCAAATTTGTGTATTTTACCACTTGCTTTTTACTCTTGGTTGTGTTATTCTATACTTGCCAAAAGGAAGGAGATACAAAAATGAAAGAGCTGTTTTATCGTTTGCGTTTAGTGCGTGTGCTCGGTTGGCGTGGTGCTTTTGACCGCGAATTTATTAAATTTGGAAAGGGAGAATAACAATGCGTTCTGAATATTCTATGTCTTGTAAATTTTGCGGTCACCGCAAACAGTTTTGCTCTAATTGGATTTATGTAGAAGTCCTTGAAGCTTTCGCCAACTTTTGGATTTTCTTCCATTGTCTGCGACATCATCGGAGTGA
>JAZNAU010000025.1:0-71527 GCA_045586685.1 Clostridia bacterium
AGTTATCGCAGCTCAACAAGTTGATTCGTCAGTATTTCCAACGATAAAGAAATATGCATTTGATAAAAACTACAAAGTAAATTAATTACAATCAAAAGAAAAAGCACTTGCAGAAAGAATCATGCAAGTGCTTTTATACTATTTAAGTTTGCTATTAAAATTAGGATAGTCAAGATATAATAGAAATCCGAACCCTTCACCAATTGGTACAAGGTTCGGATTTCTACTGTTTGGTGCGGATAAGAGGACTTGAACCTCCATGAGATTGCTCTCACATGGACCTGAACCATGCGCGTCTGCCAATTCCGCCATATCCGCATATTTCCTTAACACATTTATATATTATAGCAGATAGACGGGCTTTTGTCAACACTTTTTTTAAAATTTTACATCAACTTTTTCATGTGCTGAATGGCGGCTTTTTCCAATCTGCTCACCTGTGCCTGACTGATACCAATGGAATCTGCCACCTCCATTTGGGTTTTTCCTTCAAAAAAACGCAAAGTGAGAATGTGCTTTTCCCGTGGGTTAAGATGACGCATTGCCTCACGAAGCGCAATTTCTTCAATCCAATTTTCATCTCTGTTTTTTTCGTCACTCACCTGATCCATGACAAACATGGTGTCTCCTCCGTCGTGATAGACAGGTTCAAACAGAGAAACAGGATCTTGAATAGCATCAAGGGCAAACACCACATCTTCCTTTTCTATGCCCATCTCCTTTACAATTTCTTCAATAGTAGGGTCTCTTGAAAGTAAGAGAGTCAGTTTTTCTTTTGTCTGCAGGGCTTTGTATGCCGTATCTCTGAGAGAACGGCTGACCCGAATGGCATTGTTGTCCCTGAGATACCGGCGGATTTCTCCGATAATCATGGGAACGGCATAAGTGGAAAATTTTACATTTTGAGTTACATCGAAATTGTCAATGGATTTTATCAAACCGATGCATCCAATCTGAAACAAATCGTCTGCGCTTTCTCCACGGTTATGAAACCGTTTAATCACGCTTAACACCAATCTTAAATTTCCCCGAATAAATTCTTCACGGGCAAGCTTGTCTCCCTTTTGAATCCGGGCAAACAACTTGTCCTTTTCCTCATTTGTCAATACAGGCAGTTTCGCCGTGTTTACACCGCAAATTTCAACCTTATTGATCATTGATTACCGTCCCTTCTGTGCCGTCATTTTGTTTTCAATTAAAGTATTGACGGAATTTGGAAGGGGTATACCAAAAATATACAAAAAGGGCTGCAGCAAAATTATTTTGCTGCAGCCACTTATCCATACATGATTAGATATTAAATTTATCGTGAATTGCAATAACAGCCTTTTCAGCCAAGCGTTCTTCCACTAGGACAGAGACTTTGATTTCAGAGGTGGAAATCATTTGAATATTGATATTGGCATCATACAGTGCCTCGAACATTTTCGCAGCAACACCCGGATTGTTTACCATACCGGAGCCTACGATGGAAACCTTGGAAACATTATCGTCATGGGTAATATCACTTGCTCCCATACTTTCTTTCGATTCATTCAACACCTTTAAAGCAGCTTCCAGATTGTCACGGGATACGGTGAAGGAAATATCCTTTGTATTGTTACGACCGATACTCTGTAAGATAATATCTACATTCACACCTTTTTTTGCAAGCATAGAGAAAATTTTAAATGCGGTTCCCGGTTCGTCCGCCAAGCCGATAATTGCGATACGGGATACATTATTATCTCTTGCAACACCTCTAACAACCATTTTTTCCACTTTTTTCTCCTCCTTCACAATGGTGCCCGGCACTTTTTCAAAGCTGGACAATACTTCTAAATTCACATTATATTTTTTTGCCATTTCCACAGAACGGTTATGCAACACATTTGCACCAAGACTTGCAAGCTCCAAAATTTCGTCATAAGAAATTTCGTCCAGCTTACGAGCGTTCTTCACAATTCTGGGGTCAGCGGTATAAACTCCCGTTACATCTGTATAAATTTCGCACAAGTCAGCATGAAATGCAGCTGACAAAGCTACGGCAGATGTATCGGATCCGCCTCTGCCCAAGGTTGTAATGTCATCATATTTATTCAATCCCTGAAAGCCGGCTACGATTACAATGTTGTTCTTATCCAGTTCTGCGTTAATTCTTTCGGTATTTATGGTTTTAATTCTGGAATTGCTGTAATCAGAGTTGGTCAGGAAGCCTGCCTGCCAGCCGGTGAGAGAAATTACCGGATAGCCCATATTTTCCAAGGTCATTGCCAACAAGGAAATGGTGATTTGTTCTCCTGTAGAAAGGAGCATATCCATTTCCCTTTTTGAGGGTTTGGGATTCACCTCTTTTGCTTTTTCAATTAAATCGTCTGTGGTATCCCCTTGGGCGGACACTACAACGATGACTTGGTCCCCATTATCATAGGATTCCACAATTCGGTTAGCAACATTTTTTAGTTTGTCTGCATCTGCCACCGAACTGCCGCCGAATTTTTTTACGATAAGACTCACAATCGTATCCTCCTTTTAATTTTCCTTCAATACACGGATTGTGGAAAGAACTTTCATTCCTTTTCCTTCCAGCTCCAAAATAGAGTTGGAAAGCACACCGTCTTTTCCAACAGGAGTCATAAAAGCCATGTTGTCTCCTGCAGAAATGACTTCCGTATTTCCAAACAGGGAAGAAATGCTTTCTTTTGCAGTTTCATTTCCCGTTACACGAACATAATATGCTAAAGTATCTTCTTTGTAATCCAGAATAAAGTTTTCTTCTGTCTTATTCCAGATTAAGGGTTTGTTCCGATCGATATTACGGGCACTGTCAATCATATCGGCAACAACTGCACTGGCGGTAGGAAGCTTTCCTGCGCCTCTGCCGTAGAACATCAGTTCACCAACAGCACCGCCCTTGACAAAGATACCGTTGAACACACTTTCCACACCTGACAGGGGATGATCCTTTGGAATCATCATAGGAGAAACTCTGACAATAATGCCCTCATCTGTCTTTTTAAAACAACCCAGCAACTTGATGACATAGCCCATACGGGACGCAAATTCTACATCTTCTAATGTAATACGGGTGATGCCCTCGGTGTGAATCAAATTACAATCCACATTTTTATGGCATGCCAGAGATGCTAAAATAGCAATCTTACGGCAAGCATCGTATCCTAAAATATCGGCATCGGGATTCTGTTCCGCATAGCCGTTTTCCTGTGCCTTTTTCAAAGCTTCCTCAAAACTGTCGCCCTCGGAAATCATCTGTGTTAAGATATAGTTAGTGGTACCGTTTAAGATTCCTAAGATTTCATAAATGTCATTTGCCGCCAAACAAGAGGTCAAGGGACGAATAATGGGAATGCCACCCCCAACGCTGGCTTCAAACATATAGTTAATATTTTTTTCTCGTGCCAGCTGCAACAGCTCTGCACCGTGGGTTGCCACCAGCTCTTTATTGGAAGTAACGACGTGCTTTCCAGCTTCCAATGCTTGCTTTGTATATTCATAAGCCGGATGCAGACCGCCCATTACCTCTGCCACAACGCTGACTTCAGGGTCGTCTATAATATCCTGATAATCCTTTGTGAACAGGTGGCTGTGAGGCAACTCGGGGAAATCACGCAAATCCAGAATGTGCTTTACATCCATCCGTTTTGCTTCGTCACTGCTGTTGCGGTTATTCATAATTACTTCGTAAACACCGGAGCCAACAGTACCGTACCCCAGTATTGCAACCTTAATCATGTGAAATAGCCTCCTACATCGAAGTTTTTACTATTTTGTAATTTTCTTTCTATTATATCATAGAATGAATCGTCTTAGCAAGTCTTATTTGAAAAAAATTGAAATAAAAAATATCAATTTTTTCTTGGCTTTTTTCAATTTTTTTGATATAATAGTAGAAAAGAATGTTGTTTTACGATAAAAGGATGTGATTGAAGGATGAAATATGTTGTCTTTTTAGGAGATGGAATGGCGGATTTTCCTTGTGATACTCTGGGAGGGAAAACTCCTTTGCAGGTGGCAAACAAACCCATGATGGATGCGATTGCGGCACAAGGCTCTGTTGGAATGGTGAAAACGGTTCCGGAGGGATTCAAACCGGGGAGCGATGTGGCAAACCTTTCGGTTATGGGTTTTGATCCTGAACAGTGTTATACCGGTCGTTCTCCTTTGGAGGCGGCAAGCATCGGAGTGGAGATGAAGGAAGGAGATGTGTCCTTCCGCTGTAATCTGGTAACACTGTCTGACGAAGAACCATACAGTAAAAAAACCATGGTAGATTACAGTGCGGATGAAATTTCCACTCAAGAAGCCCATGAATTGATTTCCTGTGTAAATGAAGCTTTTAAAACGGAGGAATTATCTTATTTTGGAGGAATCAGTTATCGGCATCTTCTCCTTTGGCACGGAGTACAATTTGAGTTTGAATTAACTCCCCCTCACGATATTTCCGGTCGGACGATCGGGGAATACTTACCCAACAATCCTGTGATTGTGGATATGATGGAAAAAAGCTATGAGATTTTAAAGAATCATCCGGTCAATCAGGCAAGAATTGCAAGAGGAAAACGACCTGCTAACTCTATCTGGATTTGGGGGCAGGGGACGAAACCGGGTCTTTCTCCTTTTATGGAGCTGTACGGTAAAAAAGGAACGGTTATATCTGCCGTCGACCTGATTAAAGGAATTGCCAAATGTGCTCAGATGGAATCTATTGATGTGCCGGGGGCAACGGGAAATGTGGATACTGATTTTGAAGGAAAGGCACAAGCTGCGATTGATGCCCTTTCCCGCGGTCAGGAATTTGTTTACATTCATGTGGAAGCGGCAGACGAAAGCGGTCATCGGTTTGAGCAGGAAAATAAAATTAAGTCCATTGAGCTGATTGATAAAAAAATTATTCGTCCTGTATGGGAGTATCTGAAAGAAAGCGGCGAGGACTACAAATTGCTTGTTTTGCCTGATCATCCAACGCCTCTTGCTCTGGGAACTCATACTTCCGATCCTGTTCCCTTTGCTATGTTTGACAGCAGACGAAAAGAAGAAAATAATGTGACTTATGATGAAGCAAGCGGAGAAAGGAGCGGCGTAACGGTTACACCGGGATTCCGGTTAATGGCAGAATTTTTGAAAGATTAAAGGAGGGGTTTGATGCCTAAATTACCCTTAGAAAAACATTTTCGATTTGCCTTTTTGTTGTTTTATATTATATTGGGGTGTTTGGTTGCCTATTTCTTTTTTACTAAGATGATAGGGTGGTTTTTGCCCTTCTTATTGGCGGTATTGTTCGCCTGGATGGCAGAGCCACTGGTGAAATTTTTAGAGAAAAAGGTGAAAGTTCCGAGAAAACTTTCCTCTATTGTGTCTATTTTAGTGGTCATCAGTCTGATTATACTAGTGTTTTTTTTGGTAGGGAAACGGTTGATAATGGAAATCAGCTCCTTGGCAGAATATATGCCTTATCTGATGGATCGGCTGCCCTATGCTTTTAATACCATTGAAGAAAAGATTCATATGCTCAATCACTATGTAAGTGATTTCGGTTTTGATGTGGAATTGGAAAACCTGATTGCAACCGCTTTGGAAAATCTGTCAGGGGTTCTAACTTCCCTGACCACGGTGGCAGGGTCTTTTGCTTACAGAATCGTAAAAAGACTCCCCTCTCTTTTGGTGGGAATTTTGGTATTTTTGATTGCCACTTATTTTATTAGCAGTGATAAAGAGAAAATTTTAGGATTTTTGAATCGGCAAATTACAGAAAAATGGAGATTAAGATTCAAGGAAATCAAAGGATATTTGTCGGGTGCCTTTTTCAAATATGTTAAGGCTCAGCTGATTCTGATGTCCATTACCTTTGGAGAGCTTTTGATTGCATTTGCCATTATTGGTGTGAAATCTCCTTTCATATTTGCTCTCGTTTTGGCGGTGGTGGATATGCTTCCCATTCTGGGAACGGGAACAGTGTTGATACCATGGGCATTGGGTGCTTTGTTATTGAGTGATTATAAGTTAGCAATAGGGCTGATTATTACCTACGGAGTTTGCCTGATTATGCGACAGATTTTAGAACCTAAAGTGGTCAGCGGGCAGATTGGGATTCATCCCCTCCTGACCTTGATGGCGCTGTATATAGGATTGAAAATATTGGGTATTTTTGGAATGTTGCTGGGTGTGATTGTTCTGATTCTGATTATCAATCTCCATCATTCCGGAGCAATAAAATTGTGGAAATAAAAAAGGAAGGGGCAATCTCCCTCCTTTTTTATTTCCCTTCGATAAAATATGTAGCCTCCATATCTGCCGTTGCAAGGGCAAAGGCAAGGGGGAACTGTTCAAAAGCATTGCTTACGTTACGGATGTCCTCTGTTCCGGAAAATCCCATGTGATAACGAATGGCAAAGGCTTCTTCTCGGGTCAGCCTCATAAAGCCGTTAATAATATAAACCGATTTTTCGCCGTGTCCATAGGGAAGTTTGTCGTCAAACTCGTAAGTGGGCACCTTTTGCCACACTCCTTTGTCATCCTTTACATTGCGAAATCCGGGCTTATAACAGTTGACTTTGCAAACATCATGGAGCAGGGCGCTGATGGCAATAGTTTCCTCTGATACAGTCAGACCGTAAGTTTCTTTTACTCTGGGACGGCTTAGATAATCCTTCAGACATTCATATACATTGATGCTGTGTTCTACCAAGCCTCCTTCGTAAGCACCATGAAACCGTGTGCTGGCAGGGGCAGTAAAGAAATCACTGGAAGGTGAGAGGAGATAGTCTAAAAGCTGGTCGGCACCCTCTCTTGTAATATAGGTTTTATAATAGTCAAGAAATTTTTCTTTATGGCTCATGTTCGGTTCCTCCTTTTCACATTTGTAATTGTATCACATTCCTTTTTGTTTTACAAGTCATTTATGCAAAAAACATCCGGATTGCTGCTGCAATCATCATAATACCGAACAACCTTGTGACCCAGAGTGCAGACAATTTTTTTAATAGTTTTGCTCCTGTCAAGCCTCCGACAATACCTCCGACGCTTGTCCAAAGAGCAGTATCCATGGGGATATGGGCTTTGAATAAATAGATGATAAGACTGATGACTGACAAGGGGAAAATAACCATCAGTGCAGATGCATGAGCCTTTTTGGTTTCCAGACCAAATACTTTTTTTAATACCAACACCGCTGCAACACCGCCACCTGAGCCAAACAAGCCGTTAAGCACTCCGGTAATACTGCCGAATAACAGATATTTTCCGAATTTCTTCATTTCTTTTTCTCCTTTTTGGTTAACAACTCGTGTACTCCCATCAAAAGTAAAAATACAGCAAACAGCTTTCGTAACAATCCCGGGGAAAGGGTTACTGCAATCCATCCGCCCAATAGGCTTCCTGGAATGGCACAGGCAACCAAAGTCAGTGCAGGACGAAATTCAATTTGTTTGTTTTTTATGTGCACCAGCAAAGCGGCAATGGCGGTAGGAAGAAAGTAAAATAAATTGATCCCCTGTGCAGATTGCTGTTCAATATGCAGAAAAATGGCAAGCAAAGGAATCAGTATTACACCGCCGCCGATTCCCATACCGCTGATAATTCCGCTGAAAAATCCAAATAACGCTCCCAGCAAGTGTAATCACCTCCCTGTTAATATAAACAAATTAACGTAAAGTATGAAAAAATTCATAAAAAATATTGTCAAAATCAAAAAAATATGTTATAATTAGATTAGAAAAAAAGACAGGGGGGGTTTTATGAAATTAATTCTTGCGATTGTGCACGATATTGATGGGAACAATTTGATGTCCGCTTTGAATAAAGAGGGATATTCTGTGACCAAGCTTGCAACCACAGGCGGTTTTTTGAAAGCCGGCAATACCACTTTGATGGTTGGTGTTAGCGATGAAAATGCGGAAGCGGTTATTGATGTGATTCGTACGAAGTGCGAAAGAAGAAAACGTATGGTGGTAAACCCCAATGTGATGGGAAATATTGAAAGCAGTTTGGATTCCTTTCCCATCGAAATTGATGTAGGGGGTGCAACCGTCTTTGTTCTTGATGTTGACCGGTTTGAAAAAATTTAGGAGTTTTCATGAGTAAGTTATTCGGACATGGTCATATTTTGCAGAGCTTAGCCGATGGAGTAAGAAGCCGTCGGCTAAGCCATGCTTATTTATTCGAGGGGGCAGAGGGAATCGGGAAAATGACAACGGTTCACCAGCTTTCTCGTCTTTTGCTATGCAAAAAAGGTGGTGACTGCGGGGTATGTGATCATTGCCTAAAATTAAAGGCGGGTTCGCATCCTGATTTCATTGTTGCCGATGAGAATTATTTTTTAGCAGAGAAGGTAAAACCGGGCTCGGTGGATGCCATGCGGATTTTGCGTCAGGATGCTTACAGTAAGCCCTTTATGGGTGAATGGAAGCTATTTGTCATTCCCCATGCGGACGAAATGCTGGAGCCTGCTCAGAACAGTCTCTTGAAAATATTAGAGGAACCACCCTATTACTGTGTGTTTGTACTGTTGTGCAAGAATGCGGGAAAGGTACTGGAAACAGTTCGTTCCAGAAGTGTTTTACTGCGGTTTTTACCCTTGGATGATGAGGATATGGCAGCATTTTTACGAAGCCGCTATGATGAAAACAAGGCGGCTAAGCTTTTGCGTCCATCGGGAGGAATTCCGGGCCGTGCATTGCAGATTGCGGAGGATGAGTCCTTTTTGCCCAGAAGGGAAACAGCATCAGAACTGTTTTGTTTGTTCTTTGAAAAAGGCGATTTACTTCCTTTAAGCACCTTTTTTGAAAAAGAAAAGGATTTGTGGGAAGAGATTATAGACGGGTTGATTGATTTAACGGCAGAGGCAATAGAATGCTCCGCTTGCGGGAAGGGCGGGTCGTCGTTTGCAAGAAGACTTTCCAATTTATTGGATTTAAAATCCCTGCTGAGAGTTTTTGATGTGTTGCAAAGATCGGCAATGAGGTTGCGGGGAGATGAACTTTTCGGAAATCTAAAGGTAAACTTTTCGCTGGCGGTAACGGATTTGTTATGTGAGTGTCTGGCGGCGGGAAAGGAGAATAAAAATGCTTGAGGTAATTGGTGTACGCTTTAAAAACGTTGGAAAAATATATTATTTTGACCCTGCGGGCAAAAAGGTGGAAAGAGATCACCATGTCATTGTGGAAACTGCTCGAGGAGTGGAATTCGGGACGGTGGTGATGCCTAATTTTCAGATAGAGGAATCTGAAATTACGGCTCCTTTAAAAAAGATGCTTCGTCTGGCGGAAAAAGAAGACGAGGAGAGAATCCTGAACAACGCAAAAAAAGAGCGGGAGGCATTTGCCGTTTGTCAAGAGAAAATTCGGGAACACAATTTGGATATGAAGCTGATTGACGTGGAATATACCTTTGATGGCAGTAAAATTTTGTTTTATTTTACCGCAGAAGGACGTGTGGATTTCAGAGAATTGGTAAAGGGTCTGGCATCTGTATTCCGTACCAGAATCGAACTTCGACAGATTGGCGTTCGAGATGAAGCAAAGCTTCTGGGAGGTTTGGGAATTTGCGGAAGAAGCTTATGTTGTGCCAGCTTTTTGGGAGAATTTGCACCCGTTTCCATTAAAATGGCAAAGGAACAGAGCTTGTCTTTGAATCCTACCAAGATTTCGGGTGTGTGCGGCAGACTCATGTGTTGCTTAAAATACGAGCAGGAGGCTTATGAGGATTTGCATAAAATCACTCCTAAGGTGGGGGCGATTGTAAAAACGCCTGACGGAAAAGGGGAAGTAACCTCGGTGAACCTTCTTCGCGGTCAGATTAAGGTGAAACTGGAGCGAGATGAGAGTATGCAGGTTTATCCTGTTTCAGAGCTGAAAATAGTAAAGGCGAACCCTCAGGGAAAAGAAAATAAAAAGATGACAGAAGAAGAAAAAAATGCTGAAAAAATTCTAAAAGAATTAGAAAAAGAATAAAATAGACTTGAAATTTGTTAAAATCTATGTTATAATAACAAAAAGTGACCTGTTTTTGCAGGAATTCCATGGAGGAGGTGTTTTCCAATGGCATACAAAATTAGTGATGATTGCATCAGCTGCGGTGCTTGTGCTTCTGAATGTCCTACTTCTGCTATTTCTGAAGGAGATGGCAAATACGTAATCGATGCAGACGCATGCGTAAGCTGCGGTGCTTGTGCAGGAGTTTGTCCTGTTGATGCTCCTTCCGAGGACTAATCAAAAAAGAAAAAAGCTCGTGGGAAACCATGAGCTTTTTTTATACAATCAGGAGATAAAAATGATGAATCAATGGGAACGCTGGGATGATTTGCAACTGGGCGGTTTTGGAATTTATCAAGATAAACGCCTTTTTTGTTTTGGTGTGGATGCAGTGCTTTTGGCAGATTTTTGTCGGGTGAGACCAGGGGAACGAGTTTTGGATTTATGCACCGGAAACGGGATTATCCCTATTTTACTTGCAGGAAAAACAAAGGCGGCGCATATTACGGGTATAGAAATTTCCGGTCGAAACTGCGAATTGTTTCAAAAAAGTATTGAAAAAAATAAGCTTAAAGAAAAGCTGACGGTGTGTCAGGGTGATATCAGGGGCATCAGGTCTTTGGTTTCCTGTGGCAGTTATGATACACTGACCTGCAATCCCCCTTATATGGAAGTAGGGCGTGGATTATTAAATACCAGCGATGAGGTAACATGGGCAAGGCATGAGGTCATGTGCACCCTTGCAGATGTGTTGGATGGGGCGGCGTGGTCGGTAAAATCAGGGGGCAGAGTCTGTATGATTCACCGTCCTGACAGAATGGAGGATTTGCTTGTAGGAATGCGACAAAGGAAGCTGGAACCCAAGCGATTTCGAGGGGTCTATCCAAAACCGAACGAAAAGGCAACGATGATTTTGGTGGAAGGTGTTCGGGACGGAAAACCGGGCATGGATGTGTTGCCACCTTTGTATATTTATGATGAACAGGGAAATGAAACCGAGGAAATCAAGAGAATTTACGGAAGAACAGAAGCTTAAATTATTTAAAAAAATATCGTTGTTATGAACGATATTTTTTTATTCTAAAATTTCCCTTTATAACAAAGTAATTTGTCTGCCTTTGGAGAGAAATAATCCTTCCTCCTTCATTTTTTTCATTTCACGCATCATGGCACTGCGGTTCACGCAAAGAAAGTCTGCCAAATCGTTCATGGAAAAGGGAAGGGTGAAGGTGCGCGTGTCTAAGGTTTTGGCGGTAGTTTCAAAGTATGCCAGCAATTTTCCCCGTAAAGTGCGGTGACTCAGAATATCAATCCGACTGCTCAAATTCATGCTACGGTGTATCATCATACGAAGAACGTTTTCTACCAAAGTGCTGTGATGTGGGCAGACGTTGGGACAGCGGTCCACCAGGTGATAATAAGAAAAGGTAATGACTTCACAGTCTTTGGAGCAGATAATGGATGCTGTATCGGCAGGTACAATATTCAGCTTGCCGAAAATATGGTCAGGGTCGTATCGTTCTAAAATGGTGCGGGTTCCGTCCTCCTCGTATCGAACCAATTCTGCTTCTCCGTACAGCAGAATCCCAATCTGATCAAATTCATTAGCATACATTACAATGGTGTCCCCGCAAGAATATTTTTTTCGTTTTGCCTTGAAACAGTGCATCATTGCATCAATTTCTTCCTGAGTGATAGAATAGAAAATAGCAGGCTTTTTCATAAGTACCTCCACAAGATATTGTGTTTAAATAAAAAAATTTTACCATATATTTTATAATAACATATTTTTGTTGCAAATGCAACTGATTTTTCCGAAAAAAAGGAGTATGATTATAAATACATCGAAAAAAAGAAAGGAGAAAAGGGAAATGCAAGTCATAAAAAGAGACGGACGGATTGTGGAATATGATAGGACGAAGATTGCGGTTGCCATTCAGAAGGCAAATGATGCGGTAGAAGAATCGGAACGTGCGTCACAGCAAGAAATTGACGAGATTCTCTCCTACATTGAAAAAAGAAATAAGCAAAGAATGCTGGTAGAGGATATTCAGGATATTATCGAACGTAAGCTGATGGAATTCAATCATTATATATTGGCAAAAATCTATATTATTTACCGTTATTCCAGAGCGTTGGTAAGAAAGGCAAACACCACGGATGAATCCATTCTGACCCTGATTCAGAACGCCAATCGGGATGTGATGGAGGAAAATTCTAATAAAAATGCGGTTGCCGCTGCAACTCAACGTGATTTGATTGCGGGAGAGGTATCCAAGGATTTAACCAAGCGCATTTTACTGCCCGAAAAAATTTCCAATGCCCACGAGGAGGGTGCGATTCATTTTCACGATGCAGATTATTTTTTACAGCCCATTTTTAACTGCTGTTTGATTGATATCGGAAATATGCTGGACAACGGTACTGTGATGAACGGAAAAATGATTGAAAGCCCCAAAAGCTTTCAGGTTGCATGTACTGTTATGACGCAGATTATCGCTGCCGTTGCAAGCAGTCAGTATGGCGGTCAGTCGGTGGATATCCGTCATTTGGGGAAATATCTTAAGAAAAGCTATTTAAAATATAAAAAGAGCATTAGTGAGGTGGCAAATGGTGAACTGAGCGAGGAAGTGCTGGAAAAACTGACACGGGACAGAGTGACGGACGAGCTTCGTTCCGGAGTACAAACCATTCAGTATCAGATCAATACTTTGATGACCACAAACGGTCAGTCTCCCTTTGTAACTTTGTTTTTACACCTTGATCCGCAGGATGAATATCTGAAAGAAAATGCGATGATTATAGAAGAAATTCTCCGCCAGAGGTTAGAGGGCATAAAAAATGAACAGGGTGTTTATGTGACCCCCGCTTTTCCAAAATTGGTGTATGTTCTTGACGAGCACAACTGCCTTAAGGGAGGTCGGTATGATTACATCACCAAATTGGCGGTAAAATGTTCTGCAAAGCGGTTGTATCCTGACTATATTTCCGCAAAGAAAATGCGGGAGCATTATGAAAATAATGTATTCAGTCCCATGGGTTGCAGAAGCTTTTTATCACCCTGGAAGGACGATGAAGGAAATGATAAGTTTGAAGGACGGTTCAACCAAGGAGTGGTGAGCCTGAATCTTCCTCAGCTTGGTATTCTGGCAAAAGGGGACGAGGAAGAATTCTGGAAACTGATGGAGGACAGACTTGCACTTTGCTTTGAGGCGCTTATGTGCCGTCATCGGGCATTGCAGGGGGTTAAGTCGGATGTGAGCCCTGTGCATTGGCAATACGGAGCCATTGCAAGGCTGGATAAGGGTGAAACCATAGATCAATTCCTGTACGGGGGCTATTCCAGTATTTCCTTGGGCTATATCGGACTTTATGAATTAACGAAGCTCATGAAAGGTGTTTCCCATACCCAAGAAGGGGGCAAGGAATTTGCCCTGAAGGTGATGCAACATCTAAGGGATACCACCGACCGTTGGAAAAAAGAAACGGGTATCGGCTTTGCTCTGTATGGTACTCCTGCAGAATCTTTGTGCTATCGTTTTGCACGGATTGACAAACAACGATTTGGTACCATCAAGGACGTGACTGACAAAGGCTATTATACCAATTCCTATCATGTGGATGTACGGGAGGAGATTGACGCCTTTTCCAAATTTGCCTTTGAAAGCCAGTTCCAGACCATTTCCTCGGGAGGTGCTATTTCCTATGTGGAAATTCCCAATATGCGGAATAATCTGGAAGCATTGGAGGATGTGGTACGGTTTATTTACGACAATATCCAGTATGCGGAGTTTAATACTAAGAGTGATTACTGCCATGAGTGCGGTTACGACGGAGAAATTATGATAAATGATGACAACGAGTGGGAATGCCCTGTTTGTCATAACATGGATCACAGAAAGATGAATGTGACCAGACGAACCTGCGGATACCTTGGAGAAAACTTCTGGAATGTAGGAAAAACCAAGGAAATTAAGGCGAGAGTATTACATTTGTAAAAAAGGAAAAAATATATGAATTATGCAGTGATAAAACCTCATGATGTTGCCAACGGCCCTGGGGTGAGAGTATCCCTGTTTGTCAGCGGATGTCCTCATCGGTGCCCAGGATGCTTTAATAAAGAAACCTGGGATTACCAATACGGCGCTCCTTATACGAGCCGAACAGAAGAAGAAATTTTATCCGCGTTAGCTCCCTCCTATATCAAGGGATTTTCCCTGCTGGGCGGAGAGCCCTTTGTTCCGGAGCATCAGAAAGTCTTGTTTCCTTTGCTGAAAAAAATACAAGAGACTTTGCCGGAAAAAACAGTATGGGCATACAGCGGTTACACTTGGGATACTCTGCCTGACAGGTGTTTGCTCCCTTACATTGACGTATTGGTGGACGGCCCCTTTATTGAGGCGGAAAAGGATTTAAATTTACGGTTTCGTGGGTCGGGAAACCAACGGTTGATTGATGTACAAAAAAGTTTGAAGCAAGGGAAAGTTATCTTGTGGACAGACACGAGAATAGAGGAGGAAGAAAAATGAAAGTAGCAATACAAAAATTAGATGATCGTGCAGTGGTGCCTACTTACGGGTCAGAATTTTCTGCCGGTGCGGATTTATATGCTATAGAAGATGCGGTGGTTGAAGCAGGAGAAACGGTGCTGGTGCATACGGGACTTGCTATGGAAATCCCCCAAGGCTACGGTGGTTTTATTTACGCCAGAAGCGGTCTTGCCAGCAAAAAGGGGCTTGCCCCTGCCAACAAGGTGGGTGTGATTGATGCGGACTATCGGGGAGAGATTATGGTGGCACTATATAATCATTCAAAGGAAAGCAGAACCGTTTTGGCAGGAGAACGGATTGCTCAGCTGGTGATTGCACCCTTCCTGAAAGCCGAATTTGAAGTAACGGAAAGTTTGTCCGATACCCTTCGCGGAAGCGGTGGTTTTGGTTCAACAGGAACAAAATAGTATAAATTATTCCTAAAAAAGATAGAATAAAAAGAAAGGGAGGAAGAATAAATGGATAAGTCGGCAATGTTTCGTCTGGGCTATGGTCTTTATATCCTCACCGCCAAGGATGGGGAAAAAGACAATGGTTGTGTCATCAACACCGTCATGCAGGTGACAGACAATCCTTTACAGGTGATGATAGGGGTCAACAAGAGCAATTATACCCATGCTATGATGGTGAAAACAGGGAAGTTTAATGTATCTGTTTTATCGGAATCTGCGCCTTTTTTTGTTTTTCAACATTTTGGCTTTCAGTCGGGAAAAACAGTAAATAAGTTTGAAAATCAAACAGTAGAACGCGGAATAAATGATGTGGCAGTTGTAAAAGAGCATTGCAATGCCTACTTAGAGTGCAGCATCAAAGAGATTATGGATGCAGGTACTCACAGCCTCTTTTTAGCCGAGGTGACGGAAGCGGAGGTGTTGGGAGATGCTCCTTCTATGACCTATTCTTATTATCACAGACATGTAAAACCAAAGCCTGACAAAAAGGCAAAGGGCTGGCGCTGTAAAATCTGCGGTTATGTGTACGAGGGCGAGGAATTGCCCGATGATTTTATTTGTCCTCTTTGTAAGCATGGAGCATCGGATTTTGAAAAAATAGAATAAAATTGAAGAAAGATGCACTGACCGCACAAAGCAAGAAGATTGCTTTATGCATCGGTGCATTTTTACTATAATTTCAAAATTTCTCTTTTCTTTTTCTGAAAACTATGGTATAATAGATTTGCGACATAATTTTATATTCCTTAATTTACTTTACATAAGTGTGTATTTTTTATCCTATGATAAAAATGCACGCTCCATTTCGTTTGCTTATGTAAAGTAAAAGGAAAAATTGTGTCGCTACAAGGAGTTGTGCATTTTTGGGTGCGTGGCTCCGGCTGCGCACTTTTTTATTATAAGGAGGAAGGTAGAATGGGGATAAAAAAAGAATTGGTGATGGAAGCAATTATGGCTATGATGAAAGAAAATTTTGACCGTTATCTGGAGTTTGATGAAACAAATGTGGCGGACACCGTTGCCATTCAGGTAGTTTCGGAAATTCAGAAGGTACTGCAAGCAGATTATTATTACTATGACCCCGATGATTATAATGAAATATTGGAAAATCAAGGGGAAAATACAGATTTTGATATTGTGGAAGCCATTGTTCGTATTTTTGAGAAATATCATCTTGATGCAGGTGCGTGTCATGATTTTGGGTAAGTTCAAAAAAATTTTGGAATATAAAAGGGAACCTAAATAGGTTCCCTCGTCTAGCCACCAAATTTTAAGCTGTTACAATTTTACTTGCATCTTGGAGATTCAGCATTTCTACAGCTTGCTCTCTCATTTTATATTTCAAAATTTTTCCTGCTGCGTTCATGGGAAAACTGTCAACAAAAGCCACATATCTGGGAATCTTATGCTTTGCCATATGATCCCGTACATAGGTTTTGATTTCTTCTTCCGTACATTCTTCGCCTTCCTTTAAGATAACGCAAGCCATAATTTCTTCTCCGTACTGCTTGTCAGGAACACCGATGACCTGAACATCTTTTACCTTATCGTAGGTATAAATGAAATCTTCAATTTCTTTGGGATAAATGTTTTCACCGCCACGGATAATCATATCTTTGATTCTGCCTGTAATTTTATAGTTTCCGTCAGGCAGACGGCGAGCTAAATCCCCTGTATGCAACCAACCGTCCTTATCAATGGCAGCGGCGGTTGCTTCTGGCATTTTGTAATATCCCTTCATAATATTGTAGCCACGTGCGACAAATTCACCGTCTACATTATCAGGCAAATCTTCCCCTGTTTCAGGGTCAACAATTTTGTTTTCTACACCAAAAATAGCACTTCCCACCGTATTGACACGAACATCAATGGAATCGGTGGTTTTACTCATGGTACATCCCGGTGAGGCTTCAGTCTGCCCGTAGGTAATACAGATTTCGCTCATGTTCATCTTGTTAATGACATCTTCCATAATTTTAACGGGACAGGGGCTTCCTGCCATAATGCCCGTTCTCATGTAGGAAAAATCCGTCTTGTCAAAATCTTCATGCTCCAGCATGGCAATAAACATGGTGGGAACACCGTGAAAGGCGGTTATTTTTTCTTTGTTAATACAAGCCAGCCCTTTTCTGGGTGAAAAGGCCGGAATGGGTGACATGGTGACACCGTGAGTCATAGAGGCGGTCATTGCCAGTACCATGCCGAAGCAGTGGAACATGGGCACCTGAATCATCATCCTGTCTGCAGTGGATAAATCCATACAGTCACCAATGGCTTTTCCGTTGTTTACTACATTATAGTGAGTCAACATAACACCTTTTGGGAAACCTGTGGTTCCGGAGGTGTATTGCATATTACAAACGTCATGTTTATCAATCTGACGGCGACGTGCCTCCACGGCATACAGAGGAACTTGTTCGGCAAGGGCAGTTGCATCCTCCCAGGTGTAGCAACCGGGTTGACGGCTGTCAATGGTGATAATGTTCCGCAGTTCCGGCAGTCTTAATGAATATAACTGGCCGGGTTTACAGGTCTGAAGCTCGGGGCAAAGCTCTTTGATAATGCCCACATAGTCAGAATCCTTATAGCCGTCGACCATAACCAAAGTGTGGGTATCAGACTGTTTTAACAGGTATTCTGCTTCGTGAATTTTATATGCAGTATTGACCGTAACCAAAACTGCACCGATTTTGGTGGTTGCCCAGAAGGTAATGTACCACGCAGGAACGTTGGTTGCCCAAATAGCAACGTGATCTCCTTTTCCTACGCCCATGGCAATCAGAGATCTTGCAAAACGATCTACATCATCTCTGAACTGGGGATA
Source organism: Clostridia bacterium (assembly GCA_045586685.1). Taxonomy (GTDB): domain Bacteria; phylum Bacillota; class Clostridia; order HGM11514; family HGM11514; genus SIG438. The sequence continues at coordinate 17,795 of JAZNAU010000025.1, forward strand.
GGTTCTGGTGTAATCAAGCTCTGTATAGCGAAATGCATACTGGTTGGGAAATTCTTCACACATTCTGTCCAACACATCCGGAAACGTGTAGTCAATCAGATGCTCCTTCGGCCATACATATTTTCCTGTTTTTCTCTTGTTTTCCTGCAACGGATATTTGTGATGGGTGCGGTAGGGTGCCATAAAGTTTGCATAGTGAGGGACTACAACCCCTGCATTAGACAAGCCCTTTGACCAACGCTTTACCCATTCCAGAGAAACATAACCATCATATCGCTGAGCATTTAATGCGTCAAACATATCCTTTAAGGGAAGGTCACCTTCGCCCATCATCTTGTAAGAAACGGTGTTGCCTTCCATCACACTGTCCTTGGTATGTACATACTTAATATAGCTTGACAAGTTTTTAATGGTATCATAAGGGGATTCATTTGCATACCGATAAGGGTGATGCATATCCCAAAGAGCGGCAATAAACTGGCTGTTTACTGCATCTAGTACGGTTTTCAATCGCTTTGTATCGGCATACACACCGTTGGTTTCTACCAATAGTGTTACATTCCCGTCTTCAGCAAGCTTAGAAAGCTCCTTTAATATCTGAATAATATATGTATCGTCTACATCACCGCCCGGTGCGGGATCAGAGTCAGCAAGAATACGGATAAACGGTGTGTTCAGCTTTCCTGCCAGTGCAATATAGGTTGCAATTTCTTCTACAACACTGTTGTGCTCCTTTTTGTTCTTTAACACGCATCCGGATGATAGGCAGGGAATGGTTAAGCCAAGTTCGTCCAGCTTTTCCACCGTTCTGGTTAGTTGCGATTCGGTAAAGGGTTTTGCCTTTACTGCGCAAATATCTTCTCCCAGACCGCGAATTTCAATTCCGTCAAAATTTAAATCCTTTGCCATAGAATAAATATCTGACCAGTCGGAATCGGGACACGCAAGTGTCGAGAAACAAATTTTCATAGAAACAACAGTCCTTTCCTACTATATTGTCATACTGTTTTCCCAAATAAAAAAGGGATATTATATCAATTTTACACCTTTTTTTCCGTTCTGTCAATCGTTTTGTTTGAATTTTGGGTAGGTGAACAAAGGATGAAATTGAATTGATGACATTTATAACAAATATAACAAATCAAGTATGATGAAAAAGAAGTGTCTTGCTTTGGTATTAGAAAAAGAGAATCAGGAGCAGCATCAATCCCAGTGCATATCAATACTAATGTCAAAATTTTTGTGGTTTCTTTGGGTTTGTGCTGCCCATAATTTATATTTGGGAACTCTCACTTCTTCCATACAATCATGCTCTATAGGATATTCCCGTGCTGATTCCTCTTCAAATGTTGGTATTTTTAATAATTTCCTTCAGCTTTTCTGCACTGTTTTGCAGTGCTTTGATTTCATGATCCTTCAAGGGTAACATGACTTTATTTCGGATGCCCATATTGCCCACGGTGTTTAAAGTACTTAAGCACACATCATCAATACCATATTCCCCGTGCATCATGGTGGAAACGGTCATGGTGCTGTCTACTCTGTTGAGCAGGCATTTGCAGATATGACAGACAGAAATAGAAACTGCATAGAAGGTGGCACCCTTGCTTTCAATGACTCTTGCACCCGATTTCCTTACATAGTCTTCTACTTCAGTATAACTAAATTTGGGCATCATCTTGTTGCTGATAAAGGAATTATGACATTCCTCAATGGGTACATTGGAAATATTTGTTAAAGACCATGGAATAAATGCAGAATCTCCGTGCTCGCCCAACACATAAGCATGAACATTATTCTGACTAATAGAAAAATATTCAGACAGTCTGGAACGAAGTCTTGCAGTATCCAGTGCTGTGCCGGAACCGATGATTCGCTCCTCTGGAATTCCGGAACGCTTACAGAACACGTAAGTGAGAATATCAACCGGATTACTCACCAAAAGATAGACAGCGTCCGGTGCATAACGGGTAATATTGGGAATAATACTCTTCAAAATATCAATATTGGTTTGTGCAAGCTCCAGACGGGACTGACCGGACTTTCTTGCAACACCTGAAGTAATGATGACAATATCTGATCCTGTAGCGTCCAAATAGTTTCCTGCATAAACGGAGCAAGGATTACAAAAAGCAACGCCTTGTCTGATATCCAGCGCTTCTCCCAATGCTTTTTCATTGTTAATGTCAATCATTATAATTTCGGAAGCAATTCCCCAAATGGTCAGTGTATATGCAATGGTAGAGCCAACGCTTCCGGTTCCGATAATCGTAATTTTATTCATCTAATGTCACATCCTTTTTGAAATTGTCTGTATTTTAACAATATTGAGAAATTTTTTTGATTGATGCGTAATCATTATAGCATATTTTGATTTCTATTTCAACTGATATTCCCCTATTTCCTTATTTTTCTTCTCGTTCTACAAAACAGAATCTTATATAAAAATATGTAAATTTTTGTTATAGATTTAACAGAATTGTAGATAGAAATCAAGATTGATAACTGCATCTTTTCCCTCAGTTTTTTACAACTATTCTCAACTTTGACATATGTAACAGAATTGAAAAAGGAAAAAGGGAAAATGTGTCGAAATTATTAAATATTACGGGTTTATGGCCTTTTTAAATCAAACAGAAGAAAAAGGATTGATAATATTATGAAAAAATGGATTGTAACGGCACTTATTTTCTGTTTCCTTTTTTCAGGAGTGTCTGTTTCTGCGTTTACCGTGCCGGAATGCATTCGGGTAGGTTTGCGTTACGGTTCCGGAGCGGTGAGTGAGGTTTCGGTACATAGTGACTGGGGCTTGGCGATTGGTTACTATAGTGGAGATTCTTTTGTGTCACTGTATGAGAGTGCTTCAGCTGACGGTGTGATGATGCCTGTTTCCGGAGCGGTGTATGTTTCCGGTCTTTATGGTACGGCAGAGGAGGCAAGAGCCGTATCCGGTGCAGGATTTATTCTATACCGAAACGGAGAATTTTGTGTAGCTTCCCGTGACTATGTGGATGGCTTTCAACAGATTACTATTCCCGATTCCACCATTGCTCTTGTGGTAAACGGTCAGGCGGAATTTGCGGTGAGCGGTGTGAAAACGGCAGTTCATCACCGGGGAAGCGGATTTATCAATGCGTTGGGAAAACAATACCGTGACGGGTTGGAGCTGATTCGTTCCGGTTCTGCGATTTCGGTGATCAATGTAGTAGGTCTTGAACATTATTTATATGGGGTTGTACCCGGTGAAATGCCTTCCTCTTTTGAACCCGAGGCATTAAAGGTTCAGGCAGTTTGTGCAAGAAATTATGCCATGCGGAGCTTAGGAAACTATTCTCAGTACGGCTTTGATGTCACACCCGACACCTCCAGCCAGATGTATCTGGGGGTTTCAGGCGAAACCGCAGCCACCACCGCAGCAGTGGATGCTACTGCGAAAAATATATTACTGTATAACGGAGAACCAGCTCTTACAGTATATTCCAGCATGAGCGGGGGTGCTACTGAAAATGTAGCAAATGTGTGGGTGAGCCCCCTGCCTTATCTGTGCGGTGTGCCTGACCCTTATGAAAATTGCGAAAACATTCGTGGCGGTACATGGAGAGAGGAAAGAACCCCCGCTCAGATTGCCTCTGCTTTGGCAGCAGTAGGGAAACATGTGGGCACAGTAACCAATGTTTCGGTGGAGGAATATACTCCGGCGGGAGGTGTGCTTCGTCTGAAAATTACGGGAACAGAAGGAAGTTGCGAGTTGACAAAGGAAAGCACCAGAACGACCTTTGGATTTCGCAGTCAGAAGTATACTGTAAACGGTGGAGGACAAACGATTGTTACTACCGGCAGTACGGTAATGCTGCAGGACAGTCGGTCTGCCCGATATAAAAATGCAAAAATCGGCGAAAATGCAAAGGAATTTTTAACAGTTGCCCAAGCGTTTGAATCAGAGGAGCTTTTTTGGGCGTCCATGGGAGTTACCCAAATAGAAAAAGAGTCTCAGACAGACACGGTAGCAATTCCTTCCGGTACAGGTGTCAATGAAAACGAAGTGTTTGTATTTGAAGGAAAAGGCTACGGTCACGGACTGGGCATGAGCCAGTGGGGTGCTCAAGGCATGGCATTGGCAGGCTTTTCCTATGAGGAAATTCTTGCTCATTATTTTCCGGGTACTACATTACAGAAATAGAAAGGAACTTCATTGTGAATGTATCAGATTTTCGGTTTGACCTTCCTGAAGAACTGATTGCCCAGCATCCGGCAGAGAAACGGGATCATTCCCGCCTGATGGTGCTGGACAAGGAAACGGGACAAGTCAGCCACGAAACTTTTTATCAAATTAAGGAGCACTTGCGTTCTGGAGATTGTCTGGTGCTCAATAACACCCGTGTGATTCCTGCTCGTCTTTACGGAGTAAAGGAAGGTACGGGAGGCGCCATAGAATTTGTGTTACTGCGGAGAATCGAAGGGGATGTCTGGGAGGTTATTTTAAAGCCGGGCAGACGTGCGAAGCCCGGTACTCGGTTTGTATTCGGTGACGGAGAATTAAAAGCAGAAATCTTAGAAATCGGAGAACAGGGGAATCGGATTGTCAAATTTTTCTATGAAGGAATTTTTGAAGAGGTGTTAGACCGTGTGGGGAATATGCCCTTGCCTCCTTATATTAAAGAAAAATTAAAGGACAGGGAACGGTATCAGACGGTGTATTCAAAACATGAGGGTTCTGCCGCCGCCCCCACTGCCGGACTTCATTTTACCAATGAACTTTTGGATGAAATCCGCCAAATGGGCGTGGAGGTGCATTTTGTAACTCTGCATGTGGGACTTGGTACGTTTCGTCCTGTTAAGACAGAACGGGTAGAGGATCACCCCATGCATGCAGAATTTTATACTGTCCCTGAAGAAACCGCAACTGCGGTCAACCGCGCCAAGCAAGAGGGCAGACGGGTGATTGCGGTAGGAACTACCTCGGTCAGAACATTAGAGTCTGCTTGGGATAAGACCCAAGGACTGACTGCAAAATCAGACAGCACTTGTATTTTCATTTATCCGGGGTATGAATTTCAGGTAGTAGATGCCTTGATTACCAATTTTCATTTAAGCGAATCAACCCTTCTCATGCTGGTCAGTACATTGGCAGGAAGGGAAAATGTATTAAACGCATATAAAATCGCAGTAGAGGAACGGTATCGGTTTTTCAGTTTTGGCGATGCTATGTTCATCCAATAGCGAATGAACAGGGAATAGCGAAGAGGTAAGGATGGTTTTCGCTAAAGCGAAAACTGAGTTCTTTTTGGAAATGAGGATGAAGAAATGTCTTTTCAAGTATTAAAAACCATAGGAGAAGCCAGACGCGGCGTCATGGAAACGGTACACGGTACCATTCAGACACCGGTGTTTATGAATGTAGGAACCCTGGCGGCAATCAAGGGGGCGGTGTCGGCTCCTGATTTAAAAGAGCTTGGATGTCAGGTGGAGCTTTCCAATACCTATCATCTTCACTTGCGTCCGGGGGATCACATTGTAAAAAAAATGGGCGGTCTTCATAAATTTATGAATTGGGACAAACCTATTTTAACAGACAGTGGCGGATTTCAAGTGTTTTCCCTGTCCGGAATCCGTAAAATTAAGGAGGAAGGGGTTACCTTTGCCTCTCATATTGACGGACGGCGGATTTTTATGGGGCCGGAGGAAAGCATGCAGATTCAGTCCAATCTGGCAAGCACCATTGCTATGGCATTTGATGAATGTGTGGAAAATCCCTCTCCTTATGAGTACACCAAACAATCCATGGAGCGTACCATTCGCTGGCTCCATCGGTGCAGAGCGGAAATGGATCGGCTAAATGCTTTGGAGGATACCTTAAATCCTGCACAAATGCTGTTCGGGATCAATCAGGGGGGAACGTATGCCGACCTTCGGGTAGAATCAATGAAACGGACGGTAGAAGTGCCTTTGGACGGAATTGCTATTGGGGGACTTGCAGTAGGAGAACCGGCACCTGTTATGTACGAAATGATTGAAACTGTGATGCCCTATGCACCGAAAGATAAGCCTCGATATCTGATGGGTGTGGGAACACCTGTGAATATTTTGGAAGCAGTGCACAGAGGGGTGGACTTCTTTGACTGCGTGATGCCCAGCCGAAATGCAAGACATGGGCATCTGTTTACCGAGGACGGCATCATGCATATGTTAAATGCCAAGTACGAAACCGATGACAAACCCATTGATGAGCATTGTAACTGTCCTGTCTGCCGTCAGTATTCCAGAGGGTATCTTCGTCATTTGTTTAAGGCAAAGGAAATGCTTGCAATGCGGCTTTGTGTCATGCATAATCTTTATTTTTACAACCACCTGATGGAAGAAATCCGACTGGCAATGGAAGAAGACCGCTGGGAAGAATTTTATCAGGAAAAACGAGTGAAATACGAACAGAGGGTGTAAGAAAATGTACTATGCCATGTATGAAAAAGTAAAAAATGATCAATCTCCTTTTCATCAAAAGGTGTTGCGGTTGAATTATCATATTCCCATTGGGGAGGTCTATAAAGCGATCAATCATTGTTTTCGGGCTGTGAAAGCAGAGGAAGAACTGATTTTCGCTCCTGATTTTTTGGAATGTGCCATTCCTGTGACGGAAGAGGCGTATACCGTTGCACGGGAAAGCTTTTATCAGGCGATGTTTTCTCATATAGTGCCTATGGGTCAAAAATACCCGGGTGCAAGAACGGGTGTGTTTGATAGGACACAGAGCTGGTATCTCCGTGTTTTTGCTGAAGATTTGGAGGATGTGAGCGAAGGGGAATTTCTGTGTGGTAATTTTGAATTGTACGCCCCTGATGAATTGCTGGAAGCGGCGGAACAAGCAGTTGCTAAAACAGTAGAAGGTCATTTGCTGAAAGAAGGAGCAAAAAAATATATTGAGGAAATTACAGAAGCGTAAAGGATTGAAAAAAAGGTGATAAAAAAAGAAGTCATTGCTCCTTGGTTGATTGTAGGGGCAGGAATGTTATGGGGGACAATGGGAGTTTTTGTCCGTCATTTGAAAACAATAGGACTAACAACTCTTCAGATTTCCGCCATTCGTCTTACTGTGGCGGCAATTATGTTTTTGATTGGCTTGGCAGTTTCGGGAAGGGGAAAACGAAGAGTTGAAAAAAAGGATTTCGGATGGTTTGTTTTGACCGGAATTGTTAGTATTTTTTTCATGTGTGTATTTTATTTTTCCTCAATTTCTCTCAGTTCTATGGCAACGGCAGCCATTTTGTTATACACAGCTCCCTTTTTTGTGCTGATTACCTCGGTTGCTTTGTTTGGTGAAACAATGACGGTAAAAAAGGGGATTGCCCTTTTTGTTGCCTTTGGAGGTTGCGCTTTGGTAACGGGTACAGGTAAGGCAAGCATTTGGGGAATTGTGACGGGCTTACTTTCCGGAATCAGTTATGCTTCCTACAGTATTTTCGGCACTGTGCTTTTGAAAAAATATGCCCCTCTCACGGTAACGGCTTATGCATTTTTGTTTGCCTCTACGGGAGCATTGCTTTTTTGCAACGTGCCGGATATGGTATTAAAGCTGATTGTCTCAGGTTCGGTCAATACCTTCTTTTGGTGTGTCGGTATGGGGGTTATAACAGCAGCGGCTCCCTTTACTTTGTACACTGCGGGATTACAGCATACTCCTGCCGGAAAAGCGGCAATTCTTGCATTTGTAGAACCTATGGTGGCGGCGATCTTAGGAATGGCAGTGTTTCAAGAATCTTTAGAATTAACAGCAATGTTTGGAATTATTTTAATACTTTTTGCAGTTTTTCTTCTTAATGGGAAAAATACGGATTGTGCCGATTAAAATTGTTTTTGTTTTTAATAAAAATGTATTGCTATTTTTGAAATTTAGTAGTATAATTAAAAATGAAAAAAAGCAAGGTGTTATTAAACACAACAAAAGATAAATTATGATTTTATGGGAATAGGAGCGATTTTTTATGTTTACTTATGCCAAACCGGAGGAAGTGGGGATTTCCTCAAAAAGTATTAAGAGATATATAGAAGTTCTGGAAAAAGCGGGACTCTCCAATCATTCAGTTATCATTGCTCGACATGATAAGATTGTTTATGAAAACTACTGGGCACCCTTTCACAAGGATTTCTTGCACAGAATGTATTCTGTGACAAAAAGTTTTGTTTCTCTTGCCATAGGTGCTCTTTACGAAGAAGGAAAGCTTTCTCTGGATGATAAAATTGTAGATTTATTTCCGCCTGAAATTACGGAAGGTGCCTGTGAAAACGTAAAAAAACAAACGGTTCGTAATATGTTGATGATGAGCACAGGTTATCCGTACAGCGGGCCGGGAAGTTGGTTTGTCCAAAAACCGGCTGACAGACTTCGGCATTATTTCAAATCAAGCGGGGATGGCACTATTCCGAAGGTTCCCGGAGCTTTATTTAATTATGATTCCCCTGGCTCCTTTGTACTGGGTGCATTGGTAGAGGAATTGTCCGGTATGAGTTTACTGGACTACCTTCGCAGTAAATTTCTTGATAAAATCGGTTTTTCGAAGGAAGCTTATATGTTGCAGTGTCCGGGGGGGCACTCCTGGGGCGATTCGGCATTGATGTGTACCTCCATGGATTTGCTGAAAACGGCGAAATTTACCATGAATTTAGGCTCCTGGGAAGGAGAACAGCTCCTTGACAGAGAGTATGTTCGCACGGCAACCTCCAATTTGATTTCCACTCATCATCGGGAACATCCTTCTGTGTATGGTTACGGCTATCAGATTTGGAGACTTCGTGATAACAGCTTTTTCTTTAACGGATTGGCTTGTCAGTTTGGGGTTTGTATTCCAGATAAGGACATTGTTTTTGTTTATAACGGGGACAATCACGGAAATCCATCTGCCAAAACCATTGTATTGGATAATTTCTTTAATCTGGTTGTGGACGAGGTCGGAGAACCTATGCCGGATAACGATGCTGATTATAACGCATTGACGGAGTACAGCCGTTCACTTGTGCTGAATCACTGCGGTGAAGGTGTAGCTGACAATATTTCTGATCAAATCAACGGCAAGACTTTTAGCCTCAATGAAAATCCTATGGGCATAAAGACAATTCGATTTACTTTTTCCGGTGATGAGGGTGTTATGGAGTACACCAATGAACAGGGAGATAAGAAGCTTGCTTTTGGAATGGGAAAAAATGTATTTACTAAATTTCCTCAGGAAGGTTATTCCGATATGGTAGGCACCGTGTATGAAAAAGGAAATTATTACGATTGTGCTGTTTCTGCTCAATGGCAAGAAAAAAGCATGCTGTATGTATCTGTTCAAATTATTGATAAGTATTTCGGGCGGTTGCATATGTATTTTGCCTTTACCGAGGATGGTCAAATCGTAGTGCAAATGAAAAAAACTGCAGAAGCCTTTTTGAATGAATATAACGGTTTCGCAACAGGACAATAAAGAAAAACGGTTGTAGCAAAATGATTTTGCTACAGCCGTTTTATAATGAAACGAAATCAGATTGATTTAGTCTGCCGAAGGAAAAGAGACCGTAGCCGTAATAGGGGTCCCAGCCCTTTCCTCCCAAATCTTCGGTATAAAGATGAAGAAGAAATCGAACTTCTTTCGGGGACAGGAAACGGCGGTATCGATGCATTCCTTTGGCTTGTATCAAGGCGGCAGCACCGCTGATAATGGGGGTTGCCATAGAAGTTCCGCTTAATTTTGCATAAGAATTGCCGGGATAGGTGGAATAAATATCCACCCCGGCGGCACAAAGCTCGGATTCATATCCGGCAGAGCTGAATTCTGTTGATTTTCGGTTGGGGTCGACGGCGGTAACCGCAATAGTCTGAGGAAATTTGCCCGGGAATCCAATGGTGTTTTTCTTTTTACTCCCTTCATTTCCCGCGGCACAGATGAGGGTAATGCCATGATTGGTCGCTGCTTGCAAAATTTCTTCATAACCCTTGGAGGGTTCATCGGAGGAAAAAGACATATTTACGATTTGTACCCGTTTTCGAATCATCCATTCCAGACTTTTATAAATGGCGGGAAATTCACCGTTCCCCTGTTTGTCAAAGGCTTTTGCAATGTACAAATTACATTCGGGTGCCATTCCTACTACACCCATTCCGTTTTTTCGAGCACCGATGATTCCTGCCACATGGGTGCCATGGCCGTTGTCATCCTGAGGACTGTTGGAAATAAAGCTAACCGCATCGGCAATGTTTTCGGATAAATCCCTGTGATTTAAGTCAATACCCGTATCAATAATTCCTACCCGGACTCCTTTGCCCGTGACCTCCCCCCATTCTAAGGGTGCACCTGCCATGCGGATGCCGTAGTCAATGACCTCTTGGGGTTGCCTTGCCTTGACTTGTATAATGGTATAATCAGAAATGTTATGCATACAATCTCCTTGGAAAGGGTCTGCTGTGTGGGCAGACCCTTTTTTATACTAACAAGGGTTGAATTTGTTTTCCTTTTAATGCCTGCTCCAATGTGGGCAAAATCAGTTCCATGTGTGCTACCAGAGAATCGGGTTTTTTTATGGGGTCATCCTGTCCGAAGGGAACAAGGTATATTCCGCTTGCATTAGAGAGAAGACCAATGTTTTTTCCGCTGGCACCAAGGCCGTCGTTGGTGGAAACGGCAATAATCAGAGGGTTATTATTCCGCAGATTTGCCTTTGCCGCCATGGCAACACATGAATCGGTAATTCCGTTGGCAATTTTTGCAATGGTATTACCTGTACAAGGTGCCACAATCATTGCATCAACCAGATTTTTCGGTCCAATCGGTTCGCTGTCGCGAATGGTATGGATAATGGTATGTTGAGTGATGGTTTCTATGGTATCAATAAAATCCTTTGCCTTCCCAAATCGGGTGTCTGTTTCATAAGACATTTCAGACATAATGGGCAGGACTTGGTATCCTGCATCTACAACCGCTTTAATTTGGGGCACTACCTTAGCAAAGGTACAAAAGGAGCCGGTAAGTGCAAAGCCCACCGTAAGGTTCTCCATTCTTTTCTCCGTTCTGCCGTACCAAGACGGCGGTTTATTAGATTATGTTTTGTTCCTGTAATATATGAAGAACGGTATTCTTAATAATCATTCCGGCAGTCAAAGGTGCAACTTTTCCCGGAAGGGAAAGTGCCCAGATTGCTTTTCTTCCCATTTCTTTTGCGACATTAAAATCCATGCCACCCGGCTTTGATGCCAAGTCAATCAGCAATACATCCTGTTTTGTTTCTTTCAGTGCTTCTTTTGGTAAAAGCATGGAGGGAACGGTATTGAAAATGACATCAAATTCACATAGTTTTCCTTGAATATTCTCTGTGTGCAGTTTGTGATACCCGAAAGCATCTATCCATGCAAGGTCAGCCGGTTTTCTTGCCGTGCAGGTTACTTTTGCTCCCAAGCCTTTTAACTGATGTGCCAGCACTTTTCCGATTCTGCCGAAACCTAAAATCAGACAGTTTGAACCATAAAGTGTAACGGGGAGCTCCTCCATGGCAAGGGCAATGGCGCCTTCTGATGTGGGAATGGCATTATATACATTCAGTTCTTCTCTTAAAAAATAATCCTGAAACTGACACTTTTTGTCAGACACTTCCTGTAAAAAATTTGGACCTGCTTTTCCTCCTAAAAATAAGGGCTTGTTATACCGAAGCAGTTCATAAAAGGGAAGTGTTTCCCTAACAGTCTGAATGGTTTTGTCATCTATAGAAAGGGGCAAAGGCAACAAAACCACATCTGCTTGCTCCATTGCTTCTTCCAAGGAATGTGCCTTTTTCCCTTTTTGCAAACCAATTTCCTCCGTCAGGTAAGAACAGACTGCATATCCGTCCGACGCTAACGCATTTGCTGCGGCAGTGAGCCGCAAGTCGCCGCCGATTACGGTAATCGCAGGTTTCATCATTAAGACTACCTCCTCCCGGAATCTTTTTGATTCCCTTCGTTTTATAATATGCAGTGGATTTTCAATGGGTGAAATGAGAAACTGAAAAATTTCATTGTAATTTTTATTCAAATGGTGTATAATGGATAATAAGAGAATGGAACTATGGGGTGAACAAATGAAGCCGATTATTTTAACCGGATTTATGGGTTGCGGCAAAAGCACAATAGGTCGTCTGATTGCCCAAAAGATGAATCGCCATTTTGAAGATGCTGATGCAGTGATTGAACAAAAGGCGGGAATGTCCGTCTCCCGTATTTTTGAACTGGAGGGAGAAGAAGGATTCCGGCAAAGAGAGACTGCTGTTTTTGCTGAATTATTGGAGGATTCTTCCCTTGTTTTGGCAACAGGGGGAGGGGCTGTTTTAAGCAAAGAAAACAGAGAATTGTTTTTGGAAAAAGGAATTGTAGTGTTTTTAAAGGCAGACCCGAAAATCATTTATGATCGGGTATCGTCTAACGACTTGCGTCCTCTTGCAAAGGGGAAAACCTATGCAGAACTGACCGCACTTTATGAAAGCAGAATGCCCTGTTATGAGGAATGTCATATTTGTTATGAAACATTGGAAAAATCGCCGTTGCAATGTGCGAATGAATTGCGGGAGAAACTTAGGGAGGTACAAAATGGGAATTAAATTTGGTCCTGCAGGAAATTCAGAGAGCTTTTACGATCAAGGATTTAAATCCTCATTGGAGATGCCGAAGTGGCTCATGGAAATGGGATTGGACGCTTATGAATATTCTTGTGGAAGAGGAGTGAAGATTTCGGACGATTCTGCTCAAATTTTAGGGGAGGAAGCCCGAAAATGGGGGATTGAGCTCAGCGTTCATTCTCCCTATTTCAGCAATCTTGCTACCCCCGACCCTGAAAAACAGGAAAAGAGTATTGGTTATATTATGCAGGCAGTTCATGCTGCCTCTGTGATGGGGGCAGGCAGAGTGGTGGTGCATATGGGCGGAGCAGGAAAAATTACCCGTGCAGAAGGGATTTCCCTTTCTAAGGCATTGGTACACCGTACCCTTGCAAAAATGGATGAGGAAGGATACGGGAACATTACTCTTTGCATTGAAACTATGGGAAAGGTCAACCAATTAGGGACGGTGGCAGAAACGTTGGATGTTTGCTCCATTGATGAACGGCTTCTTCCGGTGTTTGATTTCGGACATATCAATTCCCGTGAACAGGGAAGTCTGAAAACAAGTTCTGATTACGCAAAGGTTTTGGATGAGGCAGAGAAAAAACTGGGAATAGACCGAGCAAAAATTATGCACGTTCATTTCAGCAAGATTGAATATACGCACATGGGTGAAAAACGGCATCTGACCTTTGCAGATTGTGAATACGGCCCTGAATTTGAGCCCTTGGGAGAAGTGTTTTATCAAAGAAATTATGCACCTGTTGTCATCTGCGAATCAGCAGGAACCATGGCAGAGGATGCCTTGTATATGAAACAGGCGTATCAAATGATAAAGGAGAAATTAAAATGAAACAAGTGTTATTGCTTCACGGTCCCAATTTGAATATGACGGGAATCCGTGAAAAGAACGTTTATGGCAAGGAAACCTTGGAAGACATTAACCGTGAGCTGACAGAGTATGCAAAAAAACAGAACATTGTTCTGGAGGTGTTTCAGTCAAATCACGAAGGAGAACTGATTGATAAAATTCATCAGGCATATCAAAAAAAAGACGCCATTATCATAAACCCCGGTGCGTTGACTCATTATAGCTATGCGATTCGGGATGCGTTGGCAGCGGTACAGCTGCCTGCTGTTGAGGTGCATTTATCAAACATTCACCAAAGAGAAGAATTTCGTCATACTTCTGTGACGGCTCCTGTTTGCAAGGGGCAGATTTGCGGGTTTGGAAAATGGGGTTATTTTGCAGCATTGGATTTGGTGAATCGGTTATGAAATGGAAACTGCAAGAAAAGGAACTGGATTCGCTGATTATTTCCAAACCTGAGAATATTCGTTATCTGACGGGATATACCGGAGATACGGGAGTGTATGTCCTGAGCGGGGGCAAGGAGTATCTGCTGACCGATTTTCGATATCAAGAACAGGCAAAGCAACAGGCAAAGAACTGTGAGATTATCATGGTAAAGGGGTCTTATGCGGAGCCTGTGGCAGAACTTGTTCGGGGAACTGTGGGATTTGAAGGAAGCGTAATGACGTGGGCAGAAGGAGAACACTTTCGGGAAAAATGCGGAGAAATGAAAGATGTTTCCGGCTGGATCGAGGACCTTAGGAAGGTAAAAACAAAACAGGAGCAGAAATGGATCCAAAAAGCAAGCCATATTTCACAGGAAGCTTTTTGGCAAACCTTAGAGATGATTCGTCCCGGTATGGCAGAACGGGAAATTGCGGCAGAGCTTGATTATCGGATGCGACGGCTTGGGGCAGAGAGAACCTCTTTTACCACTATTACGGTAGCAGGTGCCAACAGTTCACTGGTTCATGGAGAACCGGGAGAGTATCGTTTGCAATCGGGTGATTTTCTTTTAATGGATTTTGGGTGTGTCTATCAGGGCTACTGTTCGGACATGACCCGCACCGTTGGAATCGGTGCAATATCTCCAAAACAAAAAGAGATTTACAGGATTGTAAAGGAAGCTCAGGCAGCGGCACTGGACAAAATCAAACCGGGTGTGCCGTTCAAGGAGGCGGACAGTGCGGCACGTCAGATCATTGAACAGGCAGGATACGGAAAACAATTCGGTCACTCTCTGGGTCATGGTGTGGGGTTGGAAATTCATGAAAAACCCACTCTTTCACCAAAATCAGAAGGAGTGTTAATGCCAGGAATGGCGGTGACGGTGGAACCGGGTATTTATCTGGAGGGAGAATTTGGCGTGCGGATTGAGGATTTGGTGGTAGTAAATGACGTGAATTGCGACAATTTGTGTCAAAATACCCCTAAAGAATTGCTCTGTCTGTAAAAAAATTAAAAAATATGAAAATTTTACTTGATATTTTTATGATTTTATATTACAATAGATATATAAAGTACTTTGGAGGTTTATAAAATGATTTCAGCAGGTGAATTTAAAAACGGAATTACCTTTGAGCAGGATGGTAACGTATATCAGATTGTAGAATTTCAGCATGTAAAGCCGGGGAAAGGTGCGGCTTTTGTAAGAACAAAGCTGAAGAATGTGATTACAGGCGGTGTGGTTGAAAAGACCTTCCGTCCTACTGAAAAAATGCCTAAGGCGCATATTGACAGAAAAACAATGCAGTATTTATATAGTGATGAAGATTTGTTCTACTTCATGGATTTGGAAAGCTATGAGCAGATTCCTCTGAACAAAGAACAAGTTGGAGATGCGTTGAAGTTTGTAAAGGAAAATATGGAAGTTTTGCTGTTGTTCTATAAGGGCAACGTGTTCGGTATTGAACCCCCGAACTTTGTAGAATTGGAAATCACCGATACAGAACCCGGCTTTAAGGGCGATACCGCTACCGGTGCTACCAAGCCTGCAACTTTGGAAACCGGAGCTACTGTCTATGTTCCTTTGTTTGTAGGTCCCGGCGAAACCATTCGTATTGACACTAGAACCGGTGAATATATGGAACGTGTATAAGGAGGATATTATGGAACAATTAAAAGAAAAAATTGCTTATCTGGCAGGTCTGGCTGATGGTCTGGATCTGGATACCACAACCAAGGAAGGAAAGCTGTTAAAGGCTATCGTTGGCGCTTTGGAAGATATCGCTGAAGAAGTTGCATCTCTGGATGAGGAAATCGGTGAAATCGAAGAGTTGATTGACGAAATCGACTATGACCTGGGTGCAGTGGAAGAAGATCTGTACGAAGATGAGGACGACGATTGGGATGACGAGGATGAGTACGAAGATGATTACTTTGAAATTACCTGTCCCAACTGTGATGAAAAAATCTACATTGATGAAGAAATGTTGGATACACAGGATGGTATCGTATGTCCCAACTGTGAAGAAGAAATAGAATTTGATTTCTGCTGTGATTGTGAAGATTGCGATTGCGAAGATTGTGATTGTGAATAATTAAAGAGTAGACACAATAATTGTTGAATGAACTTTGTATGAATCGACCTTTTAATTGTTAGATGAAAAATCTGATGATAGGAGGTCGATTTTTTTATGTCAAAGCTATCAATACAATATAAAAACCTCTTTTTTTAGAAATATTTGACTTTAATAAAATTATATGATATAATAAGTAGAGAAAATATAAAAAGCATGGCATTTCACTTTTTGTTTGACATTCTTATAAGTTTCGTAACAGGAGTGCCGATGAAAACGACAGCATAGGCGACTTAGAGAGATAAAATCCACCCTTTTGTTGAAACATACATAGGGGAAGGGATTGACATTGCGTTTGATGATTTTGAAGAATGAAAATTTGTTTGTGGAAACAGGAAGGGATGAAGCAAAATGAGAAAAACAAGCAAGAAAGTGTTATCAATGCTGGTGGCATTGGTCATGTTAATCGGGATGATGACTGCAGTTACAGTTGGTGCAGTAGAAACAGTTGAATGGGTGCTTGTAAAAGAGTTTGACTTTGAAGGAGAGAATCCCTATGAAGGTCTGACACGGACTGAAAATTCCGATAGTAGAAAAGTTGAAATTGTGTACGACAACGAGCTCCAATCAAATGTATACTACATTAAGCTTGTGAGCAGTAGTGCAAACAGAATATTCGATATTACCGGTCTATCTTGGGAAAAAGATGCTGAATATAAGATTACATACAAGGCAAAAATGAAAGGAAGTTTGAAAGACTCCAAAGGTAATGATAAAGAAATTTCATTTGTAATTGACGCAACCGGCGAATACGTGAATATGCCAAGAACACCATTTGCAGCTCAAGAAAAATGGACGGATTGTGCAGGCGAAAAAGTCTTTGACAAAACAAGTAAGACTGCAACTATCCAAGTTGGTCTCAGAAAGCATGACGAAGCGAATACCGAAGTGTGGATTGACGATGTTAAGATCTATAAAAAGGTTACTACAATTTCCTACTATGTATCCACAGAGGGTAGTGATGACAACGATGGTTCTCTTGAAAAACCCTTCAAGACCATTGAAAAGGCAAGAGATGCTATCCGTGAGCTTGGCGGTAATCTGCCTAATGGCGGAGCTGTTGTGAATATCATGGGGGGAACCTATCCTGTTTCTAATACCATTAAATTTACTAAAGAGGATTCCGGCACAGAAGGGCGTCCGATTGTATATCAGGCATATAACAACGAAAAAGTAACCTTTATCGGCGGTAAGACTTTGGATTCTTCCAAAATACAGAAGGTGACTGATGAGGAAGTGTTAGACGGTCTGGTTGAAGAAGATGCGAAGGATCATCTGTACATGCTGGATTTGGGTGAACAGGTTGTACAAATGGATTCTTTACAACCTTATGGTAATTACCATAAAAGAGAAAAACCCGAACAAAAAGTAAAGCGTATTTATATGAACAACCAGTTGTTAACAGAAGCTCGCTGGCCAAATGATGACCAGAGCCAAAATCTGCTGGTTGCTACTCCTGTGATAGAACATGATGATGTAAAAGCAGGGAATTACAATGCTTCAAAAAGCCCTATTATGTACGAATATCCGGACCCTGAAAACCGTTCTGCAAAATGGAATATTAAAGAGGGTGATGCTATCGTAGGAGGTGCGGTTGCATTTTATTGGGCACAGACTTTCCTGAGAATTAAAAGCATAGATGCTGAACATAAAATTGTCACATCTTTAGATGACTCTTACTATGAATCAGTATCAGGTGGCAAGAAGGCTGATACCGAATGTAAGATTTTCTTCTCCAACATTTTTGCGGAAATTGACAAACCGGGCGAATCCTATGTGGACCGTGAAAAAAACATTTTGTATTTTTATCCCATGGGACCGGTAGAAGATGCTGAAATGGTAGTTTCCACCTTAAAGAAAAATATCATTTCCTTAAATGGAGTTTCTCATGTTACCTTCAAGGGAATTGACTTTAAGAATACCGTTGAAACTGCTATTAAATTGTATGGTTGCGACCATGTCACAATTAAGGATACAGAAATTGCTAACACTACCCAGAGCGGGGTGGAAATGACCAACTGTACCAATACAATTATAGAAGAAAGCAATTTTTACAATATAGGATTAAATGCCATTTATATTGTGGGCAATGATGCGGTGGAGAAGGCTTCCACTGAGGAGGAAGCACAGAAAACGGTTCCTGAAAACAGAGCAAATCTGACTCCTAGCGGAAACGAAATTAGATACAATAATTTTCATAACATCAATATATTTCCTGATTATAAGAATCATGCCATCTATATGGAATATGTTGTTGGCGAATGGATTCATCACAACGAATTTAACGACATCGATATCAATACCATAAAGATAGAAAACGGTAATGATGTCCTTATAGAGTACAATAAAATGCTGAATCTGGGAGAGCTAAACTCTGATTATGGCGCGATTTACTGGGGACGTGAGATAGATACCTTGGGAATCACCATCCGTTACAACTATTTTGAAAATATTGGAAGTAAATTGGTTGCAAATTATTTAAAGGGCCAGCAGTCAGTCAGTATTTTTACAGACGATGGTTCTACGGGCGGTAATATCTACGGTAACGTATTCTTAAACGGTGGTTCCAATAAAGACGGCAATGGTTATGCTACTACTGGTAATGGTCCGGAATTTTCTAAGATCTGGGGTAATATTTCTATTTGTACGGATTTTGACAGGATGAAATTTTCCTTCTTGATGAATAACTGGAGCGATACTCAAGGGTTAAATAATCTGTACGGTGTAAATGTTCCTGCAGGTACTGCCGCTTCATCATGGCTCTTTCATATGAAGATGAGAACCCCTTACGGAAAGGACAACTCCTCAAAAATGACAACGGCTGATAAGACTCTGATGTGGAGCGAAAGTTGGGCAGAGCATTATAAAGACAGCCAATGGGCAGCAGCTTTGAATCACTACAGTCAAAAAATTTACGAAGGTGCAAAAGCTTTGTATGATGAGGGGAATTATGCAGGTGTACTGACATTTTTGGGTGAAAATTTAACTCATGAAAGAACCAATAAAATTCACGATAACGTATCTTTAGGTGCAACCTTAATGGGTACTCAGGCAGACTATACTAAAAACTATGCAGGAACACAACATCAAATTACCGAAGAAGATAAGGCATTGTTTGTAGACTTTGATAATAAGGACTTTACTCTGACCGATGCTGGATTGGCAAAAATTCAAAAAACTTCTCCTGAATTTAAAGCAATTCCCTTTAACGAAATTGGTTTGGGGAACAAAGCGGTAGGCGGTCATAAGCCTGTTGTTACCATCAATCCAGAATTGTATACCATAACGGCAGATGGATTTGGAATTTCTCCTTCCTATACCTTTACTGATGAAGATGGTGATTTGGAAGGAAGCACCAAGATCTATTGGTATGTAAGCGATACCGAAGGCGGTAAATATGAACAGATTTACGGCGGAGTAGAAGGAAACTACTTTGAAATGACAGAGGAGTATCTGGACAAATACTTAAAATTTGAAGTTGTTCCTTTTGATACAACTTCCTTAAGAGGCGAAGCGGTTTTATCTGATTCGATTTCTGTAAATACTGTTACCATTACTGCAGATGTGGGAGAAAATGGTAAGTTGACCAAAGCCGGAAAAGATGTATCCGATACAGAAACATTATTAGCATCGGGTACCTATCTCTACGAGGTGGTTCCTGATAGCGGTTATGAGGTAGAGTCTGTAGTGATAGAAAACAGCAAAAACCAGATTATTCCTACTTTAAATGCTAATAATGAATTTAACGTAACAGTGTCAGAGGACACGACGATTACGGTTGCCTTCCGTGAAAAGCCTGTTCCTACGATTGTAACAAACAGCACTGTTTTGCCGGATACTATAACCAGTGGAGAAAAAGAATACCAGGCATATCTTGCATTTGCAACCATTACGAATTTGGATAAAATCAACGGTTATGGAATGTATTTAAACTTCCCCGGCGGTCAGATGAAGCTGGAGGGCTTGATGGATGAAGTCACTATGAATATGATGGTGGACTGCAACGGAAAATTTGCCTTCCGTGTGTTTGGAGAGGCGATGAAAGGAAAGACAGTGACTCTGGTTCCCTATATTATAGCGGAAGAAGGAGAATCACTCGGAGAATCAACGGAAGAACTGACCTATCAATAAAATTGAAAAGAGGGGAACAATCCCCTCTTTTTTCTTTGAGGAAATTTGACTTTTGAGTATTTTTATGTTATACTAAAACAGAAAGGAGGCGGAATGGCTTGATTTCTAATTCGGAACAGCAGACCATGCAGATAGGAGAGGCTTTTTCCGCACAGTTAAAAGAAAATGATATTGTGTGTCTTCACGGGGAACCGGGGGTCGGGAAAAGTGTGTTTGTCCGCGGTGTTGCAAAAGGACTTGGAATAAATGAGTATATTACCAGCCCTACTTTTACGCTGGTGAATGAATATCACGGTGAAAAACTTTCGTTATATCATTTTGATATGTACCGCTTAGGTGGCGGTATTGATGCGGAGGATGCGGGGTTGGACGAATATTTTGATGCGGGGGGCGTGTGCATGATTGAGTGGCCTGAGAATATTTTGGATATTTTACCAAATCAGGTGTATCATGTAACCATTTCCAGGGATTTATCCCAAGGGGAGGACTTTCGCAAGATTGCCATGGAGGAATGAGGTTATGAAAATACTGGCGGTGGATACCACAACATCCATGCTAACGGCAGCGGTTTGGGAAGACGGTGTGGTGTTGGGGGAATATTCCCTGAATAACAAAAAAGCCCATTCCCAAAAATTGATGCCTCTTGTGGAGCAGTTGTTACGGGAAACGGGAGTTTCTTTGGAGGAAATTGACCTGTTTGCCGCAGCCAACGGTCCCGGTTCTTTTACGGGAATCAGAATAGGTCTTGCCTGTATTAAAGCATTGGCACAAGTAACGGGGAAACCGGTTGTTCCAGTGAACACCTTAGAAGGCTTGGCGTATAATGCTTTTGGTGAGGAACGGCCAATTTTTGTGTTGTTGGATGGAGGCAGACGGCGTGTGTACGCAGCGGAATACCGTTTTGAGAAAGGAAAAATGAATTGTGTTACCAAGCCTTTCGCTGCAACGATAGATGAAATTGCCCAAAGTTTACAGGGAAGGCAAGTATTATTGGCAGGGGACGGAGGAAGTCTTTATGCAGAAGAACTGGGATTTCCCTGTTTGACGGGCAGACGGAGTGTGCCTATGGCATCCTCGGTTGCTATGGTGGCAATGAACATGCCTACTGTTACAGCAGAGGAGCTGACCGCCATTTATATCAGCAAACCACAAGCGCAAAGAGAACTTGAGGAACGACTACAGAAAAGGAGCAATGAAGCATGAAAATTGGAATTGGTTGTGACCATGCAGGGGTCAAATTTAAGGAACAAATTAAGGATTTTATAAAAAGCATGGGACACGAAGTGGAGGATTTTGGTACCTATACTACCGACCGTGTGGATTATCCGGATATTGCAAAGGTGGTATGCAACAGTATTATATCAGGTTCTTGCGAAAAGGGGATTCTGATTTGCGGTACAGGAATTGGAATGAGTATGGCGGCAAATAAAATAAAGGGAATCCGTGCGGCACTTTGCTCAGATACATATTCAGCCCGTGTGACCCGGGAACATAACAATGCAAATGTACTGGCACTGGGGGCAAGAGTGATTGGAATTGATTTGGCATGTGATGTTGTAAAAGCATTTTTGACAGCGGAATATACAGGGGGTAGGCACGAAACAAGAGTGGCAAAAATGATGGCATTTGAAGAACTGTAAGGGGAATTTTGAAAGGAAGAGTAATATGATTATTGATCATTTAAAATACAGTAAACAATATGAAGTGCTTTCCGAAGATTTTAAAAAGGTGTTTGACTTGATTCGGAAACTTAACTCGGATTCTCCGTTGGGAAAAAGAGTGATAGAAGAAGGACGGGTTTGGGTTGAGGTTTATGAAGCACCGGCAAGAGATGAGGTGCCCGAATACGAGGTGCATCAAGAATATATTGATATTCATTATATTCTGTCAGGTAAAGAGGAGTTCGGCTATGCGTGCGCAGATCGATTAAGCATGACAAAGCCTTATGATCAGCCAACTGATTTGTCCTTTTATGACGGGGATGGGGATACTTTTGTAATGAATGAAGGAGATTTTTGTATTGTGTATCCTCATGATGCCCATATTTCTTTTAGGAAAAAGCTGTGTGATAAACCTTTGATTCGGGTGATTGCAAAAATTAAAAGCCCAAGATTCGAATAGAAAATGCGAGCTGTAGTAAAATTTTGTTTTACTACAGCTCCTTTTTTTCTTTATAGATAAATAGTTTGCGTGACAAAAAGTTCCAGAAAAATGCAATTCCTGTTGCAATAATTTTGGAAAGCATTTCATTCCAGAAAAGAAAAGAAACAAACAAGTACATCAATCCCAGATTCATCAGTAATCCAATGAAACTGACCAAATACACGAAAAAGGCTTCTTTTGCAGTTTCCTCCGACTTTTTGGAAAAGGCAAATTTCCGACCCAGCCGAAAGTTGACCAAGGTTGCAAGCAAAAAGGCAATCATGGTAGAAAATGTGTAGAACAGTCCTGCCTTGTGGCACAGGAAAAAGGTGACCCACTCTGTCACCGCAGCTGTTCCGCCTACGAAGAAATATCGGATAAACTGCCAAAGTAACGCAATCATTTTTTATATTTTGAAATGCAGTAAAGTGCCCGAAGTCCGTCACGGACACCAATCTTTTTTCCTTCTTGAGTGGTACGGGGATAATAGGAAATAGGCACTTCATGGATTTTGATGCCACGACCTGAAAGCTTTGCGGTAATTTCAGGCTCAAAGCCAAAACGATTTTCTACAATGGTGACCGATTGAATGATATCCCGTCGAAATGCTTTATAGCAGGTTTCCATGTCGGTCAACTTTTGTCCTGTAAATAAGTTGGACAAAAACGTTAAAAAGGCATTGGCGACACGGTTGGCAAAATATCCTTCCCGTTTTCCTTCTAAAAATCGGGAACCATAGACCACAGGGAATGTGCCGTCAAATATGGGTTGAACCACAACAGGATATTCCATGGGGTCATATTCATCATCTGCATCCTGTACAATTACAACCTCACCGGTTGCCTGGGCAAAGCCTGTCCGCAGTGCGGCACCTTTTCCTTGGTTGACATCCTGATACAGAACCTTTGCCACCAAAGGCTCTACCTGCTCCTTTAAAAGTTCACGGGTTCCGTCTGTGGAACAATCGTCTACCACAATGATTTCCTTTTCGTATTGAGGAACTGCCAACACTTTTTTTACAATACGAACAATATTTTCTTTTTCATTGTAGCAAGGGATGATAATGCTTAATTTACTCATAACCAACTCTTCTCCAACTGTATTGTATCATAGATTAAAATTGTATAATTTTCAAACTCTTTTATTTCCTTGGGAGTGCCTAGGAAATGTTCCATGTTTTCACGGGTAATTTTATGGCGGTAATGGGTATCAATTCCTAAATTAAAAAAATCATTATACCGATACACATCTTCTTCCAAAAATTCTTCCATTCTGGAGAAAACAGTTTCGGGCATGGGTTGTTTGTCTTTTGACAAAGCATTTGCTCCTGCAAGGAAAATATAAAAAAATCAGAACGATAACTATAGGTAGAAATATGTTATCATTATATCATACAGAGTAGGAAAAGTCAAGCAAAACGTCTATCTCGAAAAAGCCTCATTTAATTGAATCCTTGTTTGGAAAAGCAGGAGTT
The DNA here is from genome assembly GCA_045586685.1 of Clostridia bacterium. Lineage (GTDB taxonomy): Bacteria > Bacillota > Clostridia > HGM11514 > HGM11514 > SIG438. The sequence continues at coordinate 41,568 of JAZNAU010000025.1, forward strand.
AATTTTCTAAAGCCTTGGTATAAAAACCCACCTTCTGCAAAGGATAATTTCAGGAGGTGTTTTTATTATGCAGATTATGTTGTCAGGTTGTTCGGGAAGACTGGCAGACCAAATGAGACAGATGGGTTATGAGGTGGTGGATGAAAGTACTGCAGCGGAAGCGATGCTGTATCGAGGACGGGCAATTCCTGATTTTGAAGCAGGAGGTGAAGGTCTTTTTTTGGTGAATGTGAGCCACAAAACACCGGAGGAAATAGATCGTATTTTACAAAGCCGAGTTTATCATCCTTTTTTTCAATCGTAAAAAAAATTTAAGTTATTTTCGTCTGACTCTTGCAAAATGTGAAAAAATGGTGTATGATAGTAAATGGAGAATTTTAATATAACAAGGGATTTGTTACAATAGAAGGTTTGGTGAAAGAATTGAGTAAGGAAATTTATGTAGATCATAGTGCTACAACGGCAGTTCGACCCGAGGTTTTGGAATGTATGTTGCCCTATTTTAAGGGGCAGTACGGAAATCCCTCCTCTATTTATCGCAAGGGTCGGGAAGCCAAAAGCGCTATTGAAGATGCCAGAGGACGGATTGCAGACTGTCTTCACTGTAAGCCGGATGAAATTATGTTTACCGGATGCGGTTCCGAAGCAGATAATTGGGCGATTATCGGTACTGCTATGGCACATAAAAACAAAGGAAATCATATCATTACAAGTGCCATTGAGCACCATGCGGTACTGCACCCTTGTCAGTACTTGGAAAAGCAAGGATTCCGTGTGACTTATGTGGGTGTGGATGAAAAAGGAATCCTGAAACTGGACGAATTAAAAGAAGCCATTTGCGAGGAAACCATTTTAATCACCGTCATGATGGCAAACAATGAAATCGGCACTATTCAACCTATTGAGGAAATTGTGGAAATTGCCAAGGAAAAGAATATTACGGTGCATACAGATGCGGTGCAGGCGTTGGGACAGATGGAAATTAATTTGAGTCAGCTTCGGGTGGATATGATGTCTGTTTCTGCTCATAAATTTGGCGGACCAAAAGGTGCAGGATTTTTGTTCAAACGTCGCGGTGTGCGGCTGGATAACTTCCTTCATGGTGGCGGTCAGGAAAATGGCAGACGTGCGGGAACGGAAAACACCGCTTTCATTATTGGCATGGCAAAAGCGCTTGAACTTGCAGTGGCGGAGCGTGAAGAACATTGCAAGAAAATGAAAGAAATGCGGGACAAACTGATTGATTGTGTTTTGGAAAAAATCCCATATGCGATTTTAAACGGTGACCGAGAACAAAGATTACCCGGAAATGCAAACTTCTCTTTTCGTTTTGTAGAAGGGGAAGCCCTTCTGCTGATGCTGGATATGAAGGGGATATGTGCCTCTTCCGGTTCTGCCTGTACCTCAGGGTCGTTAGATCCTTCTCATGTATTGCTGGCAATCGGTCTGCCTCATGAAATTGCTCACGGATCCTTGCGAGTTTCCTTTGGAGATGATAACACCATGGAGGACGTGGATTATATTGTAAATGCACTTTGCGAGATTTTAGCCCGTTTGCGGGAATTGTCTCCTTTGTACGATACATTTTTAAAAGAACAGGAAAGTCAGGTGAATCAAGATGTTATATAGCGAAAAAGTAATGGACCATTTTGCAAATCCCAGAAATGTAGGAGAATTACAGGACGCCAATGCAGTAGGCGAGGTGGGAAACGCAAAATGCGGGGATATTATGAGAATTTACCTAAAAATTGAAGATAACGTGATTCAGGATGTGTCCTTTAAAACCTTTGGTTGCGGTGCCGCGATTGCAACAAGCAGTATGGCAACGGAGCTGGTAAAAGGAAAAACCATTGAGGAAGCGTTGCAGTTGACCAACAAGGCAGTGGCAGAGGCACTGGATGGACTGCCTCCGGTGAAAATGCACTGTTCTATGCTGGCAGAAGAAGCAGTTCATGCCGCCATTGCAGATTATTATGAACGGCAAGGATTGCCCGTTCCTTTTGACTCTTCCAAGGGAAAGTGCAGCGGTTGTTGCGAGGGCTGTGAGGCATCAAATTAAAAAAATAATGAAGAATCCATATAAGGATTCTTCAGGTTGATGGCTTTATTATTAACCTAAGCAGACATAAAAAAGTAAATATTTTGTTAAAACGAATGGCAGAAAGTGCATAAGTACGGCAAGTGCTTGTTTAGAAAAAAAGAAAAATCGTTAGAAAAACTTTATGGTTTTCTAACGATTTTTTGTTGGTTTTATTTTTTGCAGTTCTTCTTTTTCAGCTGATCATAAATCAGTTTCAGTCCGGTCAGAGTTAATTTGCGGTCAATGGTCTGAATGGTTTTAGATTTAGTAGAAATCAGAGAAGAAAGACCGCCTGTTGCAATGACTTTTACGTCACCTCCCAGCTCATTTGCCATTTCTTCTACAATATAATCTACCGCACCTACGTATCCGTAAAAAATACCCGATTGCATACTGGTAACTGTGTTTGTTCCTATAATTTTTTCGGGGTCTTCTATTTCAATTTTGGGAAGCTTTGCTGTTTTGGAAAAGAGGGCATCCAGAGAAATTTTAATACCCGGCAAAATGGAACCGCCCAAATAATCCCCATTTTTATCAATGGCACAAAAGGTGGTGGCAGTGCCGAAATCTACGATAATACAGGGATAGCCGTATAATTCCTTTGCGGCAACGGCATTCACCAGTCTATCTGCCCCCACCTCTTTAGGATTATCATATTTGTTTTGCATCCCCAAATCCATGGAGCCATCCACTACAATGGGTTCTCTGCCCACATAGGATTTTAACGCCTTACACAGAGGATACATAATCTGGGGTACAACAGAGGCGACCATAATATCTTCAATTTCCGTCGGCTTCACTTGCTTGAGTGCTAAAAACTGTAGAATCAAAACACCCATTTCGTCCAGAGAACGGTCTCCTTGAGTGGAGATTCGAAAACTGCTGAACAAAGTATCTTTATCATAAATACCAAATACAATATTGGTATTTCCAACATCTACTAAAAGTAACATATTCTCACTCCTTTTTTATTATTATAACTCATAGTCACATTTAAAGTCAAGATGCATATAATAGATTCTGACAAGAATTTTATTTTGAGGTGGAACAATGGCTGATAATTTATCCGAACTTTTGAAAAATTTATTGGAACATACCGATCAAAGAAAATTAAAACAATCATTACCCCAGCTGATGCAACTGTTATCCAATCCGCAGGGGCAGAAGCTGGTGGAGAAAATCAAGGAGGCAGACCCCAATCGTCTTGCAAAACTTCTGGGGCAGATAGATACACAAGCGGCGGCAAAAAAAGTAGACCGTGCAGAAGTAATTTTGGAACAAGCGGGAAAGGATCCCGATTATATCAAAAACTTAATGAATTTACTGTAAGGAGGGAGGAAGAATTATGAGTCAGGATTTTATGGGGCAACTTCAGAATTTGTTGAGCGACCCGGAAATGACAGAAAAATTAAAGCAGGCGTTGGGTTCTCTGGGAGGCAGTCCTGTCCCTGAAACAAGAACGGAGCAGGAGGATGCAACTCAGAAAATCAAGCAGGTCTATGAGCAGATTAACAGCGGACCGGATCCAAGAGTATCTTTATTAAAGGCTTTAAAGCCCTACATGAATCATACCCGCAGTGCCCAGTTAGATACTGCGGTCAGATTATTGGGGTTGACAAAAATGTCAGGGTTGTTAAAGGAATTGCAATAATTTGGGAGGGATGAGGAATGCAAAGGAATTTTTACCAAGCACCTGAACGTCAGGGTGAAAGCGTAATTGTACCCCAGACCATAGAGCCGGAGCCCGTTCCGGTTACGGAGCAGGAAATCAGGGAGGGGGCTTATGAAAACACAAAGGTTTCTTTTTACAATCCTCAAACGAAAAAACTGTTTGACCGATTTTGTTTGGACGATGTCATTTTAATTGCAGTCATCATCCTACTTGCCACCGATACCCAAATTGACTTTGTGCTTTTAATTATTTTAGGGTTTTTGTTGTTAAACGGAATGGAGTAGGCAAAAGAAAAACACACCCAAAAATTTTTGGGTGTGTTTTTTTAATACAAAAAATTTAAAAAATACGAACAAAGGTTTGACTTATGGTGAAAAATGTGATATACTATTATAGTAAGAAGGAGGGAAGAAAGATGTCATTAACAGAAAAACAAAAGAATGTACTTAACTTTATTGAACAGTTTACCCGAGAAAACGGGTATCCTCCCTCTGTCCGGGAAATTGGTGCGGCGGTTGGATTGACTTCTACTGCTACCGTTCACGGATATTTAGAGCGATTGGAAAAGAAGGGGTATCTTGACCGTGCGGCACTCAAAACCAGAGCTATGCGTGTGGTAAATCCTGAAATTGAGACAGAAGCACAGACCAACATTACCCCGGATGAAAAATATATGGAAATCCCCATTATAGGCCGTGTAGCGGCGGGTTCTCCTATCTTGGCACAGGAGCAGGTGGAAGGCTATCTTCCTCTCAGTTTTGATTTTGCACGGAACAGAGACCTGTTTGTCCTGCGTGTGAAGGGTGAAAGTATGATAAATGTGGGGATTTACGATGGAGATTTGATTATTGTCAGCCGTCAGCCCGATGCAAAAAACGGAGATACGGTGGTGGCATTGATTGAAGATGAAGCTACCGTAAAAACCTTCTATCAGGAAAATGAGTATATCCGTCTGCAACCTGAGAATGATACTATGGAGCCGATTATAGTCAAAGAAGTGGCGATTTTAGGAAAAGTAGTAGGTTTGTTCAGGAATTTAATGTAGTGTGATAGAATCACACTACATTTTGGAACATTTCTGCATCTAATACGGAAAGAGGAACTTCTTTCTGTATGATACGGAGCATTTCGTCCAGTTCTTCAGGATGATTCTGACTTAACAACAATACCGGAACAGCGTTCATTTCCGAAGCATAGGAAATGCCGGAGCGAACCTGATGTTCAAATAGTGCCGGATCTTCACAGGTGTCAAATACGGCGTACAGATTATCAGGCGGTGTGGGACGCAGTAAAAAAAGTATGACGATTCCTGCCATTACTGCCAGTAATAATAGGGAGATTACAAAGGGGGACATAAGCTTCACCTCGCTTTCTAAGCCTATTTTATGCAGGGAGCAGGAAAATGGTGACGGAGGATAATATGAGTGGGTATGAACCAAAATGTATCTTGTGCAATAACGGTCGGGAAATCCGCCTGACAGGACATGTTCTTTGTTCTGTTGAGGGGATTGTGACCCCGTCCTTTTGCTGTAAAAAATTTGAAATGAATTATTTGAAATTACAACCAAAGAGAGTTCCCATAAAGAAAAGAAAACAATTTTCACCTGAGGATTTTTCTTTGGATTGATAAAGGAGAGATGACAATATGAAAGTAGCAATTTACGGGTATGGAAACTTAGGCAGAGGTGTGGAATGTGCCATTGCCCAGAATAAAGACATGGAGTTGGTTGGGGTATTTACTCGCCGTCCTCCTGAAACGGTTCAGATTTTGACGAAAGGGGTGTCGGTTTTTCCAGCAGAAAAAGCAGTTGAAATGAAGGATAGAATTGATGTAATGATTTTGTGCGGTGGCAGTGCCACTGATTTGCCTGTGCAGACCCCTGCCATGGCGGAACTTTTTAATGTGGTAGACAGCTTTGATACCCATGCGAAAATACCACAACATTTTGAAATGGTGGATGCAAGTGCAAAGAAGAACGGAAAGATTGCCATGATTTCTGTCGGCTGGGATCCTGGAATATTTTCTTTAAACCGTTTGTATGGCGGTGCGGTTTTGTCTGATGGTAAAGATTATACCTTTTGGGGCAAGGGCGTGAGCCAAGGTCATTCTGATGCCATTCGTCGGGTGAAGGGTGTCAAGGACGGCAAACAATACACTGTGCCTGTTGAAAGTGCCTTACAAGCAGTTCGCAGCGGAAAAAATCCGGAGTTTACCACCCGTGAAAAGCATTTGAGAGAATGTTATGTTGTGGCAGAGGAAGGGGCAGATTTGAAACAGATTGAGACAGACATCAAAACCATGCCTAATTATTTTGCGGATTATGATACTACCGTGCATTTTATTTCTCAACAGGAATTGGATGAAAAGCACAGTGGAATTCCTCACGGCGGTTTTGTGATTCGAAGCGGCAGAACAGGAATCAACTTGGAGCATCAGCACATTATTGAGTATAGCTTAAAGTTAGATTCAAACCCTGAATTTACTGCCTCTGTTTTAGTGGCTTATGCCCGTGCGACATACAGAATGAACTGTGAGGGCATGAGCGGCTGCAAAACCGTGTTAGATGTGCCTCCGGCATATTTAAGTCCTAAAACAGGAGAAGAATTAAGAAAAGAATTATTATAAAAATACAAGGTCAGAGCCTATTGCTCTGACCTTGTATGTTCTATTCCATAATCAATTTTCGAAAGGCAGCGAAGCGAAACAGTAAAAGTGCCCCAATGAGAGTGAAGCATAATTCCGGAAACATATAAGCACCATTGTAACAAACAGAGTACCAATACACATTCCACCCGTCGGGACACCAGATGTCAAAGACAATGGAACCGGAGATGAAATGAGAAATAAACCGAAGTGCCATTGCAAGGACAACCCCGAAAACAACACCTTTTATTCCTTGTTTTCTGAATATTCCTGCAATTCCCAAAATTCCGTAAGCAACAAGATAGTCAAAGAGCAGACAGCCTACCCAACTAAGAGGAGTCATCCCCCAGGACATCAAACCTCCAAGGTCAATGAAAATTTGCACAAGGGCGTATAAAAGGGAGGTAACAAATCCCCATTTGACACCATATCGCAAAGAAATCATCACGATAGGAAGCATGCTGAGGAGAGTGACTGACCCCCCCAGAGGCATTGCCCACACCTTAATCAGGCTTAGGACGGCAGCAAGGGCAATCATAACCCCGCTTGTAACCAGTTGTTTTGTTCTGTTTTTTTGCATAAAAACATCCTTTCCGCTCATATTATTTTTCTTTTGGTCGGTTGAGCAGTCTGCCAAAAGAGAAATGAACGGAGAAAAGGGCTGCGGAAAAATAATTCCACAGCCCGTAACAGCAACAATTATTTTCCCTACGTCGGCATTATCCGAATCAGGTACGCTAATCTATAGCATGGGTCGAACTCTCCAGAGTTCCTCTCAGCCTGTCATACAAGCTCCCCTATTCATTTCTGTGTTATTATATCATTTCTTTAAGAAAAAGTCAACCGCAAATGAAAATTTTTTAAAAAAAGGTTGACAAATGATGGGAAACTGTATATAATTATTTCATAAGAATAAGTTGGCGCTATGAATCCCGACGATTTATAGCGCCTTTCGATTATAAACAGGGGGTTTGAATATGGCGAAAATCAGTGAAGTATTTGGTACCATGGTGTTTAACGATAATGTTATGCAGGAAAGACTGCCTCACGATACCTACAAAAAACTAAAAAAATCCATGGCAGAAAACAAAACGCTGGATCGTTCTATTGCTGATGTGGTGGCAAATGCCATGAAGGATTGGGCGATTGAGAAAGGGGCAACCCATTATACCCATTGGTTCCAACCCCTCACCGGCATAACGGCTGAAAAACACGACAGCTTTATTACTCCTACAGGGGACGGAAAGGTGATTATGGAATTTTCGGGAAAAGAGCTGATTAAGGGCGAGCCTGATGCTTCCAGCTTTCCCTCTGGCGGACTTCGTGCAACCTTTGAAGCACGGGGCTATACTGCTTGGGATCCTACCTCCTATGCGTTTATTAAAGACGGAACTCTTTGTATTCCTACTGCGTTTTGTTCTTATGGCGGTGAAGCACTGGATAAAAAAACACCCTTGCTTCGTTCCATGGAGGCCATTGATAAACAGGCAAGAAGAATTTTAAAGCTGTTCGGCAAGGAGACGGCACAGGTGTTGACAACCGTTGGAGCGGAACAGGAATATTTTTTGGTTGATAAAGAGTTATATAATCAGAGAAAAGATCTGATTTTTACAGGACGAACCTTGTTCGGTGCAAAACCTCCCAAAGGACAGGAAATGGAAGATCATTACTTTGGCGTTATCAAACCCAGAGTGTCTGCTTTTATGAAGGATCTGGATGAAGAACTGTGGAAGCTTGGAATTATGGCAAAAACAAAGCACAATGAAGCAGCACCCGCCCAGCATGAGCTTGCTCCCATTTTCACCAGTACCAATCTGGCAACCGACCAGAATCAGCTGACTATGGAATTTATGAAAACCCTGGCTGCGCATCACGATTTGGTTTGTCTGCTTCATGAAAAACCCTTTGCAGGTGTAAACGGAAGCGGAAAGCATAACAACTGGGCATTATCCACTGCAGAAGGGGAAAACCTGATGGATCCGGGGAAGACCCCTTATGAAAATGCACAGTTTTTGCTCTTTTTAAGTGCAGTAATTAAAGCGGTGAATGAGCATCAGGATTTGCTTCGGATTTCCATTGCCAGTGCAGGGAATGACCACCGTCTGGGTGCCAACGAAGCACCTCCTGCTATTGTTTCTATGTTCTTAGGGGAAGAGTTGACCGAGATTTTGGAGGCGATTGCCAATGATACGGATTATGACGGTCACGAAAAGGTGAAAATGGAGCTGGGTGTTCACATTATGCCTAAATTCTCCAAGGATTCTACAGACCGAAACAGAACGTCTCCCTTTGCATTTACGGGAAATAAATTTGAATTTCGTATGCTGGGTTCCTCCCAGTCTATTGCCGACCCGAATGTGGTGATGAACACCATTGTTGCAGATGTATTAAATGAATTTGCGGATGAATTGGAACAGGCGGTTGATTTTACTTCTGCCTTAAACACTTTAATTCGCAGAGTTTATAAAGAAAATAAACAAATTATCTTTAACGGCAATAACTACTCGGATGAATGGGTAGAGGAAGCGGAAAAGAGAGGACTTTTGAATCTGCTGACAACAGCGGATGCCATTCCTCATTTTGAATCCGAAAAAAATATTGACCTGTTTACTAAGCATGGTGTATTTTCGGAAAGTGAAATTACCTCCAGAACAGAGATTTTACTGGATCATTACTGTAAAGTGCTTAATATTGAAGCTTTGACCATGCTTGAAATGGCAAGACAGGATATTTTGCCTGGGGCAATGTCTTTCAGTAAGGAAGTAACAGAAACCGCGCTATCCAAAAAACAGTTAGGAATTCATCCTCAGGTGGAGGAAGATTTGGCAAGAAAGCTTTCCGATTTACTGAATTCCTTGCAGGAAAACATTAACCGACTGGAGGATGTGGTTGTTCATACAAAGGATATTGGAGATGTGAAGGCAGGGGCCCAGTATTATAAAAATGAAGTTTGTACTGCCATGGAAACCTTGCGCAAAACAGCGGATGAGCTGGAAATTATCTGTGGCAAAAGCTACTGGCCGTATCCTACTTACAGCGAATTATTGTTTAGTGTATAAAAAAACGTGATTTCCGTTAATTCGGAAATCACGTTTTTTACAATTCTTTATTTTTCCCCAAAATAGTCTTCCGGATTGTCAAAATAGCTCCAGTCCGGTGTCATAGGCTCTGCTAAAGAAAAATCCCCTAAAGTGACGTCTCGGTTGCCGTTCACTGTTAGTTGTATCTGACTGACGGTTGCAAATTCATTAAAGCAGGCGAGTATGGATTGTACCAGAAGATTTTCTTGACCGGGGGTACATTCTGATATAAATTGTTCAGAAAAATTTAATGTAATAATTCCCGTTTCTTCTTCAAATTCAATATTCATTACAGTTGCATTGTAGGGAAGAATATTGTTTTTATTATCAGGATCTTCTGTTCCATGATGAAGTTCTTGAATAATCAAATCCTGTGCATTGTTACTTCCAGCAGGAATCAGGCGGTATTCTCGGGTTAATTGGGTGTTGTCCTTGTTTGGGAAATACAAAAACAGCATCCAAATAGGGAAGTTGGCTTTTTCTGCCATGTCCACCAGACGAGTTGCATAAGGATATTGGAAATATCCCGGAAGATACTCTCCTTGGCAAAGAAGATTCACCTTTGCAATCTTATCCCCCTGAGTTCGTTCTCCTTGGGAAACCGCTAAAGCGCAAAGTTCATTGATGTAAAGAAAATCTGTTTCTGAAATGCTTCTGATTTCTTCGGTAAAATCAACGCTTAATGTATTTCCTTCCACTGTTACGGATGTGACGGAAGTGTTTTCAGGAAATAGGTAAGTGTTTGCCTTTACCATTTCGGTTATATAAAGAAAAGGTAAATCCTCTTGAGGCAGAACCTCTTTAGAGGAGCGGTTAATGTTTTCCCCCGCTGCATCCACCGTATAAATGTCAATGCTGATCCGTTCTTGGGGTTTCCCGGAACAACCGGATAAAACCAAGAGTGCCACTAATAATATAATCAAATATTTTTTCATTATGTCACAACCTTTCCCATTTATCATAACAAAAATGAATTGGTTTGTCAACGGTTTTTCTTGATTTTTTCAGCGGAATATGGTATCATTAAAAGGAAAGCAGGGGATGTAATGCGGAATTTTAAATTGTTGCTGGAATATGACGGTACCCGTTATAAGGGGTGGCAAAAACAAGGGAATACAGAGCATACCATTTCTGCAAAGTTAGAATCGATTTTGCAGAAAAAGTTTCATCAAAAAGTGGAGGTTCATGGCTCGGGAAGAACGGATGCCGGAGTGCATGCACTGGGTCAGGTGGCTCATTTTAAAGTAAACACGGATGTAGCGTGCGAAGAAATATGTGATTACCTGAATGAATATCTTCCCCTTGATATCCGAATCCTTACGGTGGAGGAAATGCCCATTCGATTTCACAGCCGTTTGCATGCCAAGAAAAAAACCTACCGTTATCAAATTTTTTTGGAGAAAAAACCACCTGTTTTTTTGAAAAATCAGGTTTATTGTACAAACATAGTCTTGGATTTGGAAAAGATGAAAAGAGCCGCAAAGGATTTGCTCGGAACTCATGATTTCCAGTCCTTTTGTGCCACAAAAAAAGGAAAGAAATCTACAGTTCGGACTTTGTATGAATGTGAGTTAGAGCAAGAAGGTCCAATGCTTACCTTGCAGGTAACGGGAAACGGATTTTTATATCATATGGTAAGAATTTTAGCAGGGACCTTGGTGGAAATCGGAGAAGGGGACCGAGAGTGTGACTCCATTGCTGCATTGTTGGAAGAAAAAGACCGCTCAAAAGCGGGACGCACCTTGCCTTCTTGTGGATTAGCATTAGTCAGTGTGGAGTATGAGGAAAAATCACAATGAATTTTTTGGTCATGAAAGGATGCAATAGAAATGTATCAGAATAGAGTAAAACCGCCGAATTCGGCGGTTTTTTTATCATTTCATATAATTATTATTATTGTTCTGCAATTTTGACCATGATGGCACATTCAATTCGTTTGCGGAACAGTTCGCATCCATATTCATAAATGCCGTTTATGGAGCCGGTTGCATGATAGGCGTTGGCGGCACATCCACCGGCACAGTAAAGCTTTGCCCAGCAATTTTTACAGTCCGGTCTGGTGTACACATTACATCCAGCAAATTCGTTACGGAGGGCATTATTGGTCACTCCCTCACGGAGATTACCCATACAGTAGTCTTTATTCCCCACAAACTGGTGGCAGGGATATAAATCTCCTTCGGGGGTAACTGCCAGATATTCTGTTCCTGAACCGCAACCCGAAACCCGCTTATAAATACAGGGACCTCCTGTCAGACTTAGCATATAGTGATAGAAGGTAAAGCCCTTTCCTTTTCTGTTTCTTTGAATCATTTCCCGTGCCAAATCCTCGTATTGCTGTTTTAAAACGGGTAAATCCTTATCGGTCAATGCGCAAGGATCGGAGGGGTCGCACACCACAGGCTCCATGCTCAGTTCGGTAAATCCTAAATCTGCCATGTGGAGAATGTCTTGCAAAAAGTCGGTATTATGATGAGTGTAAGTTCCGCGAATATAATAGCTTTTATCCCCGCGCTGTTTTACAAACCGTCGGAATTTTGGAACAATAGTATCATAACTGCCTGTGTTTTTATAATCAACACGAAAACGGTCGTGCACCTTTTTCCGTCCGTCAAGGCTTAGTACTACATTGTGCATTTCCTTGTTGCAAAATTCGGTCACTTCATCGTCTAACAACATTCCGTTTGTGGTGAGAGTAAAGCGGATGTTTTTATGGTAAATTTTCTCCTGTTCTCTGCCGTAAGCCACAAGAGCCTTTACAACCTCCCAGTTCATGAGAGGTTCTCCGCCGAAAAAGTCAATGTCAAGATTGGTGTGATGTTCCGAATTGGCAATCAGAAAATCAATGGCTTGTTTTCCTGTTTCCAAACTCATCAGCCCGCATTGACCTTTGTATGCCCCTTGTCCTGCAAAGCAGTAGGAGCAGTTCAGGTTGCATACATGGGCAACATGAAGGCAAAGTGCTTTTACCGCAGTCTGATTCCGACGGTAATTTCGAGCGACTGTTTCGTAAACATCTTCGGTAAATAACTTTCCGGCTTTCTTGAGCTCTTCAATATCTTCCAGACATTCTGCAATTTCCTGCTCGTTGACATCCTCGCGGTGGTGGTATTTTTGTAGTATAAAGGCGGTAATTTCTTCTTTGGAGGCAGTTTCAAACATACCGATAATGTCATACGCTACTTCGTCTACTACGTGAATCGAGCCGCTGAACACATCCAGTACCACAAAGGTGCCGTCCATAGTATATTGATGTATCATAAGTATTCTCTCCGATAAAAACGGCCTCATAACACTATGAGACCGCTAAAAAATTTTATTTGCCGTTGTTTTCACAGGGCTGGTTTGCAACACCGCAAGAGGTTTTGCAAGCGGACTGACAAGAAGTCTGACATTCGCCGCATCCGCCGGTTTTCAGAGATTTGTTCAAATCCCTTGTCTGAAGGGTAGAAATTCTTTTCATGGTAAAAACTCCTTATTTTTTATGATAGTATCAGTATATCATAATTTTTCCTTGGTGTCAAGGGGTTTTGTGTCTTTCAGAACGGCAATTGTTTGGGGTAATGTCCCTCGGGTAGAGCAAAGAGGAAGATCAGGAACGGTTTCGATCCGTTCTCCCGGAATCAGGAGAGGGATTCCGGGGGGATACGACCAGATATATTCTGCTGAAATCCGTCCTGATGCTTTGGTTGGAGAAATCAATTCAAACTCCTGCTCCAATGCATGTTCAGGTAATATGACAAGCTTGGGAAGGCGGGGAACAAAGGGGTCTGCTTTGAATTCTTCAAACAAAAGCCCATCAATTTCCAACAATGCATCTGCCAGTGTTTGCAGAGTTTTTTTGGTATCTCCCATGCCTGTCATTACTAACACGTAGGTTGGAGTAATCAACTCGGGTTCAATCTTTCTTTTTTGCAATTCCTCTCCCAAGCGGGTTCCGTTTTTGGAAAGAATCACAATTTTGCTGGGGTCATGCAAAAACTGCTCCTTTGTTTTTTGTAAAATACAAAGATTTTTTAGAGAGGCTGTTGCCTGATAAAATAGTTTTAATGCCTGTTCCCATGCAGAAAAATGTTCTTCCCGAAGCTGACCGATACAACCGTCTATGGATGCTAAAAGCAAATAAGACGGACTGCTTGTTTCAAAAACGGATAGTTCATGGTCTAATAATTTTTTATTGACCCGTGAACCGATTGTATGTAAAATTGCAGTTTGAGTAAGGGAAGGTAAGGTTTTGTGCAAGCTTTGCACCACCACATCAGCACCCCCGTTGACTGCTCCTCCTGAAAAATAAGGATGAAAGTCCAGATGAGCGCCATGTGCCTCATCTACCAGGACGGGAATGTTTCTTTTGTGGGCAAGGGTACAAATGGAAGTAATATCTGAAATCACTCCTTCATAGGTAGGACTGGTTAAAACCACAAGCTTAATATCAGAATATTCTTTCAGTTTTTCTTCTACTTGTTGGGGCTGTAACGAACCCAGTATTCCCGTTTCCATCAAAGGAGGAAGAAGAAACACAGGATGTAATCCGCAAAGTTCTATGGCGTGAAAGACCGATTTGTGACAGTTTCTTGCCACTAAAATCCGATCTCCCCGTTTTGTCATGGTGCGGATACCTGCCAAAATACCGCAAGTACTACCGTTTACTAAAAATCGGGAACCGTCACTTCCCCAAAGTTTTGCCGCTCCTTCCATTGCCTCCTTCAGGATTCCCTGTGCATTGTGAAGATTGTCAAATCCTTCTATTTCCGTAATGTCCCATTGCTCGGACAAATGGTTCAGATAGGGAGCAATCTTTGGATTTCTCTTATGCCCCGGCATATGCATGGGGAGTATATTTTGTTGCTGATATTGTTCTAACCATTGTTTGAGGAATTGCATAAAAGAAACTCCTTTATTTGTATTGTCATGGATTGAATGGAATGTAGGGTTTTTGTTTCTGCAAGAGGATTTGCTTTTTGGGGATTATCGGTACCTGAATGATATACCGTGAAATCACATTTTGCACCCATGGTACGAAGCAATCGTTTTCCCATGCGAAGAGCATCCTCATAAATTCCCATGCCGCCGTCCACCAAAACTACCCCGCCCAAACGTTTTTTTGGGGTAAGTCTGTTCCTGTCCGTCCAAAAATATTGAAGACGGCTTGCCAGAGAGAGCAAAGAGCCGGTCAACTGACCAAAATGAATGGGGGAGGCGAGAATGATAACATCTGCTTCGTTAATATGAGGATAAATTTCCTGCATTTCATCTTGCAAGGCACAATGGTTATGGGTGTTGCAATGCCGACAGTCAATGCAAGGGGAAACCGAGGCGGTATAACTGTCAATTCGAATGACTTCCCCGGGCAGATTTTCCTGTAAATAAGAAACAATCGTTGCAGTTGCACCCGATTTTCTGGGAGAACCGTTAAAAATTACTGTTTTCATAGGAATCACCGCTTTTTTCTTTTTATTATATCAAATTGAGAAAGAGGTGTCAACAGAGCATAAAAAATCTCCCAAAAGATTGTGATAACCCGTACTAATCCAATGTCTTATTTTCACAACCTCGCCCGAATCGTTCACTGTTTATTTAGGGAATAGTGAAGAGTGAATAGGGAAAAAGTAAAAATCCGCACACTATCGTGTACGGATTTTTTGGAGGCGCCACCCGGATTTGAACCGGGGCATAAAAGCTTTGCAGGCTTCTGCCTTACCGCTTGGCTATGGCGCCATGGGATGAAAAAGACGCATAAGGGTTATGCGTCTTTTTGGAGCGGAAGACGGGATTCGAACCCGCGACGTTCACCTTGGCAAGGTGACGCTCTACCACTGAGCCACTCCCGCATAGAGGAAGAAGTCTTCCTTGTGTATATAAAGTGCACAAAGCACACTTTAATCGAAATGTGGTGCCTCCGGGTGGAATCGAACCGCCGACACAGGGATTTTCAGTCCCTTGCTCTACCGACTGAGCTACAGAGGCATAATATTTTGTGTCGGTTGTTAAGACACACAGAAAGGAAAAATGGCGACCCGGAAGGGGCTCGAACCCTCGACCTCTAGCGTGACAGGCTAGCGTTCTAACCAACTGAACTACCGGGCCATATCCCATTTGATAATATGACTTTTTGCCATATTCTTCACCGTTCCGGCCCGATGATTCGTTTATCGCCGCAACAACAATAAAGATTATAGCATGAGTTTTAGAAAATGTCAATACTTTTTTTGAAAAAACTAAAAAATTTTTTTTGAACTGAAAAAAAGGTTTTACATTTTGGATATTTTGTAGTATAATAAAAGCAAAGAGTTGAATGGAGTAATAGGTGATTCTATGAAAAATAGATGGGTAAGGATTTCCAGCTCTGTTTTGGTAACAGTGTTATTTTTTTATTATTTTTATAATACGGTTGATTTCGGTGAGATAGGAAAATATTTAAAAACTGTTCGATGGGGATGGTTGGCAGTGGCGGCAGGAGCTTATTGTCTTACTTATCCTGTCCGTGCTTTTCGCATTTATTATCTGACACGTAATTCAGGGAATTGCAGTTTTTTACAGATTCAGAAAATTTGCTTTCGTCATCAGTTTTATGGCAGAATTATCCCCTTTAAAGTGGGAGATTTATCTTTGGTGTATTTGCTAAGAAAAACAGGAGTATCCGTGGGTGAAGGTGGAGCTGTGCTGTTGTTGATTCGCCTTTTTGACGGTGTCCTCATTATTTTTTCTTTTTTATTGTGCAATTTATTTGTCAATATGACAGTGATTCCGAACTGGATTTTGCTTTTGATATTAGCACTGGCGGTGTCCTCAGTCTTTTTAATTCCCGTTTTATTATTTCGTTGTTCTCCTTTTCTGCAAAGACTTTCCGAAAAATTGTATTGCGGAATTGAGCAGATTCGCGTTATGATGAAACAATCGGTAGCGACAACAAAAAATTTTCTGGTCATTGGATTGGTGAGTTTTGTCATGTGGTTTTTTGTTTATTTATCCATGCACGGAGTGGTATTGGCGTTTTCGCAACCCATTTCTTTTTTTGAAACAGTGGTAGCGTCCTTCCTTGCCAGTGCAGCTGCCTTTTTGCCTATCAACGGAATAGGGGGGTTTGGCATGGTAGAAACAGGCTGGACCTTAGGGTTTACACTTTTGGGAATGGAACATACAGCGGCACTTTCTTCAGGAGTGGTATCCAACACCATGAGTTTTTTGATCATTTGTTTATTTGGCATCATTTCTTACATCACGGGAAACAGGAGGTCTAAAAATGTATAAAATTATGTTTTTTATGGAGGATAGGGAAGCGGTTCAAACTCTTACCGCCATGCTTCCGGAGGATTTTTTCCCGGTAGGCACATTTTCAGATGTGAATGAAGCACTGGATTATCTGGATAAGGACTGGACAGATGTGGTGATTATTGATACAGAGGTGCGTCAGGAATTGGGAATGGAGTTGATTCGAAAGTTGACTCGCAGAAAAAAAAGTCCCGATATACTGATGCTTTGCGATTATCGGGAAATGGAGTTTGCAAAGCGGGCATCTGAGTACGGTGTGGAATATTATTTGTTAAAACCGGTACGACTGGACGAGTTTTCTTATGCAGTGTCATCCATCAAGTTAGAGCTTGACCGTCGGAATATTGCTCGATTGCAACACATCAATTCCTTAAATTTTGAGCAGTTTCTTCCTATTTTAAGGGAGCAGTTTTTCAGAGGTCTTGTTTCAGGGGAACATTTAAATAAAGATGACCTGTTGGAAAAACTGAATCAGCTCAAATTAGATATTGATATTTATAATTTTCCCTGCGCAGTGATTGAGATACATATTTTGGAATTTGAGCAGTATATTAAAAATAACTGGAAATATGGGAAGGATGCTTTATATACTGCTATTAAAAATCTATTGAATGACAGCGGAAGATTTTCTTATCAGGTTGTGGAGGCGAATAAAGGGCGATGCCGTTTTGTACTGATTGCAAACGATGCATTAAGCCAGAGAGAGTTTCAGTTTGAACTGGAACAGCAGGCAGGAAGAGATACTGCTTCAGCCTTTTCTCTATTTGGTATCATGCTGTTAATCCGCCCTGTTGCCACCTTTGGAAACCTGATTGAGTTTGCAGATCAGATGCGGGGAAATCGGCAACTGGACGAAGTGTTGCGGATTCGGCATAACACTTCCACTGAAACGGATAATATTAGCAAGATGGTTTCCTACCTGCGTCAGTCACGAGTGATGGATGCAAGAAAAATTGCAGGAGGTTACATGGAGGAGTTGACCACCTTTTCCGACAGGGATGTGGCACGGTTTTTGTTCCACATGACCATGATTATTTGTCAGCAGATGTTTCCCGGAGATGACCGTATACGGCTCAGAACCATTCAAATGCTTAAGGGTGTGGAACAGCGGGATCAGCTAAAGGAAAATCTGATTATTCTGTTGGAAGAATATTCCGAAGTTTTTCGCAGAAACCTGTATCGGTCAGATGAAGTGGTAATTCAAAAGGCAAAGCAATATATTTCGCAACATTGTCAGGAGGATATTTCTCTGGATGAAGTGGCGGAAAGTGTCTTTTTAACCCCTGTTTATTTCAGCCGTTTCTTTAAAGAAAAGACGGGAGAGAATTTTTCTAAGTTTGTCACCCGAATGAGGATGGAAAAAGCAATCGAACTGTTCCGTCACGGAAAGTATAAGATTTATGAAGTGGCGAAGGCTGTGGGGTATAAAAATGCCAAGTATTTTTCCAAGCTGTTTAAGGAATATACGGGTTTTTTGCCCAGAGAATATGTCCGTACTGTTTTAGGGCAGGAGCGGGTAGAATAGCTTTTGTGAAATATGACACAAGACATTTCGACGTCTTTTTATCACTTGTGACAAAAAAATGATGGATTTGAGAAAAGTTGACCCGAAAAAGTTAAAATTTATTTACAAAAGTTGAAATTATGCCCTTTTTATTCATAGGGGTATTATGTTATAATAACAATGATGTCTGAAATGGTTTTTGTTTACCGTGATAAAGACACAAAAAAACAAAAGCTACGGCTTGAAAAAAGTTAAGACTTTTTTAAAATTATTGGGAGGTGTACTTGTTGTCTACTCAACAAACAGAAAATTTAAACATGCCGGAAAATTATGTACCCAAGCGGTATTCGGCGTGGCACATTTTTAAGAAGAACTGGACCTTGCTGTGTCTTTCTCTTCCGGCGCTGTTGTATCTTTTTATTTTCAAATACATACCTATGGTCGGTATTGTGATTGGGTTTAAAGAATTTAAGTACAATCAGGGTATGTTCGGCAGTGACTGGGTAGGGTTGAACAACTTTAAGTTCTTCTTTAAATCCTCAGACGCAGTGCGTGTTGTCCGTAATGCATTAGGATATAATGCTTTCTTTATTGTATCCGGTATTGTTGCAGCGGTTATTATGGCGTTGCTTCTGTACGAATTATCCAATAAAATTTTGATTCGTTTTTATCAGATTACAATGTTTATTCCTCACCTGCTTTCTTGGGTTATTGTTGCATACATTGTATTTGCATTCCTGAAAAAGGATTCCGGTATACTTAATCGGTGGGGTATGCAGTACTTAGGTTGGGAGACTTCTATTGACTGGTACAATGATCCGGCTCCGTGGATATTTGTTATACCTGTTGCTCATATCTGGAAAGGTATTGGTATGAATGCATTGGTTTATTATGCAAGCTTGATGGGCATTGATTCAGAGTACTTTGAGGCAGCTTCCATTGAGGGTGCAACCCGTCCTCAGATTACACGGTATATTACGTTGCCGTTCTTGTATCCTACCATTACCATTTTGTCTATCATGGCAGTAGGTAGAATATTTAACTCCGACTTCGGTATGTTCTATCAGTTGCCTATGGGCTCGACTATGGTACTGCCCACGACAGACGTTATTGAAACCTTTACTCTTCGTGCATTGCAGGAGGGTAGAATGGGGCTGTCTACAGCGGTTGGTTTGGTACAGTCTATCGTAGGATTGTTTTTGGTATTGTTTACAAACTGGATTGTAAAGAAAATCAATCCGGAAAATGCATTGTATTAAGAAAGGATGGTGAAATAGTTTGGCACAGGTAATCAGAAAATCAGAAAAAATAAGTAAGATAGTAATTCATGCTTTTTTCCTTATTTTGTCTTTGGTATTTATTGTTCCTATTTGGACACTGTTTTCAATTTCCGTTACTTCGGATTATGACATTGTATCTTATGGTTATCAGTTGTTCCCCAAAACGATTGACTGGGGTGCTTATGAGTACATATTTACCAGTGCTGCTGATATTTTAACCTCTTATAAGGTTACAATTATTGTTACTGCAGCTGGTACCATTTTGTCTACCATTGTCGGTGCAATGTGTGCGTACACCATTTCCAGATATGATTTCGCTTACAGAAGTAAGGTAACATTGTATATGTTCATTACAATGCTGTTTGGCGGAGGTATGGTTCCCAGTTATATTTTGAATACACAGTATTTGCATTTGCAAAATACTTATTGGGCGATGATTTTGCCTGGAATGGTTGGCGTTTGGAATATCTTTATTATGAGAACCTTTTTCCAGCAGATTCCTTCTTCTATTATTGAATCTGCTACCATTGACGGTGCAAGCGAAATGAAGATCTTTATTAGCATTATTGTTCCTTTATCTACGCCTGCTTTGGCAACCATCGGCTTGTTGGAGATGCTGGGCTACTGGAACTCATGGATGCCTGCTATGCTGTATATTAGCGACCAGAGTTTGTTCCCTCTTCAGTATTTGTTACAGTCCATGTTGCGTAATATGCAGGAATTTATAAAGAATGCTGAAATGACCGGTATGATGATGGATCTGTCATCAATTCCTATGGAAAGTATTCGTATGGCTATGGCTGTTTTGGCAGTAGGACCTATCCTGTTGATCTTCCCATTCTTCCAGAAATACTTTGTACAAGGTTTGACTGTAGGTTCTGTAAAGGGTTAATATTGAATTGAGCGAAAGGGGTAACGATAGCTGAAAATTTTTGAGGCATTGGTTACTCCTTTTTTGTTCCGTCAAAAAAGAAAAATTGAAGGCTTGTTATGAAAAAGGAACATGGTAGACGGACATGAAAAAATAGTGAAAGATTGAAAAATACGAGGAGGGAATAGGGATACCCTGCCCAAACAAAACGGAACTTGTATTATTTCATGATAAACAGTAAAGTGTGGTGGAATGAGCATGACAAGAGTAGCCGTTATTGGCGGTGGAGCATCGGGACTTGCGGCGGCGATTTCTGCCGCGAGAAATGGAGCACAGGTGACTGTGCTGGAACGGATGGATCGGGTTGGGAAAAAGATTATGGCAACCGGAAACGGTCGGTGCAATCTTGCCAACATGGAACTGGATTTATCCCATTACAGAGGGGACGAACAGTTTATTTCTAAAATATTTAACCGAGTTGGCTTAGAGGAAATTTTGGAGTTTTTCCGCCATATTGGTTTACTTGTAAGAACAGAACAAGGGAGAATTTATCCTCTTTCCAATCACGCATCTGCTGTGTTGGATGTACTGCGTTATGAGGCGGACAGACAGGGTGTAAAGCTGATGACGGATTTTGAGGTAAAAAGTGTTCGACCACGGTCTGAAGGGCTTGTGATTCAAGGGAAAGACAATACTCTTGTATTTGATAAACTAATTATTACAACTGGGGGAAAAGCTTCCCCTATACACGGCTCCAACGGAAGCGGTTATGATATTTTATCTTCTCTTGGGCATCGTATGACAAAGCTATATCCGGGTTTGGTGGGACTACAATGTCCTTCTGAACAGATGAAAGGCTTGCGAGGGGTTCGTTTGTTTGCAAAGGCAACCTTGCTTTTAGACGGTCAGGTATACAGAAGCGAGGCGGGAGAAATACAGTTTAATGATACCGGCTTGTCCGGAATCCCCATTTTAAATTGCTCCTCTATTGCTACGTCCTATAAAGGAAATATTGAAATAGAGTTGGACTTGCTTCCTAACGAAACGAATGTGCTGGGATTATTACAGGAACGGGATAGAAAAAACCTCTTTACCGGAATGTTCCATAAGCAGATTGCCCAAAGACTGTGTGATAGAACTTGGGTGCCTGTTGATTCAATTCAGGAGGTGGACTTACCTTCTTTGGCAAAAGAAATTAAGACAATGAAATTCACCATAACCGGAACCTTGCCTTGGGAAAATGCTCAGGTAACAGTAGGCGGTGCTAAGACATCAGAATTCCGGGCAGGAACGCTGGAATCTTTGCTATTACCCGGACTTTATGCAGCGGGAGAAATTCTGAATGTGGACGGTGACTGCGGAGGATATAATCTGATGTGGGCATGGGCAAGCGGGATAGTAGCAGGTCAAGAGGCGGCATATGCTTAGGGTTACAAATATTAAATTAGGTGTGGAACAACCTGCGGAACAGCTTTGGACACTGGCAGAGAAAAAGTTGAAAACAAAGATTTTATCCTTGCGAATTGCCAAACGGTCAGTGGATGCCAGAAAGAAAGAGGATTTGAAATTTGTCTATTCGGTAGATGTTGAAGTGGACAGAGAAGAACGGTTTTTGTCCGTACCGGATGTTAGTCGGGTGGTGCAAAAAACATACTTCCCTCCTATTTCAACATTGGAGAAGCGTCCTGTTGTGGCAGGATTTGGTCCTGCAGGAATGTTTGCGGCACTGACTCTGGCACAGGCAGGAGCAAGACCTGTGGTGCTGGAAAGGGGAAAACCCGTAGAACAGCGAAAACAGGATATTCACAGCTTTTGGAGTGGTGGAGAGTTGTATCCTGAATCTAACGTTCAGTTTGGAGAAGGAGGTGCCGGAACTTTTTCGGACGGAAAGCTGACCACCGGCATAAAAAGTCCGTTTTCACAGCATATTTTACAAAGTATGGTGCGATTTGGTGCACCGGAAGAAATATTGTGGCAGAATAAACCTCATATCGGTACCGACCGACTGGAAACAATGGTAAAGGCACTCCGGCAAGAGGTGATTGCTCTTGGCGGAGAGGTATTGTTTGAAAGCAAACTGACGGGTTTGCAGACAGAAAACGGGAAATTACAGGGCGTGGTGTATGAGCACGAGGGGAAAAAGCAGGAACTTCAGACAGACTGTTTGATTCTTGCCATAGGGCATAGTGCTCGTGATACCTTTACCATGCTTTACGATACAGGCCTTATAATGGAAAAAAAGCCTTTTTCCGTTGGGGTGCGGATTGAGCATCTGCAAAAGAAGATTGACTTAGCACAGTTTGGAAAATCCGTTCCTCAAATTGGTGCTGCGGATTATAAATTAGTGACTCGTCTTCAAAATGGGGATGGGGTGTACACTTTCTGTATGTGCCCCGGAGGGCAGGTGGTTGCAGCCGCTTCTGAGGAAGGGGGACTTGTGACCAATGGCATGAGTTACTATGACAGAGGTGGCGAGAATGCCAACAGTGCTCTTTTAGTGGGTGTATTTCCGGAAGGAGATGTGTTTGCGGGAGTACGGTTTCAGCGAAAGTTGGAACAAGACGCTTATGCTTTAGGCGGAAGAAACTGGAAGGCACCGGCACAACTGACGGGAGATTTTTTGAAAAAGATTCCCAGTCGGGAATTGGGGGAAGTTCAGCCTACTTATCGTCCCGGTGTGACCCTGTGTTCCTTGGATGATTGTTTACCCCAAGGGATTGCAGATGCCCTGCGAACAGGAATCAGCGGAATGGGGAAACAGTTAAAAGGCTTTGATGCGTATGACAGTTTGTTAACCGGTGTGGAAACCAGAAGTTCCTCTCCGGTACGGATTTTACGAAATGAACAATTTCAATCTGTGTCCTGTCAAGGGCTTTATCCCTGCGGAGAAGGAGCAGGCTATGCGGGAGGTATTATGTCTGCGGCGGCTGACGGTGTAAGAATTGCAGATTTTATATTAAAAAGTGCAGAAGACTAATCATTTTATGTTTTAACATAAGTTGAACTTGATAAAAGCAGAAGTTTTTTATTAGGCAAATAATGGATTAAAAATTTATGATGAATGGAGAATGAACATGAAATTGGTAACAATTCAAAATGAAACCTTAGTGGTACAGATTAACCCTATGGGAGCGGAACTGAAAAGTGTAAAAAAAGGAGATACGGAATTTATATGGGAGGCAGATCCTGAGGTTTGGGAAGGAAGTGCTCCGGTACTGTTTCCTATCTGCGGAAGATTGAAAGATGGAAAATATACTTATGAAGGTCAGGAATATAAACTTCCGATTCATGGGTTTGCACCAACCACGGAATTTGAAGTGGAATCCCATGAAGAGGATCGGGTCGTTTTTCTGATAACATCCAATGAAGAAACCAGAAAAGTGTACCCTTTTGAGTTTGAGTTTCGGGTATTGTTCTCTTTGAACGAAGCAACATTGAGTGTTTCTTATCAAATTAAAAATTGTTCAGAAGGACCGATGTATTGTTCTGTGGGAGCTCATGAAGCTTATGCCTGCCCTGAAGGAATTGAAGAATATATTGTTGAGTTTGACAAAGAAGAGGACATGGAAATTTTGGCTTATGAGGAGGGTAGACTTTGTCCATACAAGGTTCCTTTACAAGAAAAGTCCAATCAACTTCCTTTGAGTGATGATCTTTTTTCGGTAGATTCCTTGGTATTTGAAGGCTTGAAATCGGATAAGGTAACATTGATTCATCGCAACAGCAGTAGGAAAATTACGGTTTCCTTCCCCGATCATCCTTATTTCATTATTTGGCATAAACCGGGTGGAAAATACATATGTCTGGAGCCTTGGTGCGGTATGGCGACCTTGAAAGGAAACGGATATGAGTTGACCGAAAGAGCTGGAATTATGAAGATTGAGAAGGAAAAAGAAGTATTCCATCAAATTACATTTGAGATTTAAGATGTCCCCGGCAAACCATCTTTTGTTTGCTGGGGTTTACTTTTAACAGAAATCAGAGGAAAGAACCATGAAAAAAAGAGATTTATTATGGGGTTTTGTTCTGGCGGGAATGTTTGTATTAGGCAGTATTTTGTGGTTTTTATGGGGCAGAGCCGTCGGAACATGGGCGGTGATTATGCAAGACGGAGAAGAATTGCACCGTTTTCCCCTTGCTATTTCCCGTGAAATAAAGGTAGAAGGAGAGTGGGGGAGTAATATCGTTCAGATTTCTCCTGAGGGCATCAGGGTGACGGAAGCGGACTGCCCAGACGGACTTTGTCAAAAACAAGGGCTAGTCACGAAAAAAGGAGTTCCCATTGTATGTATGCCTCATAAACTAATGATAGAAATTATAGGAGGCGATGATGAATACTAAACGTATTACGGTTTTGGCGTGCCTGCTTGGTTTGTCTTTGATTTTATTTACGGTAGAAGCACAACTGCCTCCGCTGATTCCATTGCCCGGAGTAAAATTGGGTTTGGCAAATATTATAGTTTTGGTGACAATGGTACTGTACGGAAAAAAGGATGCTTTTACTCTTTTGCTTCTCCGTATTTTACTGGGAAGTATGATTACAGGAAGCGGATTAGCATTTTTTTACAGTCTGGCAGGTGGTGTTTTCTGCTTTTTATTGATGTCACTTTGTTATCCCAAGGGAAGTACACGCCTTTGGGCGGTCAGTGCAGTAGGGGCAATGGGGCATCATATGGGACAGCTTGCTATGGCAACACTGGTACTGAAAAGTATTAGTGTGCTGGTTTATTTACCTGTGTTGATTGCTGCAGGAATTATAACGGGCTTGTTTACGGGAATCTGTGCACAAGGGAGTTTGAAGCAATGGAAAAAATAAAAATATTGTTTATGAGTTTGGTGCTTCTTGTTCTTTGGGGATGTCAGACCAATGTTGCAGTAACAGAATCGTTATTTGCTATGGATACTTATATGGAAATTACGATTTACGGACCTTCTGAGATTGCAAAAAAGAGTGTGAAGGAGCTGGAACGTTTAGAAGGCTTGCTAAATCGTGACGCATTGGAAAACGGCACAATAGCAGAAGAAACCGCACAGGCAATAGAGACGGCTTTGCTTGTTGCCCATGAAACGAAAGGTGCATTTGACCCTACTGTTGCCCCTTTGACAGACCTTTGGGGATTTTATGGCGGGAATTTTTCTGTGCCAAGCGAACAGGAATTGCAAAACACCTTAACACAGGTGGGCTATCAAAAGGTTTCTTTAAACGGAAATCAATTAGATACAGGAGACGCTGTTTTGGATTTAGGAGGGATCGGAAAAGGATTTGCCTCGGACCAGTGTTGTGAGCTGTTGAAAAATGAGGGAGTTACCTCAGGAATTTTATCCTTGGGAGGCAATATTCAGACCATTGGACGAAAGCCTGACGGCAGCTTGTGGAAGATTGGCATTGCCAATCCGAAAAAAAACAATGAAACGGTATGTACCATTGAGGTGGAGGAAAAGGCTGTGGTTACCTCGGGAGGATACCAACGAAAATTTGAACAAAACGGGAAAGAGTATCACCATATTTTAAATCCTAAAACAGGATATCCTGCAGAATCGGAATTGTTGTCCGTTACTATCATCGGAGAATCCGGAGCCATGTGCGATGCCTTATCCACCGCTCTTTTTGTAATGGGATTGGAAAAGGCGGTTTCCTATTGGGAAGCAAAAAAAGGATTTGATATGATTCTCGTTACCGAGGAAATGATTTACTATACTCCCGGAATTGATCCCAAGGAAGCCGGAAAACCATTACGAAGCTTAGAATAAAAGAAATTTTGTGGTTTTCCTCTTTACAAACAAAATAAATGATGATATAATGTATAAAGATACATTTTTATGTATAAAATGTTGGTCGCAGTATCCTAGTCGGTTTGCGCGGTTCCTAAGGCGGGCCTAAAAATCCGTTAAAGGGCACATCGATGAAGTTCCTTGTGCTGGCTTTCGATGCCCAATCGGGGGCTTGTGCTGGGAGTTAAGGTTTAGGGGCATCTTCCAATGGCATGGAAGACCTGACCCCTTTTCCGTGGAGACCTGTTCTTGTGGTCGGAGCTTCGACTTGTATTTTAAGTCAGGCTGCCGAGTACGAAACAGGATAAAACCTGTTATGTGGTGCAATATTTGTGCTGCGAACAGTGTAGCCTGCCTTGAGTGGGTGTGGTGGATGTTGGATCAGGTTGGAGGACGTCGGCCAACGGCCTCCGACTATCGCCGGCTGAAACCACAGTTGCAAAAGAGGCTAAGAACCGTAGCGGCTGCCGAGGAAAACTCCTAGGCTGTTCTGACGAGGTGCATACAGGATTGCAGTACGGACTAAGTGGTAATTTAGTCCCGCTTTCGGTGACGAAGCGGATGGTGCTTGAAAGGGAAACCGCCCCCCTGGCGACAGGGAGGCAGTGCCATGGGAAATCCAACTGAACCTATGCCGTAGAATTTACTGTATGCACCGACCACTTACATTATTAAATTCGGAGGTTTTCCGGATGGAAAAACAAAAAAAGAAAAAAACCAATTTATATATTAAAACCAGTAAAATCGGAATTAAAAAAAATAATAAAAAATGGATTATCAGCATCTTTTGCTGGGCTTTTTTGATTTCCCTCCTTATCGGCTATGCTTCTTCTGTGGCAACAGGAAGTATGGGAATTGAATTTGCGTTATTAGTTCTTATTTTTATTATCGGTGTGGGAATTCTGTTTGACATGATTGGCGTTGCGGTAGCAACGGCGGAGGAAACACCTTTTCATGCCCTTGCCTCAAAAAAGGTAAAAAGTGCAGAAACCGCTGTGTGGCTCATTCGTAATGCGGAAAAGGTGTCCAGTTTTTGTAATGATGTTATTGGTGATATTGCGGGAGTTATCAGCGGAACAACGTCTGCGGTGATTGTGGCACATTTGTTTACGGAAGGGTCAGATGCGGAATTTTACATGGGAATTGTGGCTACTGCAGTGATTGCGTCCTTGACGGTTGGGGGAAAAGCAATCGGAAAAGGAACGGCAATGCGTCATTCTAATCAAATTGTATATCTGGCATCAAAGGTGATTTTTATTTTTCAAAAAAGAAAAGACAGGAGGGGTTGATTATGATATTGGATCAAATCAAGAATCCTTCTGATGTGAAAAAACTCAGCGAATCAGAAATTCGGCAGTTGGCACTGGAAATCCGTGCTTTTTTGGTGGAATGTGTGTCACGGAAAGGGGGGCATCTTGCCTCAAACTTAGGAGTGGTGGAGTTAACGCTTGCACTTCACTATGTGTATTCTCTTCCAGAGGATAAAATTATATGGGACGTGGGACATCAAAGCTATGTCCATAAACTGCTCACAGGACGAAAAGAAGAATTTGAAAATTTACGTCAATGGGGCGGTATGGCAGGCTTTCCAAAAACATCAGAAAGTAAGTATGATAGTTTTAATACTGGGCACAGCTCAACCTCTATTTCAGCCGCCTATGGTCTTGCTAAAGCAAGAGATTTAAGGGGGGATTCCTCCAAGGTGATTGCTGTCATTGGGGACGGCTCTATGACAGGCGGTATGGCCTTTGAAGCACTGAACAATGCCGGCGCTACCGATACGGATATGCTGGTGGTGCTCAACGATAACAGTATGTCCATTTCTAAAAATGTAGGTGGATTTTCTCAGTATTTAAACCGTCTGACTAACAGAGAAGGATATTATAAATTAAAAACAGGGGTAGACAGAGCGTTACATAAAATTCCCCTGATTGGAGATCCTTTGTTTCGCTTTTTGCGGAAAACGAAAAACAAATTGAATTATATGCTGATTCCAGGAGCGGTGTTTCAGGAATTAGGCTTTCATTATTATGGACCGATTAACGGTCACGATGTTCACAAACTGATTACGGTTTTAAATCATATTAAAGAACGGAAAGAACCTGCCCTTCTTCATGTTTATACAAAGAAAGGGAAGGGGTATACCTTTGCAGAAAATTTTCCAGGACGATTTCACGGGATTTCTTCTTTTGACCCAAAGACCGGCGACAGCAAAGGCAGAAATAAAGATTTCTCTGCGGTGTTTGGAGAAACCCTTTGTGATTTGGCAGAAAACAACAAAAAAATTTGTGCCATTACAGCGGCGATGCCGGAGGGAACGGGGCTTCAAAAGTTTTCTAAGGAATTTCCTGATCGCTTTTTCGATGTAGGTATTGCAGAACAGCATGGGACAACCTTTGGAGCAGGGCTTGCTATGGGAGGATATGTTCCTGTATTTGCGGTATATTCTTCCTTTTTGCAAAGGGCATATGATCAGATTGTTCATGATGTGGCTTTGCAAAAGTTGCCTGTGGTATTCGGTGTTGACCGTGCAGGTGTGGTGGGTGAGGACGGAGAAACCCATCAGGGAATGTTCGACTTGGCATTTTTGACGCAGATTCCCAATATGACAGTGTTGGCACCTGCTGATTTTTCCGAATTGAGAAGAATGCTGTCTTTTGCGGTGACTCTGGGAAGTCCTGTGGCTGTGCGATACCCAAGAGGGGGAGAGGGCAGAGCCCTTGAGGATAGAACTCCCATTCACCTCGGAAAAGGACGGGTGTTGCGGGAAGGAAACGAGGTAGCATTGCTTGCAATAGGGAGAATGACCTCGGTTGCAATGGAAACGGCAGAACTGTTGGAGAAAAAAGGAATTTCCGCATCTGTTACGGATTTGCGGTTTGCAAAGCCCTTGGATGAAGAATTGATTTTGGAACAGGTGAAGAATAAAAAGCTTGCGGTAGTGCTGGAGGACGGTTGTATTACAGGAGGTGTTTGTGAACGTGTAGCAAGTTTGCTGCATGGGACTAATATACAGACACCCTTGCTCCAAAAGGCATTTCCTGATGAATTTATTCCACATGGCAGTGTGGAAACCATTTTTGAACATTACGGAATGAACGCAGCAACAATTACCGAATCTGTAACGGAGGCTTTGAAATAGTGAAAGAACGGTTGGATGTATTACTGGTGGAACAGGGATTTGTAACCGGTAGAGATAAGGCAAAAGCAGTGATTATGGCAGGACTTGTTTATGTGGACGGAGAAAAGGTCACCAAGGGCGGAACAAGTGTGGAACGGGATGCAAAGATTGAATATCGAGGCGAACAGATGAAGTTTGTCAGTCGCGGAGGATATAAATTGGAACGTGCCATGAAAATGTTTCCCATTACCCTTGAAGGATGTATCTGTATGGATATTGGTGCGTCTACCGGCGGATTTTCGGATTGTATGCTTCAATGCGGTGCCAAAAAGGTGTATGCAGTGGATGTGGGATATGGTCAGTTGGACTGGAAACTGCGTACCGATGAACGAGTGGTCAATATGGAACGGACCAACATTCGTTATGTGGAAGAAATTAAGGATGTACTGGATTTTGTCAGTGTAGATGTATCCTTTATTTCGCTGAAACTGGTGTTGCCTGTTGCCTTTCGTCTCCTTGGGGAGAAGGGGAGTGGTGTCTGCTTGATTAAACCTCAGTTCGAAGCAGGAAGAAGTCAGGTGGGAAAGGGCGGTGTTGTCCGTGAAAAGGGGGTACATCGTCAGGTCATAGAACAGGTGATGGGATATGCCCGCGACAATGGTTT
>JAZNAU010000026.1:0-5758 GCA_045586685.1 Clostridia bacterium
GATGACTATATTTGTGGCGGTTATGGCAAATATAACGATGAAATTTTAGCTGTCATTAGAAATGTTATGTCTTATGACGGGGTCGCACTGAATACGACATATACAGGAAAGGCTTTTTACGGTATGGAAGATTATATCAAGAAAAATAATATACGAAATAAAAATATACTTTTTATTAACACAGGCGGAATGCCGTTGTTTTTTGATACTTTGGAGGATTTATTATAATGAATATACTGATTCTCAGTGCAGGAACAAGAAATAAGATTGTTCAATATTTTAAACGGGAGCTTGCGGGAAAGGGAGTTGTTGTAGCAACAGACTGCAGTGATATTGCTCCTGCAATTTATGATGCAGACAAGTTTTATATTGTTCCCAAAATTACCGAAGAGGGTTACTTAGATAAAATTCTAAAGATATGCAAACAAGAAAGTATAGACGGGGTCATTTCTTTAATTGACCCTGAGCTTTCTTTGATTGCCAAGCACAAGTCTGAGTTTGAGACTGTGGGTACTACTGTCATTGAATCTGATTATCATGTTTGCGAGAAAACTCTTAATAAATATGAAATGTACAAATGGCTTAACAAAAATGGATATAACTGCGCTAAAACCTATGTTGATAAGGAATTATTTTTTAAAGAGGTGGCAGAGGGTAAGATCAATTTTCCGGTTTTTGTAAAACCGATTTGCGGAAGTGCAAGCATTGCTATTTCCAAAGTTTATGACAAGGAAACTCTTGAATTGCTTTTTGCTCATGACGATCATTTGATGATTCAGGAATTTTTAGATGGTCAGGAAATCGGTGCTGATTGTTATATTGATATGCTGAGCGGCGAAGTGGTTTCTATCTTTACAAAGAAAAAACTTGTAATGCGTGCAGGTGAAACAGATAAAGCCGTTTCCTTTAAGGATGAAAAATTATTTCGCTTAATAGAAACATTTTGTAAGGAATTTGGTTTTAAAGGGCAAATAGATATTGACCTTTTTGAGATTGACGGAGAGTATTATATTTCTGAGGTAAACCCCCGTTTTGGAGGTGGATACCCTCATGCGTATGCATGTGGAGCGAACCACATGAAGCTGATTGTAAACAACCTGAAAGGTATAAAAAACGAAAAAAATATTGGCAGTTATGATGAAAATATTTACATGATGAAATATAATGAAATTAAAATTTTGAATAGGGATTGATAAAGCGAATGAAAAAAATTTTATTTTTAGCGAATAGTTTGGGTGGGTTGTATCATTTCAGATATGAATTGCTTGAACGATTGACGCAAGAAGGACATCATGTTTGCATTTTAGCACCGGAAAATCAATATGCAGAAAAATTTCGGCAATTAGGTTGTGAATTTGAACAAATAGAAATTGACAGACGCGGAATCAACCCGTTTACCGATATGAAGCTTTTGTTCAACTATTTTAGAAAAATTAAGAAAATAAAAGCAGATATTGTTTTTTCTTACACAATCAAACCAAATATCTATGGCGGTTTTGTTTGCAGATTGCTAAAGATTCCTTATGCAGTTAACATCACAGGATTAGGATCGGCAGTTGAAAATAAAGGAATCATACAAAAAGTGACAGTTATGCTCTATAAAATTGCGTTAAAAAAAGCGCAACGTGTATTTTTTCAAAACGAAGAAAATCGTCAGTTTTTTATTGATAAAAAAATTGCAAGGAAAGCACATCACATATTACCGGGTTCCGGAGTGAATTTAAATAAATTTTCATACATTGAATATCCCAGCGAGGGGAAAATTGAATTTACTTTTATCTCCCGTATTATGAAAGAAAAAGGAATAGAACAATACTTAACAGCAGCAGAGACCATTAAGAAATGTTATCCTGATGCTGTATTTCATGTCTGCGGTGCTTGCGAAGAACAGTACGAAAAAAGATTACAAGAATTACATCAAAGCGGTGTCGTTGTGTATCATGGTTTAGTAGCAGATGTGAGAAGTATTTTAAAAGATGTTCATTGTGTTGTTCATCCTACCTATTATCCGGAAGGAATGTCGAATGTTTTGTTGGAAGCCTCTGCAAGTGGAAGACCGATTATTACAACAGACAGATCGGGATGCAGAGAAATTATCGACGATGAAAAGAACGGATATATTGTAAAACAAAAAAATTCTGAGGATTTGATTCAAAAAATAGTAAAATTTATTCAACTACCTTACGAAGAAAAGAAAAAAATGGGAAGATACGGACGGGAAAAAGTAGAAAAACAATTTGATCGCAACATTGTAATAGAAGCATATTTGAACGAATTAGATAGGTAATCTTTTGAAATAAAATCAGAGGTGTATTACGATGGATTTTTACAAACGCATTATCAAAAGCAGAAAAATGAGACAGGATATTTTAAAACTATTAAGTTGGGTTCCTGATAAAACCATGTTGAAAATTCAATATTGGATTAAAATGGGAAGAAAACTCAATTTGAAAAATCCAAAGAGATATACAGAAAAATTGCAATGGTATAAATTATATTACCGTAATCCCAATATGGTGCGTTGTGTTGATAAATATGATGTCCGTGAGTATGTAAAAGAAAAAGGTTTGGAAGAAATTTTAAACGAGTGTTACGGCGTATATGATTCAGTAGATGAAATTGATTTTGACCTGTTGCCCGACCAATTTGTGATAAAAGATACTCTTGGTGGAGGGGGGAACAGCGTTTTAATTTGTAAAGACAAATCCGAATTGGATGTTCAAGCAGTAAGAAAGCAATTAAATGAATGGGCAAATGTTAAGATTTTCAAAAGCGGTGGCAGAGAATGGCCTTATTATTTCGGAAAAAATAATAGAATCATTATTGAAAAACTTTTAAAAGACAAAAGCAACTCAGATAATGCGATTGATGATTATAAATTTTTGTGTTTTAACGGAAAACCGGAATATGTGGTTTATGATGTAGAGCGGTTTACAGGTCATAAAAGAAATATCTACGATACGAATTGGAACAACTTGAATATTGCCAGCGATTGTCCTTGCTCGGAAAAAGAATATTTAAAGCCTGAAAAACTTCCAGAAATGCTTGAAATTGCAGAAATTTTAGCAGAAGATTTTCCTGCTGTCAGAGTAGATTTATATTGTGTAGAAGGGGAAATTTATTTTGGTGAACTGACCTTTTTCCCTTGGAGCGGTTATGTTCAATTCCAACCCGATTCTTTTGATTTTGAGATTGGAGAAAAATTTGTTTTACCCGAGAAAATGGAAGGTAATCTATAATGCGAATTTTGTTTATAACAACCTCGCCTATGCGAAAAGATAATACAGTTGGAAATACGTACGCTAATCTATTTGAGGGGATAGAAAATGTTGAGTTTTCAAGCCTGTACTGTAAAAGCAATTTACCCACAGCGGATTTTGTTAAGAGGTTTTTTTGTATTACAGAAAAAGATATTATTAGAAATCTGAAAGATAAAAATTTCATTGTTGGCAAAGAAGTCAAACCAGAAACTAATACCGAGCAAAAGAAAAAACAGGATAAATTTTCTTTTACAGTCAGATTGCTGAGATTCAAGCTGTTTTTCTGGGCTAGGGATTTTGTATGGAAAACAGGAAATTGGAAATCTGATTCTTTAAAAAAATTTATTCAAGAGATTAATCCGGATATTATTTTTGCACCTTTGGCAGATAATCATTCTTTAAATCGTTTAATTGATTATGTACACCGCATTTCAAATTGCAAGTTGGCATTATATGCTTGGGATGATATTTATACTTTGAACCAGTTTTCTTTTTCGCCGTTTTTTTGGATAGATCGCTTTTATCAAAGGCCTGCAATTAAACGATTGGCTAAAAAAAGTGATTTATTTTACGTGATTTCCCAAAAACAGAAGGAGACTTACGAAAAGTGCTTTGGCAGAGAATGCAAGGTACTTACTAAGGGACATGCATTTGAGAAAAAACCGGAGCAAATTAAAAATACGCCCATTAAAGTCGTATATACGGGAAATCTTGGTTATCAGCGTTGGAAATCAATTTTGGCACTGAAGGAACAATTAGAAAAAATAAACGAAAAGGAGATAAAGGCTCAACTTTTTGTTTATAGCAAAACTGCATTGAGAAAAGGTGTGATAAAAAAAATAGATGATAAAAAATCAGTGTTTTTTATGGGCGGAGTTTCTCATGATGAGGCGATAAAGATTCAGAAAGAAGCGGATGTGTTATTGCATATTGAGTCTTTTGCAAAAAAACAGCGAAAATTAGTAAAGCTATCCTTTTCAACAAAATTGGTAGATTATTTTGCAACTGCAAAATGTATTTTTGCCATTGGTCCTAAAGAGGTGGCATCTATTGATTATTTGATAAAAAATGATGCCGCAGTTGTTGCAACATCGAAAAAAGAAATAGGGGCTTGCTTGAATGCTATCATCAATGATGACAGCACAATTTCTTGGTACGGGGATAAGGCATGGGACTGCGGAAAAAGGAATCATGGGATAAAGGAAATACAAAATAGGTTATATCAGAATTTTGAGGAGGTTTACCATGAAAGTCGTTCAAATTAATCCGGTATGCTATGCCAGTACCGGAAAAATTGCTGTAGAAATCAGCAAACTTATGACAAGTGATGGTATTGAAAATTATATTCTGTACACTTTCGGTCAGAGTGACTATCCCCATGCAATCAAATATGCTACTGATTTTCAGATTAAGAAAAATGCATTATTTTCGAAAATTTTGGGAAATTACGGCTTCAACTCTAAAAGAATAACAAAAAAACTGATTGAAAAGTTGGAAGAAATTAAACCCGACGTAATTCAACTGCATAATCTTCATGGTCATAATGTGAATCTTAAAATGCTGTTTACCTATTTGAAAAAGATTGATGTAAAAATTGTTTGGACCTTTCATGATTGCTGGAGCTTTACGGGGTATTGTATGTATTTTGATTATGCCGATTGCAGTAAATGGGAGACGGAATGTAAGGATTGCTGTCAAAAAAAGCAATTTAGTTGGTTTTTTGATAAAAGCAGTTTGTTATATCAAAGAAAAAAAGAATTATTTACCGGTTTGAAGGATATGACGATAGTGACACCTTCTGAGTGGCTAAGCAGTTTGGTAAAGCAATCTTTCTTTAAGGAATACCCTGTGAAGGTAATTTATAACGGAATTGATTTGAATGTATTTCGTCCAATGAAAAGCGATATTCGAAACCGTTACGGCTTAGAAGGAAAAAAGGTTCTTTTAGGTGTTGCCATGGGCTTTGGAGAACGAAAGGGATTTCGTTACTATTTAGAATTAGCCAAAATGATTGATGAGGATACCAGAATTGTTTTGGTAGGAGTCAGTAAAGAACAAATTGCAGCTTTACCTGATAACATAATAGGAATTGAACGAACTGCAAATCAAACAGAATTGGCACAACTGTACACAACTGCAGATGTATTTGTAAATTGCACCATGGAAGAGGTTCTTGGTATGGTAAGTATCGAATCAATGGCTTGCGGAACGCCTGTTGTTACATTTAATACCGGAGGAAGTCCCGAATGTGTGGATGAGATGACAGGGAAAGTTGTAAATCAAGGTGATTTGAATAGTGTGTTGCTATGTATAGAAGAACTTCTTGAAAAAAAGAATATAGGAAAGTACTGTCGTCAACGCGCTGAAGATAATTTTGATGCTAAGCGAGGTTTTCAAAAATACATTGAATTATATAGGAGTTAAAAATGGGAATTTATTGGACAGTTTTAGCTTGCAGCGTTCTTTTCTGGTGGTTGGTTAAGCTATTTGGGAAAAAA
>JAZNAU010000027.1:0-54317 GCA_045586685.1 Clostridia bacterium
TGTTGAGAAGGAACTGGGGACCGGTGTGCTCTATTCGGTAGAACCCAAAATTGACGGTTTGTCCGTTTCGTTGGAATATCAAAATGGCGTATTGGTTCGGGGTTCCACCCGTGGAAATGGCATAACGGGGGAGGATATTACAGAAAATTTGAAAGTAATCAAGGATATTCCAAAAACCATTCAGAATGCTCCGGAAAGTCTAGAAGTCAGGGGCGAGGTGTATATGCCTACCCAGAGTTTTTTACGGTTAAATGAACAGCGGGAAGATATGGAGCTTCCTCTGTTTGCCAATCCCAGAAATGCGGCGGCAGGTTCTCTGCGTCAGTTGGATTCTTCCATTACAGCAGAACGTGGATTGAGTATTTTTGTTTTTAATATTCAAGAGTCCAGCATGGAATTTTCATCTCACTCTCAAAGCTTATATCAGTTGGAGACATGGGGATTTCCAGTTGTGCCTAACCGAAAATGTTGTTCAACTGCTGATGAAATCTTTGAGTTTGTATCATCTATCGGGGAAGAGAGAGAACATCTTTCTTATGAAATTGACGGGGCCGTTATTAAAGTAGATTCTTTGCTTCTTCGCCAAAGAATGGGCTCAACCTCTAAAACGCCTCGCTGGGCTGCTGCATATAAATTCCCCGCTGAAGAGAAGGAAACCTTGTTGGAGGATATTTATATTCAGGTAGGAAGAACGGGTGTTTTAACACCTAATGCAAAGCTAACTCCTGTTCGTTTGGCTGGAACGACGGTAAGCCGTGCAACCCTTCATAATATAGACAATATCCGTCAAAAGGATATTCGTATCGGAGATAAAGTCATAGTCAGAAAAGCGGGAGATATTATCCCTGAGGTAGTTCGTTCCTTACCTGAAAAAAGAACAACGGATTTACCTGTTTGGGACATGCCGGCTTACTGTCCTGAATGTGGAAGTCCTACTGTTCGAACAGAAGGAGAGGTGGCAGTTCGTTGTAGCGGAGCCACGTGTCCGGCTCAGAAAACAAGAAGAATCATTCATTTTGCGTCAAAAGGGGCAATGGATATTGAAGGGTTAGGACCTGCGGTTGTTGCAAAATTATTAGAAAATAATCTGATTGCAACACCTGCTGATTTGTATGAATTAACCCCTATGGAATTGATGACGTTGGATAAATTTGGTGAAAAATCCGCATCTAATTTGCTGGATGCGTTAGAACAATCTAAAAACAGAGGATTAGAGAGGGTTTTGTCTGCATTAGGCATTCCTTTTGTTGGAGAACGAACAGCTGCACAGCTTGCCGCACGCTTTGGTTCCATGGATGCAATTTTAAATGCCAAACAAGAAGAATTAGCGGCTGTGGAAGAAGTGGGAGAAAAAATCGCTGTTTCTGTCATTGAATTTTTTAAATCCGAATCAAACAAAGAGCTTATAAAACGACTTTCGGAGGCGGGTGTCAGTATGGTGGCAACGCAAAAAGAAACAACGGATGACCGATTTTTAGGAAAAACATTTGTTTTGACCGGCACACTGCCTGATTACAGACGGGAGGATGCTGCAAAAATAATCCGTTCCTTTGGCGGAAAAGTAACGGGCAGTGTTTCGAAAAAGACGGATTTTGTGCTTGCGGGCGAGGAAGCGGGCAGCAAACTGGAAAAAGCGAAGCAATTAGGAGTTGTGGTTATTACTCAAGATGAATTTAAACAAATGATTCAATAGGAGAAACTATGAGAATAGGAACAAATTCAGAAAGTAACGAGCAAATCAGTTTATTTGAGTGGTGTGAATACAATTTGGGGAAATATCCGGAATTAAAACTACTTTTTCACGTGCCAAACGGGGGATACCGTTCCACGACAACTGCCGGAAGAATGAAGGCAGAAGGAGTAAAGCCCGGAGTTCCTGACCTTTGCCTTCCTGTTGCAAGACAAGGTTATCATGGTTTATTTATAGAAATGAAAGCGGGAAGAAACAAGCCCACAGCTTATCAGATGCAATGGTTAGAAAATTTATCCAATCAAGGGTATCTGGCGGTTGTTTGTCACGGTTGGGAGGAGGCTACAAAAATTTTGACAGACTATTTAGACGAGGTACCAAGAACATGGTAAAGAAATTCTTTTTTGATTCTGATTTTTGGAAAGTGACATTACGATTGGCTCTTCCCATTGCCATTCAGAATATGCTCACAAGTTCCTATGTTTTGGTGGATACCTTATTGGTGGGTCAATTGGGAGATGTGGCTTTGTCCTCTGTTGGTATGGCGGGACAGCTAAATTGGCTTATGAACATGCTTGTATTTGGTGTTTGCTCGGGCGCATCGGTCTTCTTTGCCCAATATTGGGGAGTTGGCGACAACAAAGAAATTAGAAAGATTTACGGAATCAGCTTGAGCACTACTGTTTTAATCAGCTTACTATTTTTGTTTGTCGGACTATTAGGGACAGAACAGGTCATCTGGATTTTCAATCAGGATGCATCTGTAATAGCGTCTGGTTCTACATATTTGAAAATTGCTTGTTTTTCTTATCCTGCGGCTGCAATCAATATGCTTTTTTGCACCTTGCTTCGTTCTACGGAGCAAGTAAAACTGCCTATGTATGTATCTATTTTTACCACCTTGATGAATGCCGTATTGGACTATGCCTTAATTTTTGGTGCATTGGGGTTACCGGAAATGGGAATTGAAGGAGCAGCATTGGCAACGGTAATTTCTGCATGGAGCGGACCAATTTTATTATTACTGGTATCTTTTATTCAGAAAAATATGTTAATTGCTTCTGTTCGGGAATTGTTTAGTTTTTCCCTTTCGGATATTCAAGAATTTTTCTTAAGAGCAACTCCTGTCATGCTTAATGAAGGATTTTGGGGGATTGGGACATTGCTTTATAATATTATTTTCTCCAACATGGGATATGAGTATTATGCAGCAGTAACCATTCTCAAAACCTTTGAAAACATTGCATTTGTATTTTTTGTTGGATTATGTAATGCCTGCTCAGTTATGGTGGGAAAATCCATTGGTGCGGGAAAAATCAGTCGAGGTGTTTCGGATGCAAAACGATTCACTTTAATCATTCCTACTGTTTCGTTTCTTTTAGGAATGGTGATTGTGATATTCAGAAGTCAACTTGTAGGTATTTTTAATCTGAATGATAACATTACACAAAAGACAGTAGAATCAGCAACAATGATTTTGGCGTTATACGGATGTCATATCTTTGTGAGAAACATTCCTTATGTACAAATTGTTGGTATTTTTCGTTCAGGGGGAGATACCTTCAAAGGTGTAAAATATGATCTGATTTGCTTGTGGATGATTGCACTTCCGGTTACCTTTTTCAGTGCTTATTTCTTGAAATTACCTTTTGTCGTTGTTTATGCACTGATGTATGTTTGTGAGGATTACGCCAAATCCATTCTTTGTCTGAAACATTTTGCTTCAATGAATTGGATAAAGCCGGTTACCACGGAAGGGATAGAAGGTTTGGCAGCATACGTGAAACAAAAGCGCAGATTTTTTGAAGTTGAATAAGGGAAGAATAATTTGAACTTGTGGGACGGATACTATCCTTGGAAAGGATGGGATTCGGTGGAACAGGAAAAACAACCAGAAATTAAATATTTGAATGTGATTGGACAAATCGAAGGCCATATGGTTCTTCCGTCACAGCATAAAACAACAAAATATGAGCAAGTAATTCCTTATTTAATTGATTTGGAGCAAGATGAAACCTGTCGTGGTTTGCTTGTCATTTTAAACACATCCGGAGGAGATGTGGAAGCTGGTCTTGCCATTGCAGAAATGATTGCCAGTATGAAAAAACCCGTTGTTTCATTGGTGTTGGGAGGGGGGCACAGTATTGGTGTGCCTATGGCGGTATCCGCTGATTGTTCCTTTATTGCACCTTCTGCTACCATGGCGGTGCATCCTATCAGAATGAGCGGAGTGGTAATCGGTGTGACTCAGACCTTTGAATATTTTGATAAAATGCAGGAACGGGTGGTGTCCTTTGTATGCCGTAATTCCAAAATCAAAGAGCAAACATTTCGTTCTTTAATGCTGGAAACAGGTGAAATTGCAAATGATGTTGGGACGGTATTGTTTGGCTCTGATGCGGTGAAGTATGGGTTGATTGACAGGGTGGGAGGCATTAGTGACGCTTTAGATGAATTAAAAAAGCGAATAAAGGAAATGAAACATTTATGAGTTTGTACCAAACGAGGGAAGTAGGTACATAAATAGAAGAAAATCCAAGTCTGTAAATTGACTTGGATTTTTTGTGCAAAATTTTGAAATATAATTGAAATTTACAATAAAACGTGTTATAATAAAAAAGAAATAAAATTTCAATCTTTTAAAAGGAACCTATTTTTATGGAACAAGCTAATAAAGTACTGAAAACAGCCGGGTTTATGGTTGTTGCAACACTAGCGGCAAAGGCTTGCGGAATGCTGAGAGATGTATTGATTGCATCGGTTTATTCTACAGGCTCTGAAGCAGTTGCATTTTATACCGCCTGTCGGATTCCGTTATTATTATTTGATTTTGTCATCGGAGGAGTGATTTCTTCTACCTTTATTCCGGTGTTTAATGAATATTTGGAAAAAAGAGGAAAAGAAAAGGCAATGAAATTTGCCAATCTTTATATCAATACCGTTTTTTTGATTACCATGATTATTACCGCACTTGGTCTGCTTTTTTCACCCCAGTTAATCCGAGCCATTGCACCGGATATTCCCATGGAAACTCACGAATTATCCCGAGTGCTTTCTAATATTATGTTCCCTATGATTATATTTACAGGGCTTGCCTATTCTTTTGTGGGGATTTTGCAGTCTTTCGGAGAATTTAATATTCCTTCTATTATCAGCCTTGTCTCCAATGGCTCATTGATTTTGTATTTTGTATTATTTCAGAACAAGTTTGGCATTTACGGACTTGCAGTTGCTATGTTAGTCGGTTGGGGATTGCAAGCACTGATTCAAGTGCCTTGGCTGAAAAAATTTGGATACCGTTATCAACCGTGTTTTTCTTTAAAAGATGAAGGAATTCGTAAAGCGGGTAAGCTTGCATTACCTATGCTTGTCAGTACGTGGGTTCAGCCTTTATGTACAGTAATCAATATGCGTTTGGCTTCCGGTGTCAATGAAGGTGCAGGCATTGCAGCACTGGAATATGCAAATAAAATCTATGTTATCATGACGGGGCTGTTTTCTTTTGTGGTTACGAATTTAATTTTTCCGTACTTATCCCGTGCCAGTGCCTCTGATAATCAGAAAGAAGTAAACGGTTTGATGGTAACAGCATTAAAATCTATTACGTTTATTATATTGCCAATCATGACAGGTTTTATGCTTCTTTCAAGGCCAATCACCAGTATGATTTATGAAAGAGGTGCCTTTGGAACACAAGATGTTTCCATGACGGCAACAGCGTTAATGTATTATTCGGTAGGGATGCTTGCTTTAGCATTTTGCGAATTGCTGAACAAATCCTTTTTTGCCATGCACGATTCAAAAACACCTATGAAAACCTCTATCATCGGCATGGTTTGTAATATTGGATTCAGTATCCTATTATCCCGTATTATGGGTTTTGGCGGGCTTGCATTGGCAACCGCTCTTTCGTCGGTCATCAATGCCATTGCATTGTTTATTTGTATGAAACGAAAACAAAAACAGATTTTCAGTTTTGCAGATTTTTTAAATTTTGGGAAAATACTGATTGCT
This sequence comes from Clostridia bacterium, assembly GCA_045586685.1. Classification (GTDB taxonomy): domain Bacteria; phylum Bacillota; class Clostridia; order HGM11514; family HGM11514; genus SIG438. Next base: position 5,705 of record JAZNAU010000027.1, read on the forward strand.
GATCTGATTATGGCGGCAGTTGTTTGGACGATATACCGATTTGGGAAAGGAATCCCCTTTGCACAACTGACCATTCCTGTATTATGCGGGGGTGTTGGTGTAGTTGTCTATCTCCTTGTTTGTACCTTCCTTCGGGTGAAGGAATTGGAGATTGTTGTTAATGCGTTTGTGAAAAAGAAAGGAGGGCGGCATGAATCAGAATAGTGTTTTTATTGGTTGGATAAAGCTAATGATTAAAAAGCTTTACGGAGTTTATGAAAAAAGCATTACCCATAAAATATTGAATAGAATTTACCTGTTTTTTTCCAATGCATGGGCATCCAGCATTATCATAGAAATGTTAGGGAAATCTTGCGGAAAAGGGAAGGGACTTTTTTGGCATGTTTTTGCATGGCTTTTTTCCTTGCCACAGACAATCGGAAGGGTTCTTCGTATTGAAAAGTTGGTACGGGGAAGCAGAATCGCCTGCGGTGCTTATAGATTTTTAACAGGTGTATTATCACTTAATACCCGTATGCTTGCCGTCTTGTTATTCGGCTTCTGTATAGGTGGTTCTGTCAGCGGACTGGTCATTCACAAGGAGTTTTCTTTATGGTTATTGCTTCCTCTTTTAGCAGGGGTGTTACTTCGTTTTTTTGATTATGATATCATTGAGCATGTAAAAAAATCCAAGATTATTTCTTTTGTACTGGATAGCTTTGCTTTGGAATTTTCTTTTCAAGCACCTAAAACCTCAGCCGGATTGTTGTGCGGTGCTCTTGTTGGTTTTTTGGGAGGACTACTTAGCGGAATTCATATTTTGCTTGGTATCGCAGTCATCTTTGTAATATGCGGATGTTTGGCAGTGGTCTACCGTCCGTTTTTAGGCACAGTGCTATGTATCATGTTAGCACCCTTTGTTCCTACTATGGTTTTAGTGGCATTGGTTGTGTTTACTGCCTTTTCGTTGGTACTGTACAGTATGACTCATGCTGATTTTAAGTGGCGTTTGGATTGGACAGGGGTTGCAATTCTCGCATTTTTGCTGATTACATGGCTTAGTGTTCTGAGTTCTTATCATAGGCTGAACAGCACCATGGTAGGCGCTATTACCTCCTTATTTGTATTATTTTATTTTTGTGTCATCAATACGGCTACAACAAAAAACAAAACTACATTGTTATTAAAATTGTTTGTCATTTCCGGGTGTATTGTAGCCATATACGGAATTTTACAGTATGTAATGGGTTGGGGTACCAATGTGGTAAATGCTTGGTTGGATGAAGAAATGTTTGAGGATACCAAGTTCCGGGTGTATTCCACCTTAGAAAATCCCAATGTGTTGGGAGAATACTTGTTATTGATTGGTTTTATATGCGGCGGGTTCATTTGCAGCGTAAAGAAGGAATGGCAAAAGATTGTTTATACGTGCATTCTGGCGGTCGTGATGGTTTGTCTTATTTTGACACAGTCGAGAGGTTGTTGGCTTGGCTTTATGGTTGGGTTTGCTATGTTTATTACCTTTACCAATGGTCGGCTATGGGGATTTTTGCCACTATGCCTTGCGGTATTGCCCTTTGTCCTTCCTCAAAGCATTATCAACCGTTTTTTAAGCATTGGGAATCTTGAGGATTCCTCCTCGTCATACCGTGTGTTTATATGGCTTGGAACATTGCAAATGCTGAAGGATTTCTGGATAAGCGGTGTTGGAATGGGAGAACAAGCATATAACAGCGTATATCCCTTTTATTCTTATAATGCCATTGTAGCGCCTCATTCGCATAATCTTTATTTACAGCTTTTGGTCCATTCTGGGATATCAGCTTTGATTATGTTTATCGGAATTGTATGGATCACCGCTCGCTTACTTGTAATGAATTACCGAACAAACGGGAAACGCTCTGAAATGGGATTTCTTTCTGCCGCCATCGGATGCGGAATTGCAGCATTTTTATTTCAAGGAATTTTTGACTATGTATTCTACAATTATCGGGTTATGATGATTTTCTGGGCTGTCATTGGAATGGCGGTTTCCTTATATCATACAGGAAAGGAGAATTCTTGTGATTAAAGTATTTCAAGTATCCAGCGATACCAATATTGGCGGTGCAGGAAAATGTATTCTTACGTTTTTAGAGCATTATGACCGAGAAACATTTGATATGACAGTGATTCTCCCTCGAAATAGCTTGCTTCGTGAGCCTGTAGAAAAATTAGGCGTTCGTGTCATTGAAGCAGATGGTATCAACGAGCGTTCTTTGGGACGGGAAGGAATTGCATCTTTAAAAAAGATTTTTAAAACTGAAAAACCTCAGATTGTTCATACCCATGCCAGTATGTCTGCCCGTGTTGCAGCCAAACTGTGCGGAGGATGCAAAATTGTATATACCCGTCACAGTGTATTTGAACCCTCTCCAAAAATTTCAAAAGGATTGGGAAAAATGATTAACGGCGCGGTGAATTCCTTTGTGGCTGACCGAATTATTGCTGTGGCTGAAGCTGCAAAGAAGAATCTAACAGATTGCGGTGTGCCAAGTAAAAAAATTCAAGTGATTTTAAATGGAATTAAGCCGGTTTTACCCATTGATGACAGTGAAAAGGAATTAGTTCGTCAGCAATATGGCATTCAACCGAACCAAAAAGTAATCTCTATTTTAGCAAGATTAAATCCTGTGAAGGGACATAGTGATTTAATTGATGCTATGGAGATAGTAATAAAAAAAGGGTTTTCTCCTATGCTCCTGATTGCAGGGGTAGGAGAATGTGAGGATGCTCTCAAAAAACAAATTAAAGAAAAAGGCTTAGAGGGCAATATTAAGTTGACCGGCTTTGTGGAAAATGTTCGTGGGATTGTGAATATTACAGATATTTCAGCAAATGCCTCTTTTGGTACGGAGGCAACCAGCATGGCATTGTTGGAAGGAATGTGTTTAGGAAAACCTGCAGTTGTCAGTGATTTCGGCGGAAATCCGGGTGTGATTTTCAATGAGCAAAACGGTTTGCTGTTTCCAACAAGGAATGTTCAAGCTATGGCGGATTGCTTTATTCGATTATTATCTGACAACGAAATGTATGAAGCCATGAGCCAAAATGCAAAAAAAATATTTGCAGAAACATTTACAGCAGAACGATACAGTGAAGAAATACAACAGGTTTATCTGGATTTGATAGGAGGATAAGGATGAAAAAATTTAACTTTTTAGATGGTTTAATTGTGTTGGCAATCATTGTAGTTGCTTTTGCGGGAGTAAAAATACTTCGAGGTGCATCCGGTGCAGAACAGATCTCCCAAGCAGAAAAGGTGATTTATACAGTAGAACAAGCTGACGCTACCTTGGAACAAGTTGAAGCGGTGAAGATAGGAGATCGTGTGAATATCGGAGTAAACGGGGTTGACAGCAGTGTGGTTTTAGATGTTCAGTCTTCTCCTGCTGAAAAAGTGGAATTTGATGCTTTGACAGGGATATATAAAAAGGTTTCCATTCCTGAAAAGTATGCACTTCAAGTCACCTGTGAAGCAGATGCAACTGTGACGGACATGTCTATTTCTGCCGGAAACACCCCTGTAAGAGTCGGTGCAGAATTTGCTCTGAAAGGAAGAGGCTATGCAGTAATCGGTTACGTAATTAAAAGTGAATTATCGGAGGTGGCAAAATGAAAAAAATAAATGTTGCTGATGGACTCATCATACTATTTATTCTGATTTGTATTGTTGGAATTGCCATCCGTTTTTCCGGAACAAACGATTTGTCTGCTACTAAAATTGAATATCAGATTGAATTAAAAGGTGTTCGGAACTATTCTGTGGCATCTTTGGAGAAAAAAGGGGATGTGTTTGACCCAAAATTAAAAAAATCAATGGGAACCATTGTTGATATGGCAGTCACAGGGGCAATGGGAGAAGAGACAATGGCAGACGGAACCAATGTCATTTCGCCTATCCCGGAACGCTATGATGTTGTTTTGACTATTCAGACAGACGGTTCTGTGGGAGAATCCTCCTATTATTCCTCAGCAAGTAACGAGCTTTGTATTGGAAAAACGTATGAATTATATACCAAGTGGAGCTCCTGTTATGGAACGATTCGTAAAGTGATGGTATTGGAATAGGGGGAAGAGATATGGATTTTTATGAACAGATTATAAAACAAAAAAAGAACAGTAAGGATTATTTGATTATTGCACTTACGGTAATTATCGGATTCATTTTTATTGTATTTGCCTGTTCGATTATTTCCTTCTTTTTACCCCTCTGGATTTTCATTTCATGTTGGTTTGGATATTTTATTATTTCCGGACGATCCTTGGAGTTTGAGTATTCTATTACCAATCATGTAATTGATATCTACAGAATTGCAGCAAAAAAACGAAGAAGAAAAATGATTATTATTGATTTAAAGGAAATTCAAGGGTTTGGTGTGCTGGGTGATGAGGGATACGGTCATGCGGTGCGAAAAGGGTTGCAGGTGCTTGATTTTTCTTCCCGCACTCCAAACAATGCTAAAAAATACTGCATTGTTCCCCGTCCGAAGGGTACCTATGTAGTGGTGTTTGAGCCCAATGAAACAATGCTTGAATGTATGGAACAATATATTAGATAAAAAGGGGGGCGGTGCATGAACGTCATAAATTGTAACCGTATAAAGCAAAAAGACACGATGGCAATGCTGGGTTACCATATACCGGGTGTATTGCTTATGGAGCATGCAGCATTAAAAGTGCTTGAAGAAATGAAACATCGTGGTTTATTATCAAAAAATATTCTTGTGATATGCGGAACCGGTAACAATGGGGGAGACGGATATGCCCTTGCAAGATTGTTGCACCGAAAAGGAGCAAAGGTGACAGTCTTTAATTTATTTGATATACCTCCAAAAACAGCAGATGCATATGTTTTCTATCAAATGGTTCAAAAATTAGATATTCCCTTTGGAACGTCAGCAGATGTGGAGTCTGCGGATGTAATTGTTGATGCAATCTTTGGAATCGGCATGAAACGTGAATTGAATGATTTTTGTTGTCAAATTATAAATAAGATCAATCGTTCAAAAGCAGTTAAGGTATGTATTGATTTACCAAGCGGTATGGACGGAGATGAAACTTATCAGAAAAATCCTATCGTTGCCGCTGATGTTACCATAACCTTCACCGCATATAAACCAGGTCTTATCTTTTATCCTTCTGCATATTCAGCGGGCGAAGTGGTTCTTGCGGATATCGGAATCCCTGAAGAAATGGGAGATGACAGAACTTGCGTGATTGAAAAGAAATGGGTGAAATCTCATCTTCCAAAAAGAGATGCTGCAGGATATAAAAATTCTTTTGGGTCTTTATTGGTAGCCGGCGGAAGTACAGGAATGACAGGAGCACCTGTTTTATGTTCTCAAGCAGCCCTGGTAAGCGGTTGTGGGATTGTGACAGCTGCCGTACCCAAATCACTTCATGAAATTATGGAACAAAAGCTTACTGAAGTCATGACCGTTCCTTTGGAGGACAGACACACAGGTTGTTTTGATCAGGAAGGAAGAACCGCCTTTTTAGAACGGATAAAAGCAGCGGATGCAGTTGTATTTGGTCCGGGGGCCGGAATAGGTAGCGGAACAGAGTCCTTGCTTCACGGCTTGCTTCAAACCGACAAAAAGGTTGTCATTGATGCTGATGGATTAAATGTATTGGCAAAACACATGGATTGGCTTGCAGACAAAAGAAATGAAGCGTGTATTTTAACGCCTCATCCCGGTGAAATGAGCAGACTTTCCGGCGTAACTGTTGCAGAAATTGAGGAAAACAGAATTGAATTTTCCCGCAATTTTTCTCAGAAATATGGTGTTACTTTGGTATTAAAAGGAGCCAGAACCGTTGTTGCAACACCCAAGGGGCGTGTTTTTGTGAATTTATTTGGTAATTGCGGTATGGCAACAGCGGGTTCCGGTGATGTTTTGGCAGGAATAACAGGGTCGTTGCTTGCTCAAGGAGTCAATGAAACAGAGGCGGCTGTTTGTGCCGTTTCCCTTCATGCGTTGTCAGGAGATTCCTTAAAAGAAAAAATTGGAGAACATGGAATGACAGCAGGAGATTTATGGAAACAGCTTCCTTTCACAATAAAAGAAATTTTAGAGGTGGAATCATGTTGAATCGAACATATGCCGTTGTAAATTTAGATGCGGCAGCAGCAAATATGCGTGAAATAAAAAAATGGCTAAAAGGGAATACTCAGATTATGGCAGTGGTAAAAGCAGATGCTTATGGTCACGGAGTATTGCCTCTTAGCCGTGTTTTTTTGGAAAACGGAGCAGACAGATTGGCAGTTGCCTTTGTTGAAGAAGGAATCCAGCTTAGGAATGCCGGAATCAATGTTCCTATCATGCTGTTAGGATATACCGATGCAATGCAAGCAGAAATTCTTTTAAAGTACGATATTATTCCAACGGTTTATGACTATCAAACTGCCAAGGCATTTTCTGATGCATCGATACAATATAAGAAAAAAATGAAAATTCATATAAAACTTGATACGGGAATGACACGAATTGGGTTCTTTTGTAATACTAATAAAGATATCCAAGAAATTAAGCGTCAGATATTGGAGATAGCAGCATTGCCCATGCTTGAAATTGAAGGATTGTTTACGCACTTCACTTCTGCAGATGAACCGGACGAAATGAACACACGGGAGCAATTTTCTTTATTTTGCTATGTAGCGGATGAGTTGGAAAAAGAAGGATTACATATTCCGTTAAAGCATGTATGTAATAGTGCAGCAACGTTTTTATATCCTGAAATGCACCTGGATTTGGTTCGCCCCGGTATCATCCAATATGGATTGTCGCCTTCTGGTTATCTTGCAGAAAAAAATTTAAATATAAAACCTGTGATGACCTTAAAAACAAAGGTAGTTCGTGTTCAGGAGGTTCCTGCGGGCACCTGTGTGGGTTACGGAAATACCTTTCAGGCTGAAAAAACAATGAAAATTGCGACCTTACCTATTGGTTACGCAGACGGCTATTTCAGGGCAATGTCCAATAAAGCAAGTGTGTATGTGAATAAAAAAATTTGTCCCGTTTTGGGCAGAATTTGCATGGATCAATGTATGATTGATGTGTCAAATGTCAACAATATCAGTACAGGGGATTCAGTGACCGTATTCGGAGAAGAGCTTTCTGCTCACAAACTGGCCGAAACAGCAGGAACAATCAGCTATGAATTATTATGTGCTGTCGGAAAACGAGTTCCCCGGGTCTATCAACAAAATAATCAGGTAACAGAGGTGGCAAATCCTTTACTTTTTTAGGAAGGGATACCAACTATTGTTCGTTGACGAAAGAAAAAAAGAGGAGTATAATAGAAGTATGCAACAGAGAAATAAGCATACTATGGGGGCTTGATTATTTTGAAACAATTTAAGAAAATCGAAATCAGTCTGCCCGATTCCATAGCAAAAGAGTTGGAGCAACTGGCCAATAGACGTAACGAGGATGTGTCGTCCTTTCTTACAGAGTTAATACGTCAGGAACGTGCCAGAGAAAGCCAAGTGGAAGAGGAGATGGCAGAAGGGTATCGGCAAATGGGTGCATTAAACCTTGAACTTGCCGAACAATGTCTGCCGGCAGAGGAGGAGACGCTTAATTGGTATGAGGAAAAATTATCGGAGTGTGAACAAGATTGAATGTCAGACGAGGAGATATTTTTTACGCTGATTTAAGCCCTGTGGTCGGATCAGAGCAGGGAGGCGTCAGACCGGTGCTTGTGGTGCAGAATGACATTGGAAACCGGTACAGTCCGACGGTGATTGCCGCCGCCATTACCTCAAAGATTAACAAGGCGAAGCTGCCTACACACATTGAGCTGGATGCTCAAACCTATGGATTGGTGAAAGACTCCATTATTATGATGGAACAAATCAGGACAATTGACAAAAAAAGATTAAAAGAGAAAATTGGGCATCTGGATAACGTTATTATGCAGCGTGTTGATGATGCTTTGAATGTCAGCTTTGGAATAGGCTCAAATTAACAGCCTACATAGCTGAGGAATATTAGCTACCTTCACCTCATACCATTATGGTAAGAGGTGATTTTTTATGGTATGGAATTTTTATCCTGAAAAAGAATTTTTACATTTAAGTGTAAGCGGAACGCTTGAATGGTCGGAAAATGAAGCAGAAATTGAGATTATTGTAAAAGGCGCCGATCCGCAGTTTCCGTTGAGAATTTACGGTGTACAGGCTGAAGAAAGATATTATCTTGGACTCATGATTCCTCAAAACGACAGAATGTATTTAAAAATTAAGCGTCCTTGTCCTGAATTCGGTCAGTTGTTTTTGTGTATTGGCAGAGCAGAAGAAGAATATGTACCTGTTGCTGTCGGGAAGAGACCGGATATTCCTGAGCCCCAAATAATAATTGAGGATGCAGCAAAACAAAAAGGTGAAGGGAACCAATGGGAGTCACTTTTCTGGAAAAAACAAACAGAAGCTGAAACCCAGACCGATTCTCAAAAATTTTTGTTTGCACATCCCAGCACCCGGGCAAATGTGAAATTTTACGGGCATTATTGTAAAGCAGAATGGGAGGAGTGTGTGCTATATGCTTTTCCTTCGTCTTTTGGTCCGCACCCCTTACCTCATTTAGCAAAATACGCCTGTTGGTACGATATCGATTTATCCTTTGGACATCGAGGATATTTTCTCATCGGCTTGCAGGATTCGGATTTCTTTTTACCTGAACTAATTGACAAAGAGAATCAGAATGTGATATGATAAGAAAAAAACAAAGGAGAATATAACTATGAAATTTAAAATGGTTCATGAAAATTATAATGTGAGTAATTTAGAAAAATCCTTACAATTTTATCAAAAAGCATTGGGACTTACGGAACGGAGAAGAATTGAAAAAGAGGATTTTTCCATTGTATTTATTGGAAACGATGAGTCGAATTTTGAATTAGAACTGACTTTCTTAAAGGAACACCCCCAAAAATACAACTTGGGTGAATGTGAATTTCACTTAGCGTTTCGCGTAACAGATTTTGATGCAGCTCATCGCCTTCACAGCGAAATGGGTTGTATTTGTTTTGAAAATCCGGACATGGGGATTTATTTCATTCAGGACCCTGATGGTTACTGGTTGGAAATTATACCGGAGAGATAACAAGAGTGAGGCTGTAGCAAAATCATTTTGCTACAGCCTGTTCATCTTAAATCAATTTTTCTGATAACATCTCTTAATTTCAGAATAAAGCCTGGCGAAACCGAAAGCTCGTCAATCCCCATTCGCAAAAACCTTTCAGTAAGCTTGGTATCTGCGGCAAGTTCACCGCAAATTCCAATCCATTTTCCATTTTTATGGGCATTATTTGCAGCATATTCGATTAAACGCAAAATTGCCTCGTGATGTGTGTCACAAAAACTGTCAATATCAGGATTCTGTCTGTCGCAAGCAAGAGTATATTGTGTTAAATCATTTGTGCCCACACTGAAAAAATCAACCATGGGTGCCAGCTTATCACTAATGATAGCAGCAGCCGGTGTTTCTATCATAATGCCTAATTCAACGGAATTTGAAAATTCAATACCGTCTGTTTTCAGACTAAGTTTTACTTCATCGCAAATGATTAGAATTTTTTCCAATTCGCTGATGCTTGTAATCATAGGAAACATAATCCCTAATTGACCGTAAGAGGATGCACGGTACAATGCTCGCAACTGAGTTTTAAATATTTCTGGTCTTGCCAGACAAATACGGATTGCACGAAATCCAAGAGCCGGATTTTCCTCCGGATTTAACTGAAAATAGTCAACTTTTTTATCAGCACCAATATCCATGGTACGGATGATGACTTTTTTTCCGGGAAGACTTTCCAATACTTTCTTATAAACGGAAAATTGCTGTTCTTCAGAAGGATAATCCTTATTTTCCAGATATAAAAATTCACTTCGAAACAATCCAATTCCTTCTGCATCGTTGAGTAGCACAGAACCAATGTTATCAACACTTCCGATATTGGCATAGACATTGATTTTTGTACCGTCAATCGTTTTGTTTTCTTTTCCCCTTAATTCCTCTAATAAGCGGTTCTTTTCCTCATCTTCTTTTTGTTTTTTTAACAGTCGTAAGGTTGTTTTTTCATCCGGTTTTACATAAAAATTTCCTGAAAATCCATCTGCGATGGCATCATCACCATCTTGTATTTGATTTAAAAATTCATCTCCAACACCAATGATTGCAGGAATATTCATATTTCTTGCTAAAATCGCAGTATGAGAATTAGAAGAACCGTGTGCGGTCACAAAAGCCAAAATTTTATCTTTTTCCATGGAAACTGTTTCACTTGGTGTCAGGTCGTCGGCACAAAGAATTACTTTTTCATTTTCTTTTGAAGAATTTGAATGTCCTGAGAGATTTGATAGAATTCTGTTTGAAATATCTTTCACATCAATGGCTCTTGCCTGCATATAGCCATTGTCCATAGCGGCAAACATTTCTGAAAAATTATCTGATGTCACCGCAACTGCATATTCGGCATTTACCATTTGAGTATCAATAATGCTGTGAACAGATTGATTATAATCCTCATCCTCCAGCATCATACTGTGAATTTCAAAAATTTGAGCGTTGGTTTCGCCCACTTCTATCAGTGCCTTTTCATATATTTCTTCTAGTTGTTTGATTGATTGTAGCTTTGCATTTTCAAACCGCTTCTTTTCTGATTCGTTATCGTCAATATGAATTCTTCTTACTGAAAATTCTTCCCGTTTAAAAACCCGTATTTTTCCAAATGCTATTGCTTCATATACACCGTTACCTTTAAATTGAAGCATATTTTGTCAATCCTCCTAAAGATTTTGGGAAAAAAATTCTTCCAACTCTTTTGCGGCTTCAGTTTCATCCGAGCCTGTAACAGTTAGCGTGATCTCATCACCACATTTTACTCCCAATCCCATCAGTGCCATTAGTTTTAATACATTTACTGTTTTTCCATTGCATTCCAGTAAAATTTCACTATCAAATTCCTTGGCTTTTTTTGCTAAAATTCCTGCGGGACGTGCATGAATTCCTATTTTGTCCTTAATGGTATATGTGAATGTTTTCATAAAAACAGTTCTCCTTATTTAATTTTGATAAAATGTTCTCCCATTTTTACAGTTTTGTCAGCAACAGTTTCAATGCTAGAATACTCATCAGTGTTACAAATAATTAGAGGTGTTACTAACTGATACCCTGCTTTTTTAATAGAATTGATATCAAAAGAAAGAAGTAAATCGCCTTTCTTAACAGTTTGTCCGTTTTTAACATGGGAAGTAAAATATTTGCCGTTTAATTTGACCGTGTCAATACCGACATGAAGCAAAATTTCTGCACCGTTTTTTGACATTAGGTTGATTGCATGTTTTGTTTCAAATACCGTGGAGATTGTTCCGTCGCAGGGGGCGAACAATTTTCCTTCTTTGGGTTCGATGGCAGCTCCGTCTCCCAATACCTTTTGTGAAAATGCATCATCAGGAACATCCTCAAGCCTTATGACAGTTCCGTTCATGGGTGAATCAAGATAAATAGGGGAGGAAAGCTCTTTTTTGACTACGTTTTTTTCTGATTTCACTGTTGATACCGTAAGATGGTCAAGTGAATCGGATAACGGGCTGTCAAGAAAATCTTCAAAATGAGATTTAATAACAGAAACCTGAGGACCGTATATCACCTGTACACCTTTTCCTTTTTTGATAATTCCTGATGCTCCGCTTTCTTTCAACAGTTCATCCTTTACCAATTCTTGATTTACGACAGTGATTCTCAGTCTTGTTGCACAACAATCAATATCGGAAATGTTCTCTTTTCCGCCTAACCCTTTCAGAATCAATGCACTGACTCTGTCGTTATTATTGCCAGAAGATTTGGCTTCGTTTACATCTTTTCTTGTATACAGCTTTGTTTCTTCATCATCCGCTTCCCGTCCCGGTGTTTTTAAATTTAATTTTGTAATTAAGAAGTAGAATACAAAATAATAGATAACAGCATAGATAAGACCCACAATTACAATCCAAATCCAGTTCGTTTTTGCATTTCCTTGTAAAATACCGAATAACAGTAAGTCAATCGCTCCGCCGGAAAATGTCATACCCACACCCACATTAAAGATGTGCATCAGCATAAAGGAAAGTCCTGCAAGAACACAATGGACTGCGTACATTAAGGGGGCAACAAACAAGAATGTGAATTCCAAAGGTTCCGTAATACCGGTAATGATTGATGTCAAAGCTGCCGAAACAAGTAACCCTTGTACCACTTTTTTCTTTTGGGGTCGGGCAGCTTTATACATGGCATACGCTGCAGCAGGCAATCCGAAAATCATAAAGGGGAATTTACCGGACATAAAACGGGTTGCCGAAACCGCAAAGTGCTTGGTTGATTTGGAGGCTAATTGGGCAAAGAAAATATTTTGTGCACCTTGGACTACCGTTCCGTCGATAATCATAGAACCGCCAAGTTCGGTTTGCCAGAAGGGCATATAAAATACGTGATGAAGACCAAAGGGAATTAAGGCTCTTTCGATGGTACCGTATATCCAAGTTCCTGCGTAACCGGAGTTAAGAACCAATGCTCCCAGCTTAGAAATTCCAAGCTGTACAATCGGCCAGAGGAAAAACATGATGATTCCGACTAAAAGATAAACTAAACTACAAATAATCGGAACAAATCTTGTTCCTCCAAAAAAAGATAATACCTGAGGGAGCTGGATTTTATAAAATCGATTATGAAGAGCTGCAACGCCCAAACCTACAATAATACCGCCAAATACACCCATTTGCAGGGTGGTAATTCCAAGGGCGGAAGTTGTGGAATTTTCAGCCATTGCTTCAACACCGCCACGTGAGGCAATCAGAACACTGATTACTGTGTTCATCACAAGATATGCTATGGCACCGGAGAGAGCTGCAACCTCTTTTTCCTTTTTCGCCATACCGATTGCAACACCCATGGCAAAAAGCAAAGGAAGATTGTCAAATACAACACTTCCTGTTTTGCTCATAATATCAAGAATCGTGTACAGAATCCCGCCTTCGGTGATGATGTTTGTCAATCGATAGGTTTCTAAGGTAGTTGGATTTGTAAAGGAACTTCCGACCCCCAGTAACAAACCGGCAACAGGCAATAATGCAATAGGAAGCATAAAGGAACGTCCTACACGTTGTAATACACCAAAAATTTTATCTTTCATTTTTTCTCCTCCAAATTTAAATAGAGCTTTTACATACAGTATGATTCTTTTTCTTTTTTTTATTCTTTTCATAAATTACTTTAGAATGGAAATGTGTAAAAATATAAAAAACACTTGTTTTTTTTGCTTATATTTGATATAATGGAATACATAAAATACGTTATGGAAAAGAGTTGATACATTTGCCTGATAAGAGCATTCACAAAACATCTATTGGCGGACAAGCTGTTATCGAGGGCGTTATGATGAAAGGTCCACGAGAAATGGCGATTGCTGTCCGTAAAGAAGATGGAGAAATTATAGTAGATAAAAAGCCGGTAAATGTACTGGCTTCCAAATATAAAATCTTGAAGCTCCCTGTATTACGGGGGGTGATAGCATTTTTTGATTCTATGGTAACGGGAGTTCGTTCCCTGATGTTTTCTGCCGAATTTTTTGATTTGGAAGAAGAACAGCCGTCAAAATTTGACCGATTTTTGGAACAGAAGTTTGGAAATCGGTTAAAAGATATTGTCATTTATTCCAGTGTGATTTTCGCATTAGTATTTTCGATTTTATTGTTTTTTATGTTGCCTGCGTTCATCTCAGGTTTTTTAAGAAATATTATTCAGAATCATACTGTGATTGTTGCATTGGAAGGTATTATCAGAATTTCTATTTTTATGATTTATCTGATTCTGGTCTCCAGAATGCCTGATATTCAGAGAGTGTTTATGTATCACGGTGCAGAACATAAAAGCATTCATTGTTATGAGCATGGGGAAGAATTAACGGTTGAAAATGTAAAAAACCATACCAGACTTCACCCTCGTTGCGGTACCAGTTTTTTGTTGATTGTGATGATCATCAGTATTTTTGTGTTTTTGTTTATTAAAAGCGATCATATTTTTTTGCGGTTGCTTTACCGTTTATTGCTGTTGCCTGTAGTTGCAGGGATTTCCTATGAAATTATTAAATTTGCAGGTCGCCATGACAATCGGTTTACCCGTGCAATCAGTAAACCCGGAATGCTTCTTCAATATATGACAACATTGGAACCGGACGATTCTCAAATTGAGGTTGCCATTTGTTCGTTGAAAGCAGTCATTCCTGATAATAAAGAGGAAGATAAATGGTAATCAAAGAAGTTCGTTTTCAGGCAATTCAAAAGTTAAAAGAAGCGGATGTCAGTGATACGCCCGCTTTGGATGTGGCGGTTTTAATGAAACATCTGTGGAACACTGATGAAATCGGTTTGGTTCTGATGAACGATCAGCCGGCGGAAGAAACCTTGGTAAATCAATTATATTCTTTTCTTGACAGAAGAATAAAAGGGGAGCCGATAGCCTATTTATGCGGCGAAAAAGAATTTATGTCTTGTCGCTTTTTTGTAAAATCCGGAGTGTTAATTCCCAGAGGGGATACAGAGTGTGTTGTGGAAATGGCTGCATCCTTATTAACAACAAAGGAACCCGCCATTTTGGATATAGGAACAGGAAGCGGATGCATTGCAATCAGTCTTGCTAAAATGTTTCCACGTGGAAAGGTTTATGCTGTAGACATATCGGAACAGGCTTTGGAATGTGCGAGAAAAAATGCGGACGAAAATAAGGTTAGTATTTCTTTTCAGAAAATGGATATTTTAACTGAAGAACCGGAAGGACTGTTTGATTTGATCATTTCCAATCCGCCGTATATTTGTACGGATGTGATTGCAGGGTTAGAGACAGATGTAAAAGACTATGAACCCATTTCTGCTCTTGACGGCGGGGAAGACGGTTTATATTTTTACAAACGAATCATTCCTTTGGCATCAAAGCATTTAAAAATAGGCGGAAAACTTGTTTTTGAAATTGGTTTTGATCAGGGAAATGAGGTTTGTGCTTTCATAAAACAGGATAAATCCTTTGCTACCCCTCAACTTATTCATGATTTGGCAGGGCGGGACAGAGGTGTTTATACAACAAAAGAAAAATAAAGGACGTGAAACAAAATGAAAAATTTTTTGCAAAAATTCAAGGAGTTTGCATTTCGCGGAAATGTGATCGACTTGGCTGTAGGTATGATGATTGGGTCAGCTTTTACAAAAATTGTTACCTCTGTGGTGAATGATTTATTTACTCCCATCATTAGTATTTTTACCGGTCGAATGGATTTTACCCAGATGTTTATTTCGTTAGACGGAAATTCCTATGCAACACTGGAAGATGCACAAAAGGCAGGCGCTTCTTGTTTAACATATGGGAATTTTCTCTCCTCATTGCTCGACTTTCTGTTGGTGGCATTTATTATTTTCTTGTTTGTTAACTTCATGAGCAAGTTTAAAAAACCTGAAGCGCCGGCGGAAGAACCAAGATTGTGCCCCTATTGTAAGTCGGAAGTGGTAAAAGATGCAACAAGATGTCCACACTGTACATCAGAATTAGAACTGTAATTATTATGCCCTCGTATACGGGGGCATTCATTTTTATGAAAGGCAGGGATTTACATTGATTCGTTTTTTACATCAAATTCAGCATAAATATAAAGGAATTCCTGATTTGATGCGGTATGTGGTAATGGGTAGCGTAATCGTCTATTTGCTTGGATATTTAGGGATTCGTACGATTGATTTGCTGTGTCTGCTTCCGTCACAAGTGTTGAACGGTCAGGTGTGGAGATTGCTCAGTTTTATTTTTTTAATGCCTGTAGGGAATCTTTTGTTTGCTGCATTTGCCTTTTATTTTTATTACGTGGTGGGGCAAGCGTTAGAAAATGAATTGGGGAGTTTTGTTTTTACGTTATATTATGGATGTAATGTCTTTTTAACGATTGTAATTTCCCTTGTTAGCGGTGTTCCGGTCGTTACGGCAGCACCTATTCATTTGTCCTTATTTTTAGCCTTTGGATATTTGTTTCCCGATTATACCATTTTGTTGTTTATGTTTATTCCCGTAAAGATGAAACATCTTGCGATTTTTTACGGAATTTATACAGCATACGAAGCAATCACGCTACCTGGTTGGGGAGCAAAAATGCTCTCCCTTGTTGGCTTGATTACGTTTCTTTTATTCTTTTACGAAGAATTATTGCAATGGGCAAAAAACCGTTCTGCAGTTCAGAAAAACAGACAGAATTTTCGCCAAAAAAGAAATGTTTCCCGTGACCATTTGCAGGTGATTCGACATCAATGTGAAGTTTGTAAAAGAACAGAATTAGATGACCCGAATCTGGAATTTCGTTATTGCTCGGGATGTGACGGATACCATGAATATTGTATCGAACACCTTGGAAATCATATTCATGTAAAAGATTCGGATAAATATTAAAAAAGTTATTGTATCTAAGTCGATTTTGTGGTATAATATATAAGTTGAAATAGATAAAAAATCAAGGATGTGAGTCTTTGGAAGAAAATAAAGTGATTATTCAAAAACAAATTTTACCTGTGATTCCTTTACGGGGTGTCGTGATTTTTCCTTATATGCTGATGCATTTTGATATTGCAAGGAAAAAATCTATTGCCGCATTGGAAGAGGCAATGGCACATAATCAGCTTGTCTTTTTTGTGACACAAAAATCGGCTGACGTCGAGGAACCCAATCGACAGGATTTATATTCAACAGGAACCATCGCCAGAGTGAAGCAAATGTTAAAGCTTCCTGGGGATGGTATTCGTGTTTTGGTAGAAGGGAACAGCCGAGCAAAGCTTTCCCGTTTGTTTGAAGGGGAAAAATTTCTTGCATGCGAAGTAACTCAAAGAGAAGAAACATTTCCACGGCTTGAACCGGAGGAAGAAGAAGCAATGAAACGCAAGCTGGTGGAAGTTTTCGACGAATACCGCCATGCTACAGGAAAAACACAGGATGATGCTTTGCGTACCGTCAAGCATATGGACGATGCCGATCGAATGACCGATGTGGTTGCATCAGGGGTTTCCTTGAAAGTAGAAGAAAAACAAAAATTGCTTCAGGAGTTTGATCCATACCGTCGTATTATGCTGTTGATTTCCATGTTGCTTCGGGAACTTACCATATTGCAGGCAGAGCAAAAAATCAATCACATGGTTAAAAGTCAGATGGATCAAAATCAACGTGAATATTTTTTGCGTGAACAGATGAAAGCGATTCAAACGGAGTTGGGAGATTCCGGTGAAGAAGAAATCGAGCAATATCGAGCTAAATTCGATCAGTTTGGGCTGACGGGGGAAACCCGTGAAAAACTGGATAAAGAATTGGAACGGCTGGAGAAATTACCTTCCTCTTCCCAAGAGGCATCTGTGTTACGTTCCTATCTGGATATTGTTTGTGAATTGCCCTGGAACAGTTCCACAAAAGAAACCGTGGATTTAAGCCGTGCTCAAAAAATACTGGATCATGATCATTATGGATTAAAAGATGTAAAAGAGCGTGTTTTGGAATTTTTGGCTGTCAAGCAACTGACAGGAACCTTGCAAGGTCCCATTCTTTGTTTGGCAGGGCCTCCGGGAGTCGGAAAAACTTCTATTGCAAAATCAGTTGCGAAGGCACTGGGAAGAAATTATGTCCGATTGTCTTTAGGCGGTGTACGGGACGAGGCGGATATCAGAGGTCACAGAAAAACCTATATCGGTGCAATGCCTGGGAGACTTATTAACGCCCTTCGGCAGGCGAAATCAAACAATCCTTTGATTTTGCTGGATGAAATTGATAAAATGAGTCATGATTTTCGGGGTGACCCTGCGTCAGCCATGCTTGAAGTTTTGGACAGTGAACAAAATCATGCGTTTCGTGATCATTATCTGGAGGTTCCTTTTGATTTATCACAGGTAATGTTTATTACAACCGCAAATCAGCTTGATACGGTTCCGTCTCCCTTGCTTGACCGTATGGAGGTTATTGATATTGCCGGTTATACCAATTATGAAAAGGGGAAAATTGCGGAACAATATTTGATTCCCAAAAAACGAAAAGAAAATGGATTAACCGGAAGACAAATTCATTTTGATAAAAAATCCGTTACGGATATTTTAGATTTTTACACTCGCGAAGCGGGAGTTCGTCAATTAGAACGGGAAATCGGCACGGTGTGTCGAAGAGTTGCCCGTCAGATTGCAGACGGAAAAACAAAATCTGTTAAAATAACGTCTGATAATCTGGAACAATATTTAGGAAAACGAAAATATCATGTGGATGTATTGAAAGAACAAGACGAAATCGGTGTTGCAAATGGTTTGGCTTGGACAGCTGTGGGCGGGGTAACACTATCGGTTGAAGTGAACGTAATGGAAGGGAACGGCAAGGTTGAATTAACCGGTCAGCTTGGTGATGTGATGCAGGAATCTGCGAAAGCTGCCATCAGCTATCTTCGTTCTCAAGCGGAAAAATTTGGAATTGACGCAGATTTTTATAAAAATAAAGATTTGCATATTCATGTGCCGGAAGGGGCAACACCCAAGGATGGTCCGTCAGCCGGAATTACGATGGCAACCGCAATTCTTTCTGCTTTAACAGGAATTCCGGTTAGGCATGACGTTGCAATGACAGGTGAAATTACTCTTCGCGGAAGAGTCCTTCCGATAGGCGGTTTGAAAGAGAAGTCAATGGCTGCCTATCGTGCAGGAATGAAAACAGTGTTAATGCCCGAAGACAACCGCAAGGATTTAGAGGATATTCCTGAGGAAATTTGCGATGCAATGCAGTTTATTGCGGTCAGCCGAATGGAAGAGGTCATTGAATTTTCTTTGACGAAAAAGCCTGAACCAAAGGAAACAGCATTTCTTCCTCCACAGGTAGAAAAAAAGATAGAAATTCGGCAATAGGAGACTAGTATGAATGTAAATCAAGCTGAACTGTCTATTTCGGCAGTTTCAAAAAAACAATATCCTAAAGGCGATTATCCTGAAATTGTGTTTGCAGGCAGGTCAAACGTAGGAAAATCATCTCTCATTAACAAGCTTTGTAACCGAAATAAACTGGCACGAATCAGTGCCAGTCCGGGAAAAACTGCAACCATCAATTTTTATAACATCGAAAACAAGCTTTATTTTGTTGATTTACCGGGATATGGTTATGCCAAAGTTTCTTGGTCAGAACGACAGAAATGGGCAGATATGATCAATGAATATCTGGAAGAAAGTCCGAATCTGGCAACCATTTTTTTATTGGTGGACAGCAGACACAAGCCTACCAAGGATGATTGTATGATGATGGATTGGATTAAAAGTACAGGGCTTGAATTCAGAGTTATTGCAACCAAGTCGGACAAGCTTTCTAAAAAAGCTGCTAAAGAAAATCGACAGGTTATTGTAAATACACTTGAACTATCCAACGAAGAACTAGTGATGTTGTTCTCCTCCAAAACAGGAGACGGTAAAGAGGCAGTTTGGAGCTATATTGATTCAATTTACGAAAGGAGCATGGAACATGATTGCACCTAAAGGGACAAAAGACATTTTGCCCAGTGAGGTACATAAGTGGCATTATGTAGAAGATAAAATTAAGGATATTTGTAACCGATTCGGTTACCGTGAGATAAGAACACCCGTATTTGAATATACAGAACTATTTGACCGCGGAATTGGTGAAACTACAGATGTGGTTCAAAAAGAGATGTACACCTTTACAGATAAAGGAGACAGAAGCATTACCCTTCGTCCAGAAGGAACTGCATCGGCAGTACGGGCATATCTTGAGCATCATTTATATGCCGACCCTCAACCCACAAAACTTTATTACGAACAATCCTGTTACCGTTATGAAAAACCACAGGCAGGAAGACTTCGTGAATTTCATCAGTTTGGTGTGGAGGTATTCGGTTCGGAACAACCCTGTATTGACGCAGAAGTCATTTCTTTAGTTTCTGTTTTGCTGGAAGAATTGCAGATTTCTGATATTGAATTAAATATCAATTCCATCGGATGTCCTGATTGCAGAAAGGTGTATAATCAAGCGTTAAAAGACTATTTCAACGCAAGAAAAGAAGATTTATGCGGTACATGTCTTGAACGTTTAGAAAAAAATCCGTTGAGAATATTAGATTGTAAATCTCCTATTTGTCATGAAATTGCAAAGGATGCACCTGTTATTCTCGACTATATTTGTGATGATTGCAGGAATCATTTTCAAGCATTACAAGAATACCTGAAAGCAATGGGGATTTCCTTTACAATAAATCCATACATTGTTCGCGGATTAGACTATTATACCAAAACTGTTTTTGAATTTGTTTCTACTGCAATCGGTTCTCAGGGAACCGTTTGCGGAGGCGGAAGATATGACGGTTTGGTTGAAGAATTGGGTGGTTCTCCCACACCTGGAGTTGGTTTTGGATTGGGGTTGGAACGTCTTTTAATGGTTTTAGAAAATCAAGAAAAGAATGCATTGCCCGACGAAACTGTTCCAATGCTTTTCGTTGCCGGTATTGGCAAAGAGGCGGAACAAGTTGCCCAAACTCTTGTTTATCAGCTCCGAAAAGCAGGGATTTATTGCGAAAAGGATGCGTTGTCCAGAAGCGTAAAAGCACAAATGAAATATGCCAATAAAATCGGTGCAAGGTTTGCTGTCGTATTGGGTGATGAAGAAATTGCCAAACAGTGTGTTACAATAAAAGAAATGGAAACAGGAGAACAAACGGCAATATCTTTGCAAGAATTACAGGAATTTTTAGAACAACGAAAAGAGGGAAAATCATGTTAGAATCAATGCAAGGTTTGAAACGTACAAATATGTGTGCGGAATTGTCTGCCTCTGATGCCGGAAAGAAAGTCACACTTGCCGGTTGGGTACAGCGCAGACGTGATTTAGGAAATTTGATTTTTATTTGGTTAAGAGACCGTTCCGGTCTGGTTCAGCTTACTTTTTTAAGCGATGCCGATAAAGAATTATTAGAAAAGGCAGAAACCCTCCGTGCAGAATTTGTGATTGCGGTACAAGGGACCGTATGTCTTCGGGATGAACAAAATATTAACCCTGATTTGAAGACGGGTGAGATTGAAATTGCAGTGGAAGAACTTCGGATTCTGAACACCTCGTTGACACCGCCCTTCGCCATTGAAGAAAATTCAGATGTAAAGGACGAAATCCGCATGACATATCGTTATCTGGATTTAAGACGGCCTGACATTCAAAGAAATCTGATTCTGCGCCACAAAGCGGCAAGAATTATTCGCAATTATTATGATGAACAGGGATTTTTAGAAATTGAAACTCCTATGCTTATTAAGAGTACTCCGGAAGGAGCAAGAGATTTTCTGGTTCCCAGCCGTGTTCATCCCGGAAAATTTTATGCATTGCCCCAATCTCCTCAGCAGTACAAACAGTTGTTGATGCTCTCAGGAATGGATCGGTACTTCCAGATTGTTAAATGCTTCCGTGATGAGGATTTACGTGCTGACCGTCAACCGGAATTTACACAGATTGACCTTGAAATGTCTTTTGTGGACATTGATGATGTCATCAGGGTAAACGAAGGATTGTTAAAGCGGGTTTTCAAGGAATTGCTGGACGTGGATGTACAGCTTCCCATGCAAAGAATGACTTATACAGAAGCCATGAGCAGATTTGGCTCAGATAAACCTGATACCCGGTTTGGCTTTGAGCTTCGGGATTTATCTGATATCGTTAAAAATTGCGGTTTTCAGGTATTTACCGGTGCAGTGGCACAGGGAGGAAGTGTCCGTGCTATCAATGTAAATGGTCATGCCAAGGATTTTTCCAGAAAAGAAATTGATGCTTTGGGCGAATTCGCAAAGACATACCGCGCAAAAGGGTTGGCATGGATTGTGGTGAATGAAGACGGTTCCTTAAAGAGTCCCATTGCCAAGTTTTTAACAGACGAAGAAATTCAAGGAATCCTGGAACGAATGAACGCAAGGGAAGGCGACTTATTGCTGATTGTTGCGGATAAAGATAAGGTTGTGTTTGATTCATTGGGCAATCTTCGTTTGGAGGTTGCCAGACGGTTGAATCTGTTAGATCCCAAGCAATATAATTTCTTGTGGGTCACAGAATTTCCTCTCCTTGAATACGACGAAGAGGAAGGTCGGTATACCGCCATGCATCATCCTTTTACTGCTCCTATGGAGGAGGATGTAAAATACATGGATACCGATCCGGGTAAAATCCGGGCAAAGGCTTATGATATTATTTTAAACGGTAATGAGCTGGGCGGGGGAAGCTTGCGAATTTATCAAAAAGATATGCAGGAGAAGATGTTCCGGTTGCTTAACATTTCACCGGAGGAAATTCAGACCAGATTTGGATTCCTGTTAGATGCATTTAAATACGGAGCACCTCCTCACGGCGGACTTGCATTCGGATTTGACCGACTTGTTATGCTGATGGCGGGGGCTGACAGTATTCGCGAAGTCATGGCATTCCCGAAACAGCAAAATGCGTCAGAGTTGATGACAAATGCACCGGAAACTGTGGATACGAAACAATTAGATGAGCTTTATATCAGCACTCATCCTCCGAAAAAAGAAAACGAATAAAAGGTAGGAAACAAATATGATTAAAATTCAGAATTTGACCAAGCGTTATGGGGAGAAAACGGTTTTAAATAATGTTAGTTTTTCGGTAAAAAAAGGGGAAATTGTTGGATTTTTGGGACCCAATGGGGCGGGAAAAACAACTACAATGAATATTCTTACCGGATATATTTCCAGTAACGAGGGTGTGGTTACGGTAGATGGGTTTGATGTTTTACAATCGCCTTTTGAAGTGAAAAAGAGAATCGGTTATCTTCCGGAACAACCGCCGTTGTATTTTGACATGACGGTAATGGAATATCTGAATTTTGTCTATGACTTAAAGCGTATTTCAGGAAATCGGGAGGCACATATTCGTGAAATTCTGGAAAAAATTCATATTCAGGATGTTTCGGGACGATTGATTAAAAATTTATCCAAAGGATATCGCCAAAGAGTAGGGTTAGCCCAAGCTTTAATCGGGAATCCGGAGGTTTTGATTTTAGACGAACCCACGGTAGGACTTGACCCAAAACAAATGATTGAAATCAGAAATCTGATTCATGAGTTAGGGAAGGAGCATACTGTTATTTTAAGCTCTCATATCCTTTCTGAAATCAGTGCAATTTGCGAACGGGTAATTATTATCAACCGCGGTAATATCGTTGCGGTTGATACCCCTCAGAATTTATCGGAACGGATGATTGGTTCTTGCTATCGTTTGACCGTGAAAGGGGAACAGGATGGGGTATTATCAGTTTTGAAAAATACCGATGGTGTTTTAAATGCTGAAGCAACCGATACGGGCGAATTTCTTATTGAATTATCTTCCGGAACGGATGACAATCAAATTTTAGAGCAACTGTTTTATCGTTTGGCTGAAAATAAAATGCCGATTTTACAAGAAAAACCTGAAGAAATTTCTTTGGAAGATATTTTCTTGCATCTTACATCCGAAGAAACAAGTACGAAAGAGGAGGAACAGGTATGAAGGCGATTTTAAAAAGAGAATTTCAGTCTTATTTCAAGTCAGTAAGCGGATATATTTTTGTCAGCGTTTTTATGGTGTTTGCTTCGTATTATTTTTTGTTTAACAACATTGCCGGACTTACCTCTGATTTAAGAGCAGTTTTCTATAATATGCTGACCATTTTGACCTTTCTGGTTCCTATTTTAACCATGAGATGCTTGTCGGAAGAAAGAAAAACCAAAAGTGACCAGATTTTGCTTACCTCTCCAGTCAGTGTATGGGAAATTGTTTTAGGAAAGTATTTGGCAGCTGTTGGTGTGTTTTTTATTGCGATTGCATGCACCTTGGTATTTCCTTTTATCTTATCCAAGTATGGAAATCCTGAAATGGGAGTGCTAATCACTTCTTATGTGGGATTCACGTTGGTAGGATCTGTATTTATTGCAATCGGTGTTCTTCTTTCTTCGTTAACGGAAAATATTGTGATTGCAGCACTTTCTACTTTTGGTGTCTTGCTGTTTGTCCAGGTGTTTGATGCGATTAAAACAGCGGTAAACAGTGAGTTTTGGGTATCTGTGATTGAATGGCTGTCCTTAAAGTTCAGATATGAGGAATTTTATCTTGGTGTATTCAATTTTGAACACGTATTTTTTTACATGACTGTAGCCGCCGGCGCTCTTTTTCTGACAAAACAGATTATAGAAAAGCGCCGTTGGAGTTAAGGAGGGCGGGGAACATGATAAAAAAGAACAAAAACTTTAAGTACAGCCGCAATGCGTTGTTGTTTACCTGTCTTGTATTGGGAATCATGCTTTTTGTTAATTTGATTATTACGGAAATTGTATCAATTTATCCTTTAAAAGCAGATATGACCAGGAATAAGATTTATGCTTTAACAGACGATACAAAACGAATTTTACATGAAATGAAAAAGGATGTATCTATTTACTTAATAGAATCGGAAAAACAACCGATTTATAATGATACCATAGAAGTAATTGACCGTTATCGTAAAGAATCCAACGGAAGAATCACGGTAGAATCTGTGGATATTTCTGCGAATCCAACCTTTGCAAAGAAGTTTGAAGAAAAGGCTTCTTTGAGTTTTGGAACAATTGTAATTGAGTGCGGTGATCGTGTTAAAACCTTAAATTCTTCTGATTTTACATCTTCAGAAACCAAAACCTACACTGCAGAAAACAAAATGACCAATGCCATTTTATATGTAATGTCCGATCAGACACATAATGTTTATTTAATGACAGGTCACGGAGAAAAAGAATTTGGGATTATGGAATCTTTGTTGAATCAAAGTTTATATACCATTAACGATTTTCAGTTCTTAAATAATGAGATTCCTGAAGATGCACAAATTATGATTTGTATTTCACCAAAGAAGGATTTTTCTGAAGAAGAAATCCAAAAATTAGATCGCTATTTGGAACAAGGCGGAAATGTTCAGTTCTATTTTGATGTAGGAACAACCGATTTAGAACGGTTATATTCCTATTTACAGGAATGGGGCATTACAGTTAACAATGATTATCTGTATGAATCGGACAAAAACCGCTATTATGGTTCTGGAACTACAGCAGCAATCAATATTATTCCATACGTGGAATCCTATGCATTTACTCAAGGCGTGAATCAGAATGCATTGATGATTGTACCTTTTTCTTCCTCGTTGACGTTAACAGATACCAATGTAAAAAAAGCAACCGTACTGTCCTTGCTTTCCACCTCTGAAAAAGCATATTCCAGAACGGACTTTGCAGCTGATGGGTTCTCAACTCCTGTCAATGGAGATACTGCAGGATTTCATACCATGTCTGCTATGGCAGTATCAATAAAAAACGGAGTTGAATCGAATGTCATGGTGACAGGTACTTCACAGCTTTTATTAAATAGCTTAATGGAGGATAACTCAACGTATGCAAACGGTGACTATTTCTTAAACAGTGTTGCATGGATGAGCCAAATGGAAGATGCGGTAAAAATCAGAGCCAAAAGCTTAGTCAGTGACACGTTGAAACTAACGGTCGGAAAAGGAATTACCTATACAATTGTAATTTTTGTTATTTCAATTCTTGTGTTAATTGTTGGTGTGGTGATTTGGGCGAGGAGGAGATTTCTGTGAGTAAAAAGAAAAATCTGGTTGCGGGAATTGTTCTGATTTGTCTGATTGGAATTTATATTGCATTACAGTTGGGAGTCCTTGAACCGAAGGTGATAGATACCCCCAGTGATTACGAACTGACAGAAGCCATTTTTACAAGTGAAAAAGATGAAATTGTTGCCATGTATATTGTAAATCCAGAGGGAAATTTCTCTTTTAAGAAAAGTGAAGAATCTTGGATTTGTCAGGAAAAACCTGAAATTGAACTGGAACAAGCCTCTGTAAACAGTCTTTCGTGGGATTATATTACATTGAAACCAAACAGAACCATCGAAGAACAAGTTTCAGATTTTGAGCAATACGGTTTACATCAGCCGCAAGCTTCTATTCGTTTGGTGCTTAAAGATGATTCTCAAGCAACATTTCTAATCGGGAACGAAGTGGAAGGTAGTGGATACTATTTCATGGAAAAAGATAAACCAACTGTTTATTTGATGGACTATATGGAGTGTACCAATATTTTACATCCACTGAGTTATTATCGAAAATCTTCATTATTTACTGTATCGGAAGAAGGTTTAAAATCAGTATTTTATCAAGTAGGAGAAACGGGTTATAGGATCAACAGAGTTCAGCAGCAACAATGGGAAATGACAGAACCTTACCCGAGGGAAGTGTATGGGGCCTCTTTTTCTCAAAGTTTTATTACTCCTGCTTTGGAATTATATATTTCAGAATTTTTTGATGATTTCACTCCAGCGGAATGCGGTCTTGAGAAACCTTCTTATAAGTTGCAATTATCCGCCGGAGAAGAAACAGATGTATTGCTGATCGGCAATGAGAACGAGGATGGAATCTGCTATGCCATGTGGGAAAACCAAAGGACAGTATTTGGAATTCACAAAGGTTTATTGGCATTTTTAGATACAAATCCATTGACTTTTATGATGAATTATGTGTATTTGCCAAGTATTGACACCATAGAATCTATAACCGGAACTATACAGGGTAATCCATTTTCATTGGTTCTTAAGCGAAACGAAGAAGAAACAGACTACTACTTTAACGATAAAAAAGTTGATAGCAGTACATGGAAGGATAAATTCCAAGTTTTGCTGACCGCAGAAATTATTGATTTTACAAATGATGCGCTTACAGATGGTCAGCCTACCATTTCCTATACTGCGAAATTGACTGACGGAACAGAAACAAAAATTGCATTTTACCCCATGAATGAACGTAATTATGCAGTTCGCTATAATGAAAAGGTCTGCTTTGTGGTCAATAAAAATACCATAGATACATTACTTGAAAACTTTTAACACTACGAGGTGAAAAAATGGAAAGAAAAATTTCAAAAGAATCCGTTTTGGCAATTTTATTTCTTGTTTTAACATTTTCCACCTTCTTTATGAAGGGGATGTATTTTGAAGGAGAACAGTTTTTGTATCTTTCTCTGCTTGGCATTCTTGGGATTGTAACATTTTTTTTGATTCCGGGCAAAGAATGCTTTGGAAGAAGCTTAGATTGGTTTGTTTTATCTATTGTAATCATTTATATAATTTCTTCTTTCCATGCATTTTATCTTCGTAATGCTATTGTGGAAGTGCTGAAATACAGTGGTGTATTTTTAGCATTTGTACTTTCAAAAAGATTATTGAAAGACCGAATCGATTGGTTTGTAGTTACTATTTATCTTGCCGGTGTATTCATGTCTTTCGTTGGATTGGGTGCCGCATCCGGTCTTTACCATATTGACGGCGCTTATTTGGAGAAAGAAAATATTGTTGCTTCATTATTCCAATATCATAATACCTCTGCGATTGTGTTAGCTTGTGTGTTTGTATTCGGACTCAGCTTATATTCAAAAGCATCAAAAATGTGGTATAAACTTTTGGTCAGTGCAGGAAATATGATAGCTTTATTAACAATCATATTTTCCTCATCCAGAGGAACTTGGTTGTTGTTTCCAATTATTTTGATTCTCTACTATTTTTTACTTCCTAAAGGAGACCGTGGTTCCTCTGTTCCGGTCCTTGGTACGATTGTTTCTGCATTCTTGATAATGAGAGGTTGCGGAAATGCTTTGGCTGAACAAAACACTGCTGTTTTCTTTCTTTATATGATTTGTTCTATTTGTCTTGCAGTGGGTTTTTCCTATTTATTGGAAAAGAATTTAGACAAGCTTATTATTACCAAAAAAAATGCCATCTTCATAGGAATTGTATTGATTCTTTTAATTTTAATTTTAGTATTGTTTGGAAAGTATTTACTTCCTCAATCTATGATTCAGAGAATTACCTCCTTTACAATGGAATCGAGAACCGTTTTAGAGCGTATGACTTTTTATAAGGATGCATTTACGGTATTTAAACTGTATCCTGTCCTTGGAGTTGGGGGTGGGGGCTGGCCTTATGTTTACTCAGAATATAAATCTTACCGCTATCTGTCAAACAGTCCTCACAGTTTTTTGCTTCATTTAATAGTAGAAACGGGCATGTTAGGGATTCTTGTTTTTCTTTTCTTGGTTATCACCATGTTTCGTCTGTTGATAAAATTATTAAAAGCGGAAAAAAATGTCAAGAAAATCTATGCCCCCTTATTTGTTTCAGCTGCGGGTATTTTCGTGCATAGTATGTTTGATTTTGATTTTACATATTATACCGTTACTGTTACAGTTTGGATGATTCTTGGCCTGATTTCAGAAATTGAAATTAAGAATCAAGCACCAAAGAACGGATGGCTTCGTTGGGTTGGAATCCTTTGTTCTCTTTTAATATTGATTTGTGGATTTGTGGGAAAGATTGCATGGGATAATTATTATAAAACTGCTCAATATATGGTTTCAGATAATAAAAAAGCCTATGAATATGCGTCCAAAGCCACAGCACTTGATGCGGGAAATTCTATGTATGCAATTACAAAGGGGAATATGGGTTTCCATCTTGCTGCTATCCAGACAGATGAACAGCAATTACGTTTCTATGCACAACAGGCTGAGGATGCATTAGAACAAGGATATCGATATAATCCTCGTGACCACATGTTAATCAAAGAACTTTCCACTTTTTATGTAAATACCGGAAAATTTGATCAAGGATGTGCAATGGCTGAAAATTTGATTAAACTGGCGCCGTTAAACTACGAATCCTATGAACACGTTGCGGTTATTTATACAACAGTTGCACAGGAATATCAGAAAAAAAACGACATTGCTGGAATCAAAAAAGCAATGGGGCGTTTGACAACGTTAATGGATGAACTGGCTGCTTATCACGAACAACGAGGTCTTCATTATAATACAAGCAAAGTCATAATAGACGCTGTTGAGCAGGCACAAAGTATTATGAAACAGATTGAGGGACTTGAGGAGAAAGAGTAGGATATGAAACGATTTTTTAGTGAATTATATGCATATCGTGAAATGCTGAAAAGTCTTGTGCAAAAAGATTTAAAAACAAGATACAAGGGTTCTTTTTTGGGGTTTTTATGGACCTTTATCAATCCTTTGATGCAACTTGCAATCTATGCGTTGATTTTTCCTTTTTTAATGCGTGTAGAAGAAAAAAATTACGCTATGTTTTTGTTTGTAGCGTTACTTCCTTGGCTGTTTTTTTCTACATCCTTACAAACCAGTACCGACTGTATTGTTGAGAATTATAATCTTGTAAAAAAGATTTATTTTCCCCGTCAGGTGTTGCCGTTGTCGGTGGCCACGGGAGGACTGGTCAATTATATTTACGGTTTGATTGTTGTGCTGGTGGGATTGCTGATTGCCGGAATTCCTTTGACTTGGAATATTTTGTTTTTGCCCTTGCTGTTATTGATTTTATATATAACGGTATCCGGCTTTTGCCTGATGTTTTCGGCATTGAATGTGTATATCCGTGATTTGGAGCATATTGTTAACATCGTTACGATGGCATGGTTTTATGCCACTCCTATTGTGTATCCCCTTACAATGCTTCCTGATTGGCTTCAAAAGATATTATTGTTCAATCCAATGACACCATTGGTGCAAGGATTTCGAAATGTTATTTATTACGGAGTTTCACCCGACTTGACGGAAATTGTCATTGCTGCAATTGAAGCCATCATCATCTTTACTGCGGGCGTGTTAATCTTTAACAAAATGGAACCCGGCTTTGCGGAGGAAATTTAAATGATTGAAGTAATCGGAGTTTCAAAAAAATTTAAACGGTATCACGATAAGGCGACTACTTTAAAAGAACGGCTGTTAATGTTGCGTTCCTCGAAAAGTGATACTTTTTGGGCATTGCAAAATATTGATTTACATATTAACCAAGGGGAAACCGTTGGTTTAATTGGCCACAATGGTTCCGGAAAAAGCACTCTTTTAAAGCTGATTACAAAAATTATTTATCCTTCCGAGGGACAAATTAAAACAAAGGGCAGAGTATCCAGTCTTTTGGAGTTGGGAGCGGGGTTTCATCCCGATTTTACCGGTCGGGAAAATATTTATATCAATGCTTCTATTTTTGGCTTAAGTAAAAAAGAAATTGATAAGAAATTAGACAGCATTATTGCGTTTTCCGAATTAGAAGGTTTTATCGATAGCCCAATCAGAACTTATTCTTCAGGAATGTATATTCGTCTTGCTTTTGCTGTAGCGGTACATGTAGAGCCGCAGATTTTGTTAATGGACGAAATACTGGCGGTAGGAGATGCTAATTTCCAAAAAAAATGTATTGAAAAAATAAAAGAATTTAAAAAACAGGGGATTACAATTGTTTTTGTTTCCCATAATATGGAAGATGTTTATGAAATTTGTGATCGGGTTGTTTGGTTGGATCACGGACACATCAAGGCAATGGGGGGAACAAAAGAAATTGGAGAACAGTATTTAGCCGAAATGTCACAAAACAAGGGGGAAGAATAAATGAAAACCTTTGGAAATGTAAACGATGAAGTGATGCAGGAAATTATGAAAAAAGCTGCTGAACGCGAACCTTCTGATTACGAATTTTTATCTAACGGAGAAATTAGACGGCGGGTAGGGGATGTGCAGCATAGCATCAATATCGACCGTCGATGGGAAATTATTTCTGATTTTCCCATTACGTCTCATCGAAAGCGAAGCGGAAAACTAATTGTATTTTTTAAGCAAAAAACAAAAAAATTATTTCAGTGGTATGTAGATGCTCTGTTTGACCAACAGGTTGAATTTAATCATACCATGTGGGCTGCATACTATCAGCAAAAAAAAGAATTAGACGAATTACGCAATGAGTTGAATCAGTTAAAGCAGGAGAAATCGTTATGAAACGAGCGGATCAAATTTTAGCAGATATTCAATTTGGTGATGCTGTCACAGACCATGCTCTTGCCTTACAAAAACGGTTAAGAATGTTGGGATTTGAAAGTGAAATTTATGCAGAGAATATTCATCCTTCATTTTTTTCAAAAATAAAAAAAGCTTGTGACTATACCCCGGGGGATTTACTCATTCATCACTTTGCGATTGGTTCGGAACTGAATGAAACAATCAAAGAAATTAAAGGAGTCAAGAAGGTTTTTATCTATCATAATATTACTCCTCCGGATTTTTTTGAAGGCTACAATCTGCACAGTCAGACTCTCTGCATGAAAGCCAGAGAACAGTTAAAAACTCTTTCAGATACTTATGATATGAGCATTGCAGTTTCAGAATATAACTGTTCTGAATTACGAGAACTTGGGTTTTCCAATTTGCGTGTGTTACCGATTTTATATGATTTCGGTCATGTTTCGGAGCAGTTTGATCAAGACTTTTTTAACAAAATGCAGGATAAAAAAAATATTTTGTTTTTAGGAAGAATTGCCCCGAATAAACGACAGGAGGATGTCATCAAAGCCTTCTATCTTTACCATAACATATACCCTGATAGCAGACTGTTTTTGGTGGGTTCTTATCAGGGAATGGAAAAGTATTTTAACGAGTTGATTCATTTGACTACCCTTTTAGGCTTGGAAAACGATGTGGTGTTTACAGGAAAAGTCAGTTACGAAATCATGACAAGTCTTTACAAAGGAGCAGACCTCTTTTTATCGATGAGTGAGCATGAAGGCTTTTGTGTTCCTTTGTTAGAGTCAATGTATTTTCAACTTCCCATATTGGCATATTCTTCAAGTGCCATACCTGAAACATTGGGAAACGGCGGTGTTTTGTTCTACGAGAAAAATTTCCCCCTGATTGCAGAAATGATGGTCCGATTAACTCAGGATGAAGACCTACGTAAACAGATTATTAAACAACAAACATTACGATTGGAAGAATTATCTGAGAAAAAAATTGGGGAACAATTTGATAAATTGATTGAGGAATTGAATGTATGAAACGACCAAGAATTGCCTTTGTAGTCCAGCGATACGGAACGGAAATTAACGGCGGAGCAGAGCTTCATTGCCGTCAGCTTGCTGAGCAATTAACTGAACGGTATGAGGTTTCGGTATTAACCACCTGTGCAAAAAATTATAATACTTGGGAGAATCAATTTCCTTCCGGAACGTCAACTTTAAATGGTGTTACTGTTCATCGTTTTCCTTGTGTTTGTACCAGAGACGGCTTTCCGCATCCGTGGTATCCTAACGGAATTCATAGTGCATACGGATATGCAAATGATATGAATTGGATGATGCAACAAGGGCCTTTAAGTCTGGAACTAATTCACTTTTTAAAATACAACAGAGAACAATATGATGTTTTTTTATTCTTTACTTATTTGTACTTTACCACCTATGCCGGACTGCAAATTGTTCCGGAAAAAAGCATTTTAATTCCTACAGCACATGACGAGCCTGCAATTTACCGCGATATTTTCAGAAGTGTATTTCATCTTCCAAAAGGAATTTTTTATAATACAAAAGAGGAGCAGTCATTTGTTTCCGGTTTATTTCATCATCATCCTATGTTTGAAGCAATCGGAGGTGTTGGCGTAGAGCTTCCCGGAAATATTTCTGGAGAACGTTTTCGCATGAAATATGGCATTAAAGACCCCTTCTTATTATATGTTGGAAGAATGACTGAGAAGAAGGGTTGCCATATTTTGTTTGATTATTTTTCTAAAATGAAAGAAAGAGGAAACGGCAACCTAAAGCTTGTGCTGATGGGAACGGGCGAACTGGCACCGCCACAGCGAGATGACATTATTTCCTTAGGGTATGTATCCGATCAGGATAAGTTTGACGGAATTTTAGCCAGTAATATGATGGTAATTCCTTCATTATACGAAAGCTTGTCAATGGTATTATTAGAAGCAATGAGTCTGGAAATTCCTGTTTTGGTAAACGGAGATTGTTTGGTACTGAAAGAACATTGCAGAAAGAGCAATGGAGGCATTTATTTCCACAGTTTTGAGGAATTTGTACAAGGTACGAATTATTTACTTGAACATGGGAAAATGTTAGGAAAAAATGGAAAACAATATGTGGAAAATGAATATTGTTGGTCGGTTATTTTAGAAAAATTATGTTATATGATAGAGCAGGTGCGTGAATTAAATCATGAGTAAAATTATGGTAGGAATGAGCGGAGGGGTAGACAGCAGCGTTGCGGCAGCTCTTCTTGTAAAGGAAGGCCATCATGTGGCAGGTGTTACATTGCGTCTTTGGAAAGAAGACGGAAATAACAACACCGAAATCGAAGATGCAAAAAGAGTGTGTGAAGAGATTGGAATTCCTCATTTTGTGTTGGATGCTGAAACGGAGTTTCGAAGTATTGTTGTAGAAAATTTTATCAGTGAATACCGCAATGGCAGAACACCGAATCCTTGTATTGTATGCAATAAAAAAATTAAATTTGGGTTAATGTTGGAGTTTGCTCTGGAACAGGGATATGAGTTTATTTCTACAGGTCATTATATCGAAAAACAATATAAAAATGGTTGTTATCATTTGCTCCAATCAGATAATCAACAAAAAGATCAGAGTTATGTATTGTATCATCTGACAGCTCATCAGTTAGAGCACAGCATTTTCCCTCTGGTTTCATATTCAAAAGAAGAAATCAGAAGCATGGCAGAAGATTGGAAATTGCCCGTTGCACAAAAGCCTGACAGTCAGGATATCTGTTTTTTGCCTAAGGACTATGCTGCTTTTATTGAACGTCAGAGCTCACCGATGAAACCGGGAGATTTTATCAATAGCTCCGGAGAGGTCATTGGTCAACATAAAGGAATTCTTCACTATACGATAGGACAAAGAAAAGGCCTTGGGGGAACCTTTGGAAAGCCAATGTTTGTGACGAAAATCAATCCAAAGGATAATTCCATTACCTTAGGGGAGGCAGGAGAAGAATTTTTTACCACTTTGACAGCATATGATTTGAATTTTATTGAAAAGGAATATGAAAACAAAGCCTTTGAAGCGGAAGTGATGGTTCGATATAAAAGTAAACGTTATTCCGGACTGATTGTTCCAAATGCAGACGGAACAGTCACAGTAAACTTTCACGAGTCTCCAAGAGCGGTAACTCCGGGACAGGCGGCTGTATTTTATAACGGACGTTACGTCATTGGTGGCGGAACAATTTTATAAAGGAGAAACATGTTGCATAAACATTATATGAAATTGGCCATAGAACAGGCAAAATTAGCGGAAAGTACGGGAGAAGTTCCCATTGGAGCAGTGATTGTAAAAGGAGAAACCGTATTATCAACTGCCCACAATCTTTGCGAAACAAAGAAAGATCCTACTGCCCACGCGGAGCTTTTGGCAATTCAAAGGGCATGTGATATACTGGGAGATTGGCGCTTGGACGGATGTTCCTTATATGTGACCGCAGAGCCTTGTGCCATGTGTGCCGGTGCAATTATCAATGCAAGAATCAGTCGAGTTTATTTTGGTGCTTTTGAACCGAACACCGGCGCTTGCGGTAGTACTGTTAATTTATTTTTGCAAACAAATGCCTACAAAACAACGGATGTTTTTCCGTGCGTTTTGCAGGCAGAATGTGAAAATATATTAGTGGAATTTTTTAAAAAAAGACGATTACAACTGACTGAATAAATCGGTTAATTGGGTATAAAGTGTTGCATAGTCTTCTTTCCAGCGATTACAAATTTGCTTTGCAGTTTCTTTTCCCGTGACTGTAAATTTAATTTCGAAGGGAACTGCATCTTTTGTTTCCTGCATGGTAAGATGAATCTGAAATTCTTCATTCAACAAGGGAATATACTCAGCAGTAATCAGTTGTTTCAATAATTCTTCTTTTTTATAAGCTGTCATTTTATGTTGAATTTTTTCTAAAACAGTAAAGGGAAGCCGGTTTTCAAAAAAAGCGATGGCTTGTTCTCCTGATTCGGTTAATTGATAAGTATTGACGGTTGTTTCTTCAATTTGTTTTTCTTCAAGAAGAGCACTGATATAATGATGGGTTTCAAAAAAGTCAAGCAACGAATCGGAAAGAACAATATCCGTAATTTCTGTTGCATTTAAAGGTCGATTGGCTTGTTTTAATAAATATAAAATCAGTAATTTAATGTCAACAGGGTCAAGTCGCATTCTTCTTGGTTCTGTCATGATGTAAATTCTCCTTTGTCATAGTTACTGATACCATTATATCACAGTTAAAGGAAAAAGAAAAGAAAAAAATGATTTATTATAAATATTCTGATTATTTAAAAAAGAAATACGGTGAAAAAGTATACAAGATTCCTATCAGCATTCCTTGTACTTGTCCCAATAGAGACGGCACTTTGGGAAGGGGAGGCTGTATTTTCTGCGGTGACATAGCAACCGGATTTGAATTGTTGCCAAATACCGTTCCTGTTGGGGAACAGTTAAGGGAAAATATGGAAAGAATAGGAAGAGGGTATGGCGCAAAAAAGTTTATTGCTTATTTTCAGAACTTTTCCAATACCTATCTACCTTTAGACACCTTGCATGAATATCTTGAACAGGCAATA
The DNA here is from genome assembly GCA_045586685.1 of Clostridia bacterium. Lineage (GTDB taxonomy): Bacteria > Bacillota > Clostridia > HGM11514 > HGM11514 > SIG438. The sequence goes on from JAZNAU010000027.1 coordinate 41,296, forward strand.
GACGATGCAGTAGTACAAATTGCACTGTCTACCAGACCTGATTGTATCAGCAGGGAATGTCTGAAAATGCTCAAAACCTTTAGCGAGGAAATGAAAATAGATATTGCAATCGAATTAGGCGTTCAAACGGTTAATTATAAAACCTTAAAAGAAATCAACAGAGGACATACGTTGGCTGAAGTGATTGATGCATTATCTCTCATCAGAGAATATGGGTTTGAATCAGGATGCCATGTGATTTTAAATCTTCCGCAGGATTCTATGGAGGATACGATTGAAACAGCAAAAATTCTGTCTGCGTTACGGGTGGATACCGTGAAATTACATTCTCTTTATATTTTGAAAGACTCTGATTTAGGAAGACGGTATTTAAACGGTGAAATTTCCTTGATTTCAAAGGAAGAATATCAGGAACGAGTGATTACATTTTTGCAATATTTAAGCCCTGATATTGCCATTCAGCGATTGTTAGCTCGTGCACCGGAAGGAGATGCCCTCTTTTGCAACTGGAATACAGGTTGGTGGAAAATAAAGGATGAAATTGATGCTATTATGAAAGAGAATAAACGATATCAAGGGGATTTCTTTGATTATCTGGGAGGAAAAGCAGTGAAATTTCATCAAAAATATTGACAAACATTGAAAAATGAAATATGATAGTAAGAAAGGAAATGAATATGGAAGAGCAAAATCGATTAGACCGGATTGAAGGCAGAAACCCTGTGGTTGAAGCCTTGCGAAAGGGCAGAAATATTGATAAACTGTTTATTCAAAAAGATATTACAGACGGTTCAATGGGAAAAATCAGGGCAATGGCTCGAGAAAAGGGTGTTATCATTTCCGAGGTTGCCAAACAAAAGCTTGATTTTATGTCCCAAACCGGAGCACATCAAGGGGTAATCGCCTGTACTGCAGTTCATGAATATTATGAAATCGAAGATATTTTAAAGATTGCAGAGGATAAGGGAGAACCGCCCTTTTTGGTGATTGCTGATGAAATCAGCGATCCCCATAATTTAGGGTCTATTTTAAGAACAGCAAATGCCGCCGGAGTCCATGGTGTTATTATTCCAAAGCATCGTTCGGTAGGCCTCAGTGCAGTGGTTGCCAAAAGCTCTGCCGGTGCCATTGAATATGTTCCTGTTGCCCGTGTGACAAACCTTGCAAGAACAGTAGAGGATTTAAAAAAACAGGGCATCTGGGTTGCCGGAGCGGCAATGGAAGGAACACAAACCTATTATGAGGCTGACTATACAGGTGCATTGGCGATTGTTGTAGGAAGCGAAGGGTTTGGAATTTCCCGTTTATTAAAAGAAAAGTGTGATTTTTTGGTTTCTATTCCTATGAAGGGTGAAATCAATTCATTAAATGCTTCTGTTGCGGCAGGTATTTTGTTAATGGAAGCATCCAGACAAAGAGGATAAGGAGAAAACAGATGAGAGCGGTTATTACAGTTGTAGGAAAAGATAAAAAGGGAATTATTGCAAAAGTATCAGGGTTACTGTTTGAGACAGATGTCAATATTCTTGATATTTCTCAAACCATTATGCAAGATATGTTTACCATGGTGATGTTGGTTGATATTTCAAGTGCGGCTGTTTCTTTTGAGAAGTTGGTCGACTCTTTAAACCGGATTGCTGACGAAATTGGTGTAAAGATTCAGATTCAGCATGAAGACATTTTTAATTCCATGCATAAAATTTAGGAGGAACCATTATGCTAAGTTCATTTGAAATCATGGAAACCATCAAGATGATTCAGGAAGAACATCTTGATATCCGTACTATTACAATGGGAATCTCTCTTTTGGATTGTTGTTCCTCTGATGCTGACGAAGCCTGCAGGAAAATCTACGACAAGATTACTACAAAGGCAAAAAATCTTGTTCAAACGGGTGAGAATATTGAAAAAGAGTACGGAATTCCCATTATCAATAAAAGAATTTCGGTCACTCCCATCAGCTTGGTTGCAGGATGCTGTGGGGAAGAAAATTATTTAAAATATGCAAAAACTTTGGAAAAAGCTGCACTCGAAACAGGTGTTAATTTTATTGGCGGTTTTTCTGCACTGGTACATAAAGGGTATACATTAGGTGACCGCCGTTTGATTGAAACCATTCCTTATGCTTTAGCCGAAACGGAGCACGTGTGTTCCTCTGTAAATGTAGGAACAACAAAAGCAGGCATCAATATGGATGCTGTAAAGCAAATGGGGGAAATTATTAAAAAAACTGCAGATCTCACGAAAGATCGTGATAGCTTAGGCTGTGCAAAATTGGTTGTATTTGCAAATGTGCCGGAGGATAATCCCTTTATGGCGGGAGCGTTTCACGGTGTAGGCGAACCGGAAACAGTCATCAACGTAGGCGTTAGCGGCCCCGGAGTTGTAAAATGTGCCTTGGAACGGGTGAAGGGGGCAGATTTCGGAACGGTTGCTGAAACTATAAAGAAAACCGCATTTAAAATCACCAGAATGGGACAGCTTGTTGCTCAGGAAGCATCCAAACGCTTGGATATGCCTTTTGGTATTGTGGATTTATCGTTAGCTCCTACTCCTGCAATCGGGGATAGTGTGGCTTATATTTTAGAAGAAATGGGTTTGGAAACTTGCGGTACTCACGGGACAACAGCAGCTTTGGCTTTGCTAAATGATGCAGTGAAAAAAGGCGGTGTTATGGCATCTTCTTATGTAGGGGGATTAAGCGGTGCGTTTATTCCAGTCAGTGAGGATGCAGGAATGATTCATGCAGCTAAAATCGGCAGTTTGACCATTGATAAATTGGAAGCAATGACTTGCGTTTGTTCGGTAGGATTGGATATGATTGCAGTTCCGGGAACCACACCGGCATCTACCATTTCTGCTATTATTGCAGATGAAGCAGCAATCGGAATGGTAAATACGAAAACAACTGCTGTTCGTATTATTCCGGTTTGCGGAAAAGACGTTGGAGATACTGTTGAATTTGGTGGCTTACTTGGTTCAGCACCCGTTATGCCGGTGCACAATGATTCCAGCGAAATTTTTATTAACCGAGGAGGCAGAATTCCGGCACCGATTCAAAGTTTGAAAAATTAAAAAAAGGAGTTTGTCGCTATGAAAGTCAAACAAGATTTTATGATAAAAAAAATTCTGGATGATTATATTGTTGTTCCTACAGGAGAAGAACTGGTTAATTTTGATGCAATGATTACGTTGAATGAAACGGGTGCATTTCTTTGGGAACAGTTACAAGAAGACAAAACTGAAGAAGAACTTATAAAAGCATTATGTGCAGAATATGATGTAAGCCAGGATGTTGCAAAGGCTGATGTTTCAGAGTTTATCGGATTATTGCAACAGGCAAAGGTGTTGGCATGAGCGAAACGAATCGTGAAGTAGGTCTTGATCAGATAGGAACTGTCATTGAAGACGGGCTAAGAAACGGACAACAGGTTCGGATGACTGTGGTAGGAAACAGTATGTTTCCTTTGTTTCGAAGTAAATTGGACAGTGTTGTATTGTCGCCCATTACAAATGGCGTGAAAAAAAGAGATGTTGTCCTATATAAGCGTTCAAACGGTCAATATGTATTGCATCGAATCATTCGACATAAAGGGGACGTTTATTCTGCAAACGGAGATAATCAGTATTGGATTGAATCTCCGTTAATTGAAACCCAATTTTTAGGAAAAATGATTGGGTTTTATAGAAAAAATCAATATTATACTACGAAAACATTATGGTATCAATTTTATTCCTTTATCTGGGTTTTTTTTCGGCCTTTTCGCGGATTGTTGATTAAAATCTTAATTTGTTGTGCAAAGATTTATCGTACACGGGAGAAATAAAGTGAAAAAAAATAAAACGTTACAATGGTTATATCAAAGAGGTAAATGCGTTTTGTTTCCCTTATTCTTATTTGTGGGAGGCAATGCGCTTCTTTCCTTAGTTTCCGTTTGGTTTGCTCTTGTGTCTAAAAATGTAATTGATACTGCAACAGGGCAAAGGGAAGGAACGTTACAGTCAAGTTTTATTATTTTAATTATCTTTTTGGCAGTACAGCTTTTATTGCAAATATTTTTAAGTATTATGGATGTTAATATAACCGGAAAGCTGGAAATCAAAATAAAAAATCGTTTATTTCATAACTTATTAAGTAAACAGTATCAGAAGACTGAGTGTTTTCATACAGGTGAACTGATGAATCGGCTGAACAGTGATGTAAGAGTCATTGTAAACGGAATTATTACCATTGTTCCTGTTTTTGTTTCGATGCTTGTGAAAATTTGCTCCAGCTTTACAGTTCTTTATATGTTAGCGCCCACGTTAGCTATTTGTATTCTTTCGTTGGGGCCCATTGTCTTTATTTTTGGCAGGGTTTATAGTAAAAAAATGAAACAAATGCACAAGGATTGTCAGCAAAGTGACGGTATCACCCGATCCTATATGCAGGAAATTCTTCAGAATGTATTAGCAGTGAAAGCATTTGGAACAGAAGAGGCTTCCTCAAATCAAGCAAAGAAATATCAATTAAACACTTTTTATTTAAAACGGAAAAGAACGTATTTTTCATTGCTTGCAAATGTATGCTTATTTTTGGTTTTTACTGCCGGATATTATGTTACATTAGGTTGGGGAGCATATCGCTTATCTATGGGACTGCTTACCTACGGAACATTAACAGCTATGCTTCAGCTTGTAGGGCAATTACAGGCACCGTTTAAAAATCTTTCCTCGTTATTATCCAATGCATTTGCAACATTGGCGTCAGCCGAAAGAATTATGGAGCTGGAAGAAATGGACGAGGAAAAATTACTTCCTTGTGCCATTCACCCCTCTGAATTTGAGGAGCTTTCTATTGAAAATATGTCATTTTCCTATCCTAATGTTCCCGTATATCAGAATGCATCCTTAACGTTAAAAAAAGGCGAATTTTTGGCGATTGCGGGGCAATCGGGTATTGGAAAAAGTACTCTTTTAAAATTGTTATTGGCGATTTTGGAACCTAACCAAGGAAAACTTTATGTATGTGGTAAAAATCAGAAAGCAGAAATCAGTAAAAATACCAGACCATTTTTCTCTTATGTACCTCAGGGGAATATGATTTTATCCGGTTCCATTCGTGAAAATATTCGTTTTTATCAGGAGAATGTATCTGATGTGGAAATAGAACAATGTGCTGAAATCGCACAGATGATGCCGTATCTTTCGGGATTGCCGGATGGTTTGGATACTGTTTTAAAGGAAGGCGGGGAAGGGCTTTCAGAGGGGCAGATTCAAAGAATTGCCATAGCGAGAGCTCTGTTAAACGATGCCCCTGTGTTACTCCTTGATGAAGCAACCTCTGCATTGGATGAAAAAACTGAAGCTGCCGTACTGCAAGCAATCAGAACATTAACTGATAAAACATGTATTATTGTATCACATAAAAACGCAGCCCTTGACATTTGCGATAAAATCATATCTGTAAAAAACGAAACCTTAACAGTGAAAGAGGAAATGAAATGATTTATTTGAAGATTGCAGGACTAACGATTGCCGCAGATGGCTTTGATACTTTGCTATTTCAGGAAAGAACAAAAGAATATCAATGTAACATCACAGAGGCAGATATGACAATTCACTGCAAGTTTAACGATCACATTTTATTTCCTAGGGGGACAGAAGTTGCCTCGTACGGAGAACGGCATTGGGTGAAGGACGAAGACACCTATAGCTTTTATGACAGTATTTTTATTGACGGGAAAGAAATTGTGATAGCGTCGGTAACTGCTAACAAGGACTGGTCTCATGTAGAATCTGAACTGATGAATGTGGAACAATGGGGAGGCCCCGAATCTGATTTGAGAAATTTTAATTTGCTGGGCGAAGTGTTTCGTTGGTTTATTTTATTTCATCAGGGGATTATTTTACATTCCTCTTGTTTGAAATGCAAAGGGAAGGGGATTGCCTTTTCAGCACCCTCCGGAACCGGAAAATCAACACATACCGAATTGTGGAGAAAGTATTATTCTGTGGAAATGATCAATGATGACAGCCCAGCAGTACGGTTAATAAATGGAAAAATGACAGTTTTTGGTACACCTTGGAGCGGAAAAACAGATATCAATCACAATATCAGTGCTCCTCTTGCTTGTATTGTATTTTTAGAACAAGCCAATGAGAATCAACTCATAAAACTTTCTTCAAGTCAGGTGAGTCAAAAATTACTTCGTGAATTGATTAGACCGGTGTATCCGGAGCTTCTTTTAAAAACATTAGATTTTATGGAAAAAATGATAACTTATGTTCCTGCATATTTACTGAAGTGTACCATTTCAGAAGAGGCAGCAATACTTACTTATTCTTTACTTTGAGGTGACATAAAATGATGACAGAAGAACAAGTGCTTGATTGGATTCATTCTACCGAATTGTTTGGTTCTGTGTTAGGATTAAGCTCCATTCGGGAATTATTAAAAAGACTTGGGAATCCACAAAATCGGATGAAAATAATTCATGTTGCAGGAACAAACGGGAAGGGCTCTGTTTGTTCAATGCTTGCATCTATTTTATCTGAATCAGGATATAAAACCGGACTTTATACCTCTCCGTACATTGAGCAATTTCGAGAACGGATTCGTATTGACGGTGAAATGATTTCGGCTGACTGCTTAGCCAAATGCGGAGAACAAGTGAAAAATGCCTGCGAACAAATGACAAAAGAAGGATTATCTCATCCTACAGAATTTGAGTTAGTAACTGCATTGGGATTTTTATATTATGCTGAGCAACAATGTGATTTTGTTGTATTGGAGGTTGGTTTAGGAGGCAGGTTAGATGCAACCAATGTCATTGATGCCCCTTTGCTTTCCGTCATTACTTCCATTGACTTTGATCATGTTGCAAGATTAGGAAATACATTAAAAGAAATTGCTTTTGAAAAATGCGGAATCATCAAGAAGGGGACAGTGGTTGTCTCCACTCCCAATCAGCCCGAAGAAGTGCTTCAAGTCATTAAAGCACGTTCGGATGAAGAGTCTGCTTCCTTGTGCATTGCCAAACAGCCTGATAACATCCATGCCACAATGAAAGATACAACATTTGATTATAATGGCATCTCCTATTCTTTGCCCTTGCTCGGACAGTATCAGGCACAAAACGGTGCCACCGTATTAGAAGCAGTAAAACAGTTACAACATTTAGGAATTACGATTTCTGCTTCGGCTTTGAAGAACGGGTTGGCTAAAGTGAAGCACATTGCAAGGATGGAATTGATTCGTCCTAATCTTTTGATTGACGGCGGTCATAATTTGTCGGGAATTAAGGCACTTACTTCCTTTATTCGACAAACGAAAAAGAAAGGTCGAATATATGTTGTTGCTGGAATGTTAAATGACAAAGATTATATCGAATGTGCAAAATTACTTAGAGAGCTTGCGGATATACTGATTGCAACAGAGACAGACAACCCAAGAAAACTTGGGGCAAAGGAGTTTGCAGAGTGCTGTCAGGCAGATTTATGTGAACCTGATTTAGTAAAAGCTGTTCAAACAGCTTTGGATCAGGCAACAGATAAGGACCTAGTGATTGCCTGCGGTTCCTTTACCTTGGTAGGTCCTGTACGGTCGAATTTTCTTATAAAATAGAATACGGTTCCTCTTTTTCGTCAAAGGAAACATCAATATCCTTGTTGAATACCCTTAACGAAAAGGAGGACTTTTTTTATGACAACAGAATTAAAAAATAAAACTCTGATTGCTCATATCGACGGAGAACTAGACCATTATTCCGCCTCTGTAATCAGAAAAAAATTAGATAGGGAAATTGACGGACGGTCAGTAAAACATCTTATTTTTGATTTTTCAGATTTATCATTTATGGATAGCTCGGGACTTGGAGTCATTATCGGTCGATATAAAAAAATCAAAGAAAAAAACGGAATGGTTCTTTTGGTTTGTAACAAAGCGCATGTGGACAAGCTGTTAGCTGTATCAGGACTAAAAAAATTACTTGGAACAACCAGAACTGTAGACAATGCCATGAAAACGATAAAAGAGAGGTATGAAATATGAAAGCAGATAATTATATGGTGACGGTACTAAAAAGCATACCGTCCAATGAATCTCTGTCACGGGTTTTAGTGGCTTCATTTGCATCCCAAGAGGACCCTACGTTAGAAGAAATTGCAGATATTAAAACTGCTGTGAGCGAGGCGGTTACTAACTCTATCATACACGGTTATGACGGAAAAGACGGCGAAATTAAAATTTCCTGCAGAATGCACGGAAAAATATTGATGGTAGAAATTGAGGATTATGGTTGCGGAATCGAAGATATTGAGCAGGCAAGACAGCCCCTATATACAACCAATACTGATGGCGAACGAACAGGAATGGGTTTTACTGTAATGGAGCTGTTTATGGATAAGGTAGAAGTGCATTCAACACCAGATAAAGGAACGAAGGTATTGATGATTAAACGTCTTACAGGGAACACAGAGGACAAGACTGAATGAATACGTTGATTTCTGCTGCTCAACAAGGGGATACTTCGGCATTAGAGAAACTGGTAATAGAAAACAGCGGATTAGTCTATACTGTTTTAAAACGATTTTTAAATCGGGGACAGTCGAAAGACGATTTGTATCAAATTGGATGTATCGGACTGATAAAGGCAATCAAACAGTTTGATTTGTCACTGGGGTTACAGTTTTCTACATATGCTGTTCCGTTAATCATCGGTGAACTGAAACAGTTTTTTCGGGATGATACCATGATAAAAGTAAGCCGAAACTGGCAATCTATCGCATATAAAGCATCCCATCTTCGTGAGGAAGAAAAGAAAAAAACGGGCAAGGAATTATCGGTTTCAGAATTGGCAATGCAAATACAAGTATCAACCGAAGAATTGATTTTAGCCATGGATGCTTGCCGATACCCTGAATCCTTGGATGGTTCATCAGAAATCAACAATTTACCCGGAGAATGGTTTCCTTTCAACGAATTGATTGACCGTATTGCGGTGAAAGAGGCAGTTGCTATGTTGGACCAAGAGGAACAAAAAATAATCCTCTTACGGTATTTTCGTCAAAAATCCCAAAAGGATACGGGTGAGATTCTTTCTTTTTCTCAAGCACATATTTCACGGCTTGAGAAAAAAATATTAAGCAAACTAAAGGAAATTCTTTGACTGTTGTCTATTCTTGTGATATAATAAAAAAGAGAGGAGTGTTCAATATGAATCAGATAAATGAAATTTATCGGTATTGGCTTTCAAACGGAAACGATGAAACTGTTTCTGAATTGAATCAAATTTCATCAGATGAAACAGAAATAAAAGAACGGTTTTACCGCAATCTTGAGTTTGGTACGGGAGGCTTGCGTGGTGTAATCGGCGCAGGAACCAACCGAATAAATGTATATACTGTTCGTCGGGCAACCCAAGCCTTAGCAAATTATTTAATCAATCAAGGGGAAGGGGATAAGGGTGTTTGTATCTCTTACGATTCCAGAAAATATTCCGATTTATTTGCTCGGGAAACCGCTTGTGTGTTAGCGGCAAACGGAATTAAAGCATATCTTTCCGATACTTTAAGACCGGTACCGTTTCTTTCTTATTCTGTATTGCATTTCCAAGCTGCTGCAGGGGTTATGATTACCGCCAGCCACAATCCGCCCAAATATAACGGATACAAAGCATATTGCTCTACGGGTGAGCAAATTTCTCCCGAAATGGCAAATGAAATCATGAAATATATTACGAAAATTGATATTTTTTCTGACGTAAAAACCATGAATCTGGAGCAGGCTGTTTCAGAAGGAATGGTCACTATGGTCGGAAAAGATGTAGAAGATACTTACTTAAAATGCGTATTACAGCAGCAAAAGAATCCAGATATTGCAAAACATACGGATTTGAAAATTGTGTATACTCCTTTGCATGGTTCAGGCAATATTCCTGTAAGACGGGCATTAGAAATGGCAGGCTTTTCAAATGTACTGGTGGTATCAGAACAAGAACTTCCGGATCCTGCGTTTTCTACTGTAAAATCACCTAATCCGGAAGAAAAAGAAGGATTTCGGCTTGCCATTGACTTAGCTGATAAAGAAGGAGCAGACTTAATTATCGGAACTGACCCTGATTGTGACCGAGTAGGCGCTTTGGTAAGAGATTATAATGGCAGTTTTCGGGTGTTGAACGGAAATCAAACCGGAGTTATTTTGTTAAATTACGTTCTTTCTAACAGTACATTACCGAAAAATGGTGCCGTCATTAAAACCATTGTAACCACTTATATGGCGAATGCTATTTGCAAATCATATGGCGTTACTGTTATGGACGTGTTAACCGGATTTAAATTTATCGGTGAAAAAATTAAGGAATTTGAAAAGACTAAGGAATATACCTATCTGTTCGGTTTTGAAGAAAGCTATGGTTATTTAAGCGGAACTTATACACGTGATAAGGATGCTGTTTTAGCGTCTCTGTTAATTGCCGAAGCAGCCGCATATTATCGTTCAAAGGGTCAATCTTTATTGGATGTGTTACAGAGCTTATATCGTCAATACGGAGCCTATCAGGAAGGCTTGCAGTCTGTTACTATGGAAGGCATGGAGGGACTTGAAAAAATTAAAGCAATTACTCATGGACTTCGTCAAAATCCTCCCGCTGAAATTAACGGTGTTTCCATCATTTCCAGAGAAGATTATCTGGAAAGCAAGAGAGTGGATCAAAATGGCATCTCTGAGATTCATTTACCAAAATCCGATGTTTTGCGATTTGAATTGAAAGATGGTTCTAGTTTTGTTGTCCGTCCTTCCGGAACAGAGCCTAAAATTAAATTGTACTTTGCAGTCATTGGTGATGAAGAAAAAGATGCCATTTCAAAACTGAATGAATTCCAAAAGAATGTTGTAAATGCTGTGTTGAAGTAAAAATAGTAAAGCTCTGTGAGAGATTATCACAGAGCTTTTCGTTTTATAAAACATAGCTGTAGCAAATAAAACATTTTGCTACAGCCACTCCATTATTACAGGATAATACAAATCAATCCGCCGTTTCCTTCGTTTATTATCTTTTGCAAGGTTTCTTGCAATTTTCCTCTTGCATCTTCAGGCATTCTGGAAAGTTTCGTTTGCAATCCTTCATTTACCAGCTCGTGAAGCGATTTTCCAAAAATGTTTGATTCCCATATTTTTTGTGGGTCGACTTCAAATTCTTTTAAAAGGGAGTGTACCAGTTCTTCAGATTGTTTCTCGGTTCCGACGATTGGACTTACTTCTGTTTCAATATTTGCTCTGATCATATGTATACTTGGTGCCTCTGCCCTCAAACGAACGCCAAACCTTGTTCCTTGACGGACAATTTCCGGTTCATCCAAAGAGAGTTCTTCAATACAGGGGGATACAATACCATATCCGGTTCGATTGACTTCTTCCAAAGCATAAGAAACTTTATCATATTTTTTCTTAATATCCGATAAGGTTTCCATCATTTTAAGCAGACTGTATTCATCATTGATTTCCAAATCAGAACGCTGACTCAACACTTGATAAAACAGGCTTTCACAGGTTATGGCGGTGGCTCCGATTTTTCCTTTTGCTAAATCTGCTCTGGAAACTGAAATATCTTTTAAATATTCACAGGATTTTAGTTGTTCAACTGCTTGATAGACATCACTTATTTTTGTTGCAGATTCAATAGAGGTTGTAATTTCTTGATATAAGCCTTGTTTGATTGGGTGATCATTTTCCAAACACTCTATCCATTTAGGTAAGTAAAAGGAAATTTCCACAACAGGAAATTCAAATAAAATTGTTTTCATAATGCTGTGAATATCTTCCAATTCCATTGTTGCACAGTTAATCGGCAGAACAGGGGAGCGATATTGTTGTTCCAATTCATTTTTTAATTCTAATGTTTTTGGACTGTGGGGATGAGTTGAATTCAACAAGATCACGAAAGGTTTTTTCATTTCCTGTAATTCTGCAACCACTCTTTGTTCAGCATCAATATAATCTTCTCGGGGAATTTCGCTGATACTTCCGTCTGTTGTTATCATCAAACCAATGGTGGAATGTTCGCAAATTACCTTTTTTGTCCCTAATTCTGCTGCTTGTGCAAAGGGAATAGGGGAGTCATACCACGGAGTGGAAACCATTCGCGGCTGATCATTTTCAATATGCCCCAAGGCACTGTCCACAATATATCCTACACAATCAATCATTCTAACCTGAAATACAGAGTTATCTCCTAAATTGATTTCTACCGCTTCGTTTGGTACAAATTTCGGCTCTGTGGTCATAATGGTTTTTCCGCCTGCACTTTGAGGAAGTTCATCTCTGGCACGTTCTCTCTGGTAGGCATTTTCGATATTAGGAAGAACCAAGGAATCCATAAATCGTTTGATAAAAGTTGACTTTCCCGTGCGGACAGGTCCAACAACCCCTACATAAATATTTCCATCTGTTCGTTCCGCTATATCCTGATAAATATTCATAGCTGTACCTCCTTACAGATTGTTTGTACATATATATGAACAGGCTGTTTTGTTTATGCAGGAAAATCAATCATATTTTTAATGACCGGGGGAATAGTAATAGAAAAGAGGTGACAAATAGTGGGAAATATTATTTCTTATGTACAGGAAAAAGGGAATTTTTCTTTTGATGAATTGGAATTTAATGAAGTTGACAGTTTAGTTTTATCTCAGCTTTCCTATTTGGATTTTCAAAACACAAAAGCTGTACAAAAAAATTTTGAGGTTACATTTTCTGATTTAAAAGAAAAGGATATTGAATCTTTTTCAAAGGAAACCTTATTTCCTGATAAAAATAAAGAATTATTTATGAATGTCATTGTAAGTAAGCGGTTTGGAGCGATTTATCTTGGTTATTACACTCACAATCATGACCTTGAAAACGAAAAACAATTTGCCGCCATTACCTTTCGTTTAAAAAAGAATTTATATTATGTTACCTATCGCGGAACTGATGGAAGCTTTGTGGGATGGAAAGAAGATTTTAATCTTTCTTTTTTGAAAAATATTCCTGCCCAGTCAGA
>JAZNAU010000028.1:0-2687 GCA_045586685.1 Clostridia bacterium
AACTCCTTGGCTCACAGAACGACATGGCTACGATCCGACTTAAATCTCGCTCGGATAGCAAAACAGACGAACGCTGTCAACGGTCAAGATGAACGGCTTCGCCGCCACCCGCAGCGTCCGTCCGTTTCGCTTTTGGGCAGACAAGGCGGCGTTTGTCGCCGATTTCCATTTAGAAAATGGCACTTGCTATTATGGTGAAACGAAGAATAGCAAGCACAGCAGGTGTACGTACACTCTGCGATTTTTGCAAAAATCGGTTTGGCTTGCTAAGTCCCAGTTGGTCTTAGCAAGCAGGGCACGACGGTACCCACACTTCATTTTTGCTTTCAATGGCAATGCCATCTCTGCGAAAAATTCAGCGTTTGCCGTTTTGCCTGCCAAGCACCTGTGGTCTTAGCAAGCAATGCACGGCGGTACCCACTTGTGCGTACTTGTTGGGAAACATCCCAAACCCTTTAACAATTTCTGAGAAATTGGCTACGCACCGTTGGTGCTACATCGTAATTATTCCATCTCACTCTTAATCAAGGGCAAAGACAAAAATTCGTTTTTGCGTTGTCGGTAGTTTTCAAATAACGCATTACTTTCAGAGGTAAGCTTATCTTGTTTAATGACCTTTGACAAGTTTAATCCTTTAAAGAATACAGCTTTTTGACCTAAACAAAAGACACGAACATGGCTACTGAATAAGCGTTCAAGAGCCTTTTGACATTCATCCGGTTCAAAATGATAATCAAACTTTCGGAGTACACGAGCAATGCCATCTTCCAATTCAAAATACCCCTCTGGCGGTTCATAATCAACAATCTCATCATTGATTGTTCTTGGGCGAGGCTCCCACTTAATGCCTTGTTCTGAGAGACATTTCTCAAAATATGAAAACAGAATTTTGGCATTGGTTGCATCTTCGTCATAATATGCAACCGCCTTATACGCTGAACATAATTCTGTTAAACTCTGCCGTTCTTTAGTGGGCATATACCTAATGCTGTATTCCTTTTCCAAAGACACAATGCGGAAATAGTTTTCTACTGTACATTTATCGTTCAGCAACACAACAAGTGGGTGAATTACAGAAACCTTTAGGTTTTCAAGATTATTCACTTTATTGCTTTCTTTGAAATAATGTTTTGATATGCGGTATGAAATATACCCTGATATAATAACTGTTACTGCCGTAAAAATGTTACTGTAAATGTTATCGGTAAACCATTGTATAAACGTCATAATATAACTCTCCAGGTTAATGCAGAACGAAATTACATTTTCACAAATTAAGCTCATTTATGTGCCTGGCTTAAATTTGTGTCCGCAAGCTTGGCAGACATTCATCGGTGTACCGCTTCCTAAAAATCCCCAAACAATAGAGTAGCCTCTGTTTACTGTAGCAAGAGAAGTAGACCCACACTTGGGGCATTTGGGAACTTTTGAATTTGTGTGACTACTAACTTTTGCCGCAATCCTCGTGTTTGCCGCAATTCCATTGTTGCAGTTTGGACATATAATGGCAGTATTTGGCAAACAAAAACTTTCCTCAATTTGCGAGAAGTATTTTCTGTTAAACGAATAAACCTTACTACAGTTGCCACATTCTATACTAACAGTCGCATCGTTTTTTGAAAACATTTTCATAGGTGCTTTGACGCTAATTTGAGGAGCTGCGACTGTAGTTCTTGGTTGCTGGTTTGTGCTTTGTGAGGTTGTGGACAACGGGAATCCGCAGTGGATACAAGCAGATGCCTTGTCGCTAACCTCTTTACCGCATTCGGGACATTTTATAAGTGCCATTTTAATATACCTCCAATATCATCTAAAAATAAAATCACGATAGTAAATTCTGCATTCCATATGCATTTTTACTTGTTGTTCAATTTGTTTCAATTCTTCTTCACTACGCTCACTCAAGTATTTTTCTTGTTCATCCATGGTGAAGAGCCCAGCTTTTCTTGTTTCACATAATGAATGCATTTTCTGCATCAATCGTGCCAGTTCTTTTTTGTCATCTACAGACAACTCTGTTTGTTCGTAGAGCTTCTGCATAGTATAAGATGTCCTCAATACTGAGTCACTCCATTCATACCCGTCTGATTTTTGCGATGAATGACCTCCTAAAACAGCAATATGCTCACGACTATCATCTCCCCAAAAAACATAACCAAAGTTGGGCAGACGACTAATTTCTTTTACAATATCCATTCCATTATTCTCCTTGGCGGTATCATTTCTTAGCGTATATCTGCTGATTTTGCGGAGTTTTACCAACCGGCTCAAAGGCATTGTTTGCTTCACCATTGACATAAGCAAAAAACATTCCTCCAAGTTTTGTTCTAAAGCCTTTCGGGATTCTACTCCATTCCACACCTCGGAACAAATCTTTTACTCTAAAGCTTTCGCCCGGTTGAACAATGGTATCAGCCGATAAACAGGCAGCTTCAAAGAGTTCGTTAAGGGTGGTATCTTTTGTCACCATAGTATTTACCTCCATACAAATAGTAGCTACTTGCTATATGCTATTATAATACAACCTCTCGGAAAAATCAATACACCTATCCAAATTTTCAAAAAGAAGTTACAAATTACTGCACGCCCCGAAGTTGCAACTTCAGGGCGTGGGATAATCAGTCAAGTGGCTTATATTCTGTTACTGCCTTTAGATAGGCTTCGGGATTGCCACCCAGTATCAAATC
>JAZNAU010000029.1:0-2005 GCA_045586685.1 Clostridia bacterium
TATAAGACCAAAGACAACAAAAAAAGGCCAACTCTCATCATATGCAATGGAGATGCCGGTAATATGTCCTATATGCAAATAGATTTGGCTGCTGTATATGCTGCAAACGGCTATAATGTTGTTACATTTGACTGGCGCGGCTTTGGAAACAGTTCCCAATTTGAGATGAACAGGGATTATCTCTGCTATACAGAAATGCTCCTGGACTACGAGGCTGTTATTAAAACCGCAGTACAACAGCCTGAAGTGGACAAAAAGGAAATCTTCCTGCTGGGGTGGTCCACTGGTGCATATCTAAGTATGATTACAGCACACAACAGCAGAAATGTGAAAGGATGTATTCTGCTGGGAACTCCATCATCATTTGAAGATGTAATTCCCCAACTGGTAAAAGTTCATCCAAAAGGAAAAACAGCAGCCAACCTTGTTGTTCCCGATAATTTTCCAAAAAATCAGATGCCATTTCATATTGCCCCAAAATTCAGGAAATCTGTGTTCATGATTGTCGGGAAGAATGACGACAGGACCCCTGTATGGATGTCTGAAAAGATCTACAACGCATTGCCGGAAAAGGTGAATAAAAAACTATCAGTTTATGATAAAGCCGGACATGGTGGCAATCAATCTCCTATGGTGGTGGATTTTGAGCGGTGGATGAAAGAGACATTGGATTTTATGGAAGGAGTGAAATAGTTTTTTAGCTAACGACAAGCCGAGCGCAATGCAAAGCTTGCTATTGCTTTGCCGAGGCGCGAAGGAAGAAAAAGCGCAGCTTTAACATAGGTTAAGTCGGGCAAGCCCTGTGGTCTCGGGATGAGGTTGCAGGGCTTGTTTTTGCCGCATAATATTGCATGCTACTGTATGACGGTGAGAAGATATAGCAAACTTGGAGAATTTGAAATTTCTTATTGATTTAACCCCTTTACATATTTTGTAAAAGTGTAAGGAAACTTTACAGTTTTTTCTTTTTAAGAAATGTGCAACTTGCATAGAATAAGGATAATACCCTTCTTGGCACGGTTTTGTTGGTATATATGGGTTTAACCTTAATTTTTCTAAAAAAGTGTAAAGAAACTTTACAGACCTTATACAATTATGATTGAATACTTGCGTTTTCTGTTCCGGAATAAATGGTATACCACCGTAGAGGTGATAGGTATTGGTGTTGCCTTGGCTTTTACCATTGCACTTTTGTCTTTCTTTTCTGATAAATGGGAAATAGACCACGGAAAGGATTTCAAACGCGTTTACGCTGTCTGTCCTATTGAAACATTTGAAACGACAATAGGCTTGGGGCGGGAGTTGATTGAGGCAGTTCCAGAGGTTGACCGGTATGCACAGGTTTTTGTTGTTGAGAACAGCAATGGGATATCCGTTGGTAACAATACACTAAGTGCCTTGGGTATTGCCGTCAGTCAGGATTTCTTCACATTCTTTGATATCAACTTCTCCGAAGGCTCGCCGTTGTCACTGGCAGATCGCAAATCGGTTTTGATTTCCGGGAGTCTGGCAGCAAAAATCGGCGCTGATGCGATGAGAAAACCATTGACCTGTGCAGGAGAGGAATATATTGTAAATGGAATTTTTGACGATTTGCATAATTCTTTACTTCCATCACCAGACATCATTTCCAGCATTGATTCCCCGATGCTGGATGCCCAATGGGCAAATCCATCAGGTTATTGGGAGAATATCGTTACGTTCATTCGGATTCAAGATGGCTTCAAGGCCAAAGACATATTGAACAAGTGTAAGGACGCTTGTAAAAACTTTTATTCATCTTATTATGCACAGCATCCGGATACAGTTATAAAACTGATCAGATATGACAAGATATCGTCCAATATATATAATTACACTCTCGCTCAGACTTGGGGATTATCGCTATGGGCAGTTGAGATTTTTGGCGTAATCCTATTTATCTTCGCCTTCGTCAACTATGTCAATCTGAATGTTGCCCTTTCTACCAAGCGGGGGAAAGAATGGGCACTGAAGAAACTGCTTG
>JAZNAU010000030.1:0-29570 GCA_045586685.1 Clostridia bacterium
CCTGTGTTTTACAGGGCACCCTTTTGCTATTGTATTACATGGATTATACGAACTTCTTCAGGTACTTCAGAGTTCTTACCATCTGAGATACGTAGGAATTTTCGTTGTCATACCAAGCAACGACACGAACTTCGTAGATCTTGGTACCGCATCTCTGAGCCAGAGTCTGAGTTGCATCGAACAGAGAACCGTATTCCATACCGATGATATCGCTGGAAACCAGTTCTTCTTCGGTGTAACCGAAGGATTCGTTTGCAGCAGCCTTCATAGCAGCGTTGATACCTTCTACGGTTACGGATTCAGTTTCATCCTTCAGAGTAGCGTCCAGAATGGTGATGGAACCGGAAGCTACGGGAACTCTCTGTGCGGAACCGATCAGACGACCGTCCAGTTCAGGAATTACCAGACCGATTGCTTTTGCAGCACCGGTGGAGTTGGGAACGATGTTAACAGCAGCTGCACGGGAACGTCTCTTGTCACCCTTTCTCTGAGGACCGTCCAGAGTCATCTGGTCGCCGGTGTAAGCATGAATGGTGCTCATGATACCGCTCTTAACAGGCATATAGTCGTTCAGAGCCTTCGCCATAGGAGCTAAGCAGTTTGTAGTACAGGAAGCTGCGGAAATAACAGTGTCTTCAGCCTTCAAAATGTCATGGTTTACATTGTAAACAACAGTGGGCAGGTCTTTTCCTGCGGGAGCAGAAATAACAACCTTCTTAGCACCTGCTTCAATATGAGCAGAAGCTTTTTCCTTAGAAGTGTAAAAACCTGTGCATTCTAACACTACATCTACACCGATTTCACCCCAAGGAAGATCCTTAGCATCTTTTTCTGCATAAATTTTGATGGTCTTACCGTTTACGGTAATGGAATCTTCGCCGGCAACTACGCTGTCACAGTATTGATATCTGCCTTGAGAAGAATCGTACTTTAACAGATGTGCAAGCATTTCAGGGCTTGTCAAGTCGTTGATAGCAACAACCTCATAACCTTCTGCATCAAACATCTGTCTGAATGCCAGACGGCCAATCCGTCCGAATCCGTTAATAGCAACTTTTACTGACATTAGAATTACCTCCTAAAAAATAGTTAAAATAAATTTCGCTATTTTCTATTTTACAATAAAATAAGAAAATATGCAAGTGGTTTGTGAAAAAATTATCTTATTTGGAAAAAATCTGTAATTTTGAACAAGAAAAAATAATTACAAACCTTTTGTTTGTTACAAATTATTTACATTTTACCCCTATTTTATTCCTTTTCCAAAGAAAAATGAATGGTGTTGCTTTCTGAAAAACGAATATGGTTCAGTCCATAGTCCCGTTTCCAGCCAATCAGATTGCATTTTTTATGTCCTGAAAGTTTGGATTGCTCCTGTTTGGGGGCAAAAATTACCAATGTCTGACCCTCTGTTTTTGTATCTTTCAAAAAGCTTCGTACCTTCCTGTCATAAAGGCGTCCATCCACCAGTTCCCCGAAGGCGGGATGCAGGGGACCTGCTGCCACGTCCTCCTCTTTTAAATCCTCGGTGCAAAGGCCGGTACGAATCACAGGAACAGGAAATAGCACCTCTTTCATCTGTGCCGTTCGCTCCACCGCCTCCTCCAAAGACAGAGGGAAATAACCTCCCCTTTGGTACAGCTCCTCCAAGGGCGTCTCTTTCAGCACCAGAACGGGATAAATTCTAACGAAATCTCCTAATTTTTTTGCTTGTTCTGCAGAGTATAAATTAAATTCAAGAGAGTCTTCAGGCAATCCGCACATCAGCTGAATCCCTAACGAAAAACCCGCTTCCTTCACCCGTTTGCAGGCATCCGTTGCACATTGTGCCGTATGTCCTCTGCCGGCTTTCTTTAAGACTTTATCGCAAAAGGATTGGACTCCCAGTTCCACCGTGGTCACACCGTACTGCCGTAACCGTTCCAGGGTTTCAAAGTCCACCCCATCGGGACGAGTGGAAAGACGAATGCCCCTCACCTGTCCCTGTTTCACATAGTGTTGTGCCAAGGACAAAAAGGCTTCCTGTTCCTTCACGGGAATGGCGGTAAAACTGCCTCCAAAAAAGGAAATTTCAATTTCGCCTTCAGGCAAAAATTGCAAGTACCGCTGAATTTCCGATTTTGCATCCTCTATGGTACAAGGCGTGCTTTGCCCTGTGATTTTCTTCTGATTACAAAAAATGCAGTTGTGGGGACAACCCAAATGGGGAATAAATACGGGAATATTATAATGTTTCAAAGGAACGTTCCTCCAAGGCGTGCTTTGCCGCTCTTTGCTCTGCCTGCTTTTTACTGCCTGCAACACCTGTTGCCAACACACGTCCTTTCCACAATAGCTCTATGGTATATTCCCGTTTGTGGTCAGGGCCCGTTACATGGGCAATACGGTATTTCAAAGGCTCACGGCTTTTCTTTTGCACCTTTTCCTGTAAGGTGGTTTTGTAATCCCGTTCAGGTTGAGATGCTGCCAGACGGATTTCCGGTTCCAGACGGGATAAAATCCACTGCCGTGCGGTGTCCAAATCGCTGTCTAAATAAATGGCAGCTATCACTGCTTCAAAAGCATCGGAAAGAATGGAGTCACGGTTCCGTCCCCCTGTTTTTTCCTCACCATGCCCCATCAACAACTCCTCTCCCAAACCAATGTCCCGAGCCAGCTTTGCCAAGGTTTTTTCACACACCACCGCCGCACGTAGTTTGCTGAGTTTTCCCTCAGTTTGTTGAGAATAAGTTTCATATAAATACTGACCCGTCACCAGCCCCAGTACTGCATCTCCCAAAAATTCCAGCCGTTCATTACACGCCTCTCTTTTTTGGTGCTCATTGGAATAAGAACTATGGGTCAATGCTTCCCGAAGAAGCTCAGGTTGACGGAAGGTATAGCCTAATTGTTTCATGAAATCACCTTTTAAAATTAAAATAAAACGATTCATTCTATAAAAATGGTTAAAATTACGGGCAACCTGAACGGTTGCCCAAAAATAATCATTGTTTTACACTGGAGCCTGCAGGCTTTTATGTAATTTACGCATTTGCTTTTGCATAATTAACAGCATCTGCTACAGTATGAATTCCTTCTACATCTTCATCCGGAATTTCCATTCCGAACTCGTCTTCCATTGCCATAACCAGCTCCACCAGATCCAGTGAATCAGCACCCAGGTCATCCACAAAAGAAGCTTCCATTGTAACATCAGCCTCATCAACGCCCAGTTGGTCTACGATAATTTGTTTGATTGCTTCAAATTCCATGGTGTTTTCACCTCCTCATATCGTTTTCACATTGATTTTGTCCAGCCTTCATCCCTTGTACTTGCAGCTTAAGTTTCGCTGTTCGGGACATAGGCTTTTCTCTGTCCAGCCTCCAGCCCCTCCCGACCGGTCGACTAAGCAGTTCCGTAGCTCGGAAAACAGAAAATAAAAAGCAATTTTCTTGATTTTCCAAGCGTACTCACGGCTTACTCTCCCTGCTCGGGGCATAGGCTTTTCTATATCATATCTTAAAATTCTGTTTCCGTCAATAGAAATTTTACAGATTTTCGTATTTTCTGTTAATCTGATAAAATTCTTCTTAAAATTTCATAAGAACCGCACGAATCATCCAATAATTTGCTTTGTTCTTCCATAAATTTCCTTGTTTTTGGGAACTGATACAGCAGTTTTGCCGCTAAAGTCACCCGTCGGACAAACCGTTTTTCCAAATCCGTTGGCTTCATCACCCTTGCAATAGGGCAAACCCCATTGGCACGAGGGTCCATAATGATTATCGGACGGCTCCCCGGTTTCACATAAGGAAACAAAGGAAAAATCCGACAGGCCAGGGGACGGAGCTTCCGCTTGCAACTCCCCTTACAAAGTGCAATAGGGACTCTGCTTCCCTCTACCGTAAATTCACTGTCCGTCAGCGTAAGAAAATCTGCCTCTCGCAGCATCACCTGCTCACCCGGATACAGAAACATTCCTTCGCCCCCTTCATCCGTACAACAGGCTCCGTTACAGGCTTTCCCGCAATCCGCCTGCAAAGGGGTGCAATCGTCAAACAGCTTATAAAGCTGAGAATACATCTCTTTCATGTTATTTTACCTTTAACAAATCCCTATTTTCAATCAGGTATACCGTACCCGAGTACACGGTTAACACCGCCACAAAAATCATAATCACATTCATCCATACACCGGTGATCCCGAAAAAGAGAATTACCAGAACAGACAACATTTGTGCCACTGTTTTTATTTTACCTCCCCGTCCTGCCGCCAACACACGGTTTTCGGACATGGCAATCAGGCGAAGTCCTGTTACAATAAATTCTCTTGCAATAATCACAAATGCAATCCAAGAATACATTCCCGCCACTTCAATCAGGCAAAGAAAAGCAGAGGCGGTCAGCAGTTTATCCGCCAGAGGGTCTGCAAATTTACCGAAGGTGGTCACAAGGTTTTGTTTTCTTGCAATCTGACCATCCAGAAAATCAGTAAAAGAAGCAAGGGCAAAGATGACCCCTGCCGTTTTCCAAAATCCACACAATAAAAATACTATAAACAAGGGAATCATTATAATTCTTACTATCGTCAATTTGTTCGGTAAATTCATACCTGACACATCCTTCCGTATAAATCATATTCATCTGCATCTTCTATTTCCACCGTTACGAATGCTCCGGCAGACAACTCCTCCATACTGCCAAAGTACACGCAACCGTCAATCTCTACCGAATCGGCAGTGGTTCTTCCGAAATACAGGCACCGTTCTTCATCAAAACCTTCTGCCAACACCTCTACCCTCGTTCCTAACTTTTTCTGGTTGTTGGCAAGGGAAATTCTGCTTTGGCAAAGCATCAGATTCTCCCGTCTTTGCTCCTTCACATCCTCGTCAATCTGGTGGTCCAGTTTCGCTGCGGGGGTTCCTTCCTCGGCAGAATAACAGAAAACACCCATACGGTCAAAACCAATCCTTTCTGCAAACTCACAAAGCTCCTCGTACTGTTCTTCTGTTTCTCCCGGAAATCCTGCAATCACCGATGTCCGAAGTGTTGCATGGGGCATCAAGGTACGGATTCTTGCAAACAGTTGGGTAAGTTCCTCTTTACTGCACCGTCTGCCCATCCGTTTTAACACGGTATTATTACAATGCTGAATGGGTAAATCAAAATATTGGCATATCTTTGGATTGTTTATCATTACCCCAAGCAATTCCTCCGTAATTCCTTCCGGATAACCGTAATGAAACCGCAGCCAGTGAAGGTCAGGAATTTGACACAACCGCTCCATCAAAACAGCAAGCTTGGGTTCACCGTACAGGTCCTTGCCGTAGGCGGTGGTGTCCTGTGCCACCAAAATCAGCTCCCGTACCCCGCTTTTTACCAGCTCCTCCGCCTCCTTCACCAATTCTTCTAAGGAGCGGCTTCGGTATTTCCCCCGAATCGAGGGAATGACGCAATAAGTACAATGATTGTCACATCCGTCTGCAATTTTTAAGTATGCCGTATAAAAGGGCATGGAGTTTACACGGGGTAACAGACTGTAATCGGGAGAGCTGTCAATACAGCTAAACTGCTCTCGTACATGCTCTTCCAACAAGGTAACAATATGATGATAGTCTGCCGTCCCTGTTACCACATCAATTTCAGGCAGCTCCTTCAATATCTCTTTTTGATACCGCTGAGCAAGGCAACCTGTAACCGCCAATTTTTCACAGCTTCCCGACAGTTTATATTCTGCCGCCTCCAAAATTGCCTGAATGGATTCTTCCTTTGCCGATTCAATGAATCCGCAGGTATTTACAATAATCCAGTGAGCCTCCGACGGGTCATCTGTTAATTCATATCCCCTTTCGGCAAGCAATCCCCACATGATTTCACTGTCCACCTGATTTTTAGGACAGCCAAGGGAAATTAACGCAATTTTTTTCATGTATTTTGGATTCCTCTCTCATTCACATTCTGTATAATCTCGCATGGCCTGTGCTACCTCGCTGTAACTGTATCCTCGTCGGATGCAGTAATCAAAGGTTCGTTTAACACATTTGGGGTCGGAGGGATTTGTTAACCTTTTCTCAATCAACCCTGCCAGCAAATCCTCGGGCATTTCCTGCTCCTCCCAAAGCCTTTCTCCCAACTCCTTGGAAATTCCTTTTAAAGACAACTCCTGTAACACCAGCCGTTTTCCCTTTTTCCGCAACATAACTCCATCATGGATAAAGCGCCGTGCATAGTCCTCATCATTTAAGTATCCCAACTCACAAAGCACAGCAATCACCTTTTCCGTCACATCCGAGGAATAGTCCCGCTCCAGCAGTTTTTTCTTCATACAGTAAATACTGTAGCTTTTTCGGGAAAGCAAGCGAAACGAATACTGCTTTGCATCTGACAATTCTGCCTCTTGCCGAATGTCCTCCAGTTCCTCAAGGGAATAACGATTTCCCGTTCGGATTCCCGATTTTACACAGGTTTCCATATCCAACCCAAATAAGAATATGCCGTTTCCGTACACCGACCGTCGCCCCGGATGCTTTTTTTGCGGCTCAAGGGCAGTAATGGTAATCTTATTCATCTTGGGTTTCCGGTTCCTCGGTCTGTGCGTAATGGTCACGAACCTGTTTTTCTAGCATAGCAAAGATTTGGGGATTTTCCTGTAAATATTTCTTGGCATTGTCCCGCCCCTGACCGATTCGTTCTTCGTTTAAGGAGTACCAGGCTCCGCTCTTTTTCACAAATCCAAGGTCCGCTGCCAAATCCAGCACCATGCCTTCTCTGGACACACCTTCTCCGTACATAATATCAAAATGAGCTTCCTTAAAGGGAGGAGCCACCTTGTTTTTCACAATTTTCACACGGGTGTGGCTACCCACCATCTCTGTGCCGTTTTTAATAACCTCCGCTTTTCTCACTTCCATTCGGACGGAGGAATAAAATTTCAGGGCACGTCCTCCCGTTGTAACTTCGGGGTTTCCGTAAATGACGCCCACTTTTTCGCGAAGCTGGTTAATGAAAATGGCAACCGTATTGGAACGGCCGATTACGCCGGCTAATTTTCTCAACGCCTGAGACATGAGTCTTGCCTGTAACCCCACGTGAGAATCTCCCATTTCCCCGTCAATTTCCGCTTTGGGAACAAGGGCAGCCACAGAGTCAATGACAATCACATCAATAGCACCGCTCCGCACCAGTGCTTCGGTAATTTCCAATGCCTGTTCCCCCGTATCAGGCTGGGAAACAAACAAATCATCAATTTTGACCCCTAATTTTTTCGCATAAACAGGGTCAAGAGCGTGCTCCGCATCAATAAAGGCAACCTCTCCCCCTGCCTTTTGTGCCTCTGCCACAGCATGAAGGGCAACAGTGGTTTTACCGGAGGATTCCGGCCCGTAAATCTCAATAATTCTGCCACGGGGCAGACCGCCGATGCCTAAGGCAAGGTCAAGGCTTAAAATACCTGTGGAAATGGTGTCCACCTGCATATGGGTGTTTTCTCCCAGACGCATCACCGCCCCTTTTCCAAATTGTTTTTCTATTTGTCCTATGGCCTCTTTGAGAGCCTTTTGTTTTTCTTCGTTTCCTGCCATTTCTGGTTTCCTCCTTAGGGTATTTTCTTCATTATATCAAATTTGGGTACTGATTTCAATTCTTTTTATAAATTTTTTCAAATTCGTAAGTTTGTTTCATTTCCCCAATCAGCATGGACAATGCATTCATCGCGGTCTGGGTTCTGATTTTATCCCGTGAGCCTGACAGCAGTAACTTTTTACAGCGAACACTTTTAGGGGTTGCCAATCCTATATACACAAGCCCTACCGGTTTTTTATCCGTCCCGCCTCCCGGTCCTGCAATACCTGTCACCGACAGGGCATAGTCTGCTCCCGATACCCTTTTTGCTCCTCGGCACATCTGGATTGCGGTCAAATCACTTACCGCTCCCAAGTTGTCAAGTACCCTCTTTTCCACACCGAGAAGTTGTTCCTTTGCCTCGTTGGCGTAGGTCACAAATCCGTGGGTAAACACTTTTGAGGAACCTGCCACTTCAGTGATCATTTTGGCAATCATCCCTCCCGTACAGGACTCTGCCACAGCCAGAGTTTTCCCCTGTTCTATTAAGGTATGCACCGCAACGGTCTCCAAATCATCCTCATCGTAACCATAGCAATACTGCCCCAAAATTTGGGACACTTTTTCTTCCGTTTTGTCCAGCATCCGCATTGCCTCTGCTTCGTTTAATGCTTTGGCAGTAAGACGAAGATGCACTTCGCAGGTCTTAGCATAAGGGGCAATGGTGGGATTATCACTTTGTTGAATCAAGTCTGCAATCAAGCTTTCTGCTCTGGATTCCCCAATACCAAACAGACGCATGGTACGGGATTTAATGACAGAATCAGATTTTTGTAACAAAAGGGGTCTGACTCTTCTTTCGTACATAGTTCTCATTTCAAGAGGAGGTCCGGGTAATAAAATCAACGTTTTCCCGTCCTTCTCCATCATACAGCCGGGGGCAGTGCCGCAATCGTTTTTCAGTACGATTCCGCCCTTGGGCATCATTGCCTGTTTTTTATTGTTCGGCGTCATGGGGCGGTTGACTGCTTTAAAATAGGCGCGCATCCGCTCTAAACTTGGTTGATGTAACTCCAAAGAAAATCCCATCAGCTCTGCTGCTGTTTCCTTGGTTACATCATCTTGAGTAGGGCCCAAACCACCTGTAATCACCAATAAATCCGCACGGGTCAGCCCTTGCTGTAAACAAGTCTTCAGGCGGTCGGGGTTATCTCCCACAACACTTTGATAATACACATCTATTCCCAGCTCACTCAACTGTTCTGACAAATATTGGGCGTTGGTATTCACAATATTTCCCAACAAAAGTTCCGTTCCTACTGCAATGATTTCAGCATTCATCTGCTTTCACTCCCGAAATTTTAATCACTTCCGTTTGCTCTACGGCTCTTTCAATCAATGCATCGTACTCAAGGGCTTCTTCCGATTTTAAAATATCTGCCAGCACAGGCTTTGTTTTGGGATGCTTTGCCACAAACACGGTACAGCAATCCTCATACGGCAGAATGGAGGTTTCAAAGGTACCGATTTTCCGTGCAACGGTAACGATTTCGTCCTTGTCCATCCCAATTAGGGGGCGAAACACCGGTAAATCCAGCCCTTGGTTGGTGACCTCTAAACTGTAAATCGTCTGACTTGCCACCTGACCCACGCTTTCACCTGTAACCAATGCATGGGAATCCGTCATTTTGGCAATTTTCTGGGCAATCCGTGCCATCATACGGCGCATCAGGATGGTTCCTTCATCCGAGGGACAGTTCTGATTGATAGCAAGCTGACATTCGGTGAAGGGAACAATATACAAATCCATGGTTCCGCACCAGCTTGCCATAATTTCTGCCAATTCAATCACCTTTTCCTTGGCACGCTCACTGGTATAGGGATAGCTGTGAAAATGAACTGCATTGAGTTCCACGCCCCGCTTTCCAATCATGTATCCCGCAGCAGGACTGTCAATTCCTCCCGATAAAAGAAGGGTTGCTTTTCCGTTACAGCCTGTAGGCATACCCCCCGCTCCTTTGATTTTATCCGTGTACACATACCCTTCCATATCACGGATTTCCACCCAAAGCACTGTATCGGGATGCTTGACGTTGACCTCTATATCAGGAATTCCCTCAAACACTGCTTCTCCCACCTTGGCACAAATCTGGGGAGAATTGAAAGGGAATTTTTTGTCGCTCCGTTTTGCCTCTACCTTAAAGGTTTTTGCCTCGGTCTGTTTCATGAGTTCTAAGGCAAGGGCACAGATTTTGTCCATATCCTTTTCCACCCGATGCACGCGGGCAATATTCACAATCCCAAACACCCGCCCGAGTCGTTCTATCATTTTATCCACATTACTGCCTTCTTCAGGCTCGATATAAATGGTAGCCTGAGCACGGCGAACCTTGATTTTTCCAAGTCCCCGCAAACGGTACTTAATATTCTTCTCCAAACGCTCTTCAAAAATGTGGCGGTTTAATCCTTTTAAGATAATTTCACCGCACTTGACCATAATCAATTCCTGCATAAAAAACACTCCTTATATGGTGAATTCTGGTTGTCAATATCCAATTAAAAATTTAAAATCAATAAAAATCAAACCGATTTTCTACTAAACCTTTTCACTATTCACTATCTCTTTATCATTCTCAAAGCAGGTACCACCTCATGCAACACCTTCACGCACTCCTCTGCTTGTTGAGGTGTATTGTCTCCCGAAAAGCTGAAACGAATGGCACTGTCGATTCTCTCTCGGGACAGTCCCATTGCCGTTAACACATGGCTGGGACTGGGCTTATGGGATGCACAAGCGGAACCGCTGGACACAAATATTCCCTTGTCCTCCAAAAAATGAAGAAGGGTTTCGGAACGAATTCCCAAAAAGGAAATATTTAAAATATGAGAACAGCCGTCCTCCGGACTGTTTTCTGTCACATCAGGCAAGCTCAAAATTCCCTGACGCAGGGTCTCCTTCACTTGTTTCATTTGCTCCAAGCGGGTTTGTTGTTCTGCAAGCATCTTTTTGACCGCCACACCAAAGCCTGCAATGGCAGGGGTGTTTTCCGTGCCTGAACGGATGCCCCGTTCCTGACCTCCGCCGAATACATGGTTGGCCATTCTGACCCCTTTTCGTAAATATAATGTTCCGACCCCTTTTGTTCCATGGATTTTATGGGCACTGAAAAAGGCTCCGTCGCACCACGAGGCACGAAACTCCTCCTTGCAATATCCTTGCACACAATCCACCAAAAAGAGGGTGTCGGGATTTTTTCTGCGGATCACCGCTCCCATTTCTCGGATAGGCAACACCGAGCCCACCTCGTTGTTCACAAGCATGGCGGTTACCAACACGGTGTCCTCACGGATGCTGTCCGACA
Source organism: Clostridia bacterium (assembly GCA_045586685.1). Lineage (GTDB taxonomy): Bacteria > Bacillota > Clostridia > HGM11514 > HGM11514 > SIG438. Next base: position 10,902 of record JAZNAU010000030.1, read on the forward strand.
ACTCATTAAGAGAAATCTGTCCTTGGGAATCTACAGTTAAATAGGTCACCTCGTATCCCCGACTTTCCAAGGCTTCATAGGAACGAAGGACGCAAGGATGCTCCATTTTTGTAGTAATGATATGCCGTCCCCGCTTAGCGCCCGTAATACCGAAAATACCAATGTTTGCTCCTTCCGTTCCCCCTGAGGTAAACAGAATTTCCTCCGCCTTTGCTCCAATGGAGGAGGCAATCGTCCGTCTTGTCTCGGTAAGTATTTTTTCGGCTCTGCTCCCCCTGGTATGAAGGGAAGAGGGATTTCCGTAATTTTCATACGCCTCTTTTGCCACACACTCACATACTTCCTCAAAAGGGCGAGTGGTAGCACTGTTATCAAAATAGATTTCCATAAATATCTCCTTTGGTGCAACACACTATTGTTTCATCGTTTTTTGAATCAGGTAATCAGTATAGATGTCCCCTCCCCGCAGATTCAAATGCTGGTTATCCGATATTTTATCCTCAATAAAGGTTTCACGAGACAGTCCCAATTCTTCATATTCTTCTTTGGACAACACAAGCACACCGCCCGTTGCCTTAGTAACCTCGCCCAGAAAGGAACCAAAATTGATTCGCTCCGTAAATTCGTCCAACCAGGGAATCAGAAGAAAAACGATTGTCACCCCTTTTTCTTCTCCCAATGCTTTCATTTTTTCAATGGCACGAACATCTGCCTCCCGAAGAAGAATGGGGGAGTCGTCCTGTTCCCAATTTATAATTCCCTCATATTGCTCCTGGCTCATGACAGTATCGATCCCCGAAAACCCGTATTCATAAGGACTTTTGGGGTGTTTGTTTTCTATGTTGGTTTTCATATTCTCAAAATCTTTCCAGTTGCTGTGCTCCCGAATGAGAGGAAACAATCCGTCAATTAAGCGGGTATCAGAAAAAGCCTCCCGTACAAGCTTAACCTTGGTAAAGGACAGACGCATACAGTCTAAATTGGTGTAATTGGTTTCGGTAAATTCCTTGTAAGCCCCGTACAAATCCACATACACCGTTTCAGGCTTCTGATATTTCAAAGCCTCTTCCATACAATAATAGGTTTCGGTTAAGGTCTGCATCCCTGAGCTTATGAGCACTGCCTTTTTCCCCGTTTTTTCCTGAATCCGCATAGGGTTAATCCCGCAGTACACATGGGAACTGCCCAAAAAAAGATAGGAGATGGAATTTTGATTTTGATAAATATCCTGCCATACCCGATTTTGCCGTACATCCACAAAGGGAATCAATCCGCTTAGATACTGAAAAATCCACACGAAAAGCACACAAAAGCACAGCAAAGATATACAGGCGTTCCGCCATTTTTTCATAGCTCCTCCTAAAATTGAAAATAGATAAACTGGGTCACTGTATTGGCACCGTACACACCAAAAATCACACAAATAAACAACAGTAATAATAACACAAGCCACCGCCAAGGTGCAAACCATTTGACAGAAGAAAGAAGGATTCGTTCCCCTCCTGGTTCAATACCGAATAACAACACAATACTCACAACTGCCACAATCAGCTCCGCCCCCGTAAGACCGCATTGATACAGTTGACTGTCGCTGTTTCCTATCAATGCACCAAGGTTCGAATAGCTTGTCATATTATGAAAGACGGTAAGAGCGTGCTCCATGGTTTGTGCACGGAACAACACCCATGCCATACATACAAATGAAAACGTCACAAGCCAACCCAATCCTTTCACCAAAGGATTTCGGCTTTTTTTCTTTCTTCCAAATACAATCCGATGCCCCGCCACCATTACGCCGTGGCAAAAGCCCCATAACAAATAGGTCAAGCCCGCCCCGTGCCATACACCGCTGGCGGTAAAGGTAACCAAGATATTCCAAAAGTACCGCCATTTAGATACGCGGTTTCCTCCAAGAGGAATATAGATGTAGTCCCGAAGCCAGGTGGACAGGGAAATGTGCCATCTGTCCCAGAACTCCTTAATGGAAGTGGCATGGTACGGACGGTCAAAGTTGGTCATCAGCTTAAAGCCCATAATACGGGCAAGTCCAATGGCAATATCGCAATATCCTGAAAAGTCACAATAAATCTGCACTGCAAAAAAGAGGGTAGCAAGGAGAGTCACCCATCCGCCAAACCCATCGGGAGCGGAATACACCGCATCAACAAAAATGGCAAGCCTGTCCGCAACCACCACCTTTTTAAAGTACCCCCACAGCACCCGCACAATATTACATCGGAAGGTTGCTATGCGGAATTTGTGTTTTTGCTTAAATTGAGGCAGTAAATTCTGTGCCCGCTCAATGGGTCCCGCCACCAGTTGAGGGAAAAAGCTGACATACAGAGCAAAATAAATAAAATTTTTCTCGTGGTTCATCTTCCCCCAATATACATCAATCAAATATCCCGTCAGCTGAAAGGTAAAAAAGGAAATCCCCACAGGAAGCATCCAGTTCAATTTCAAAGGTTGAACCGATATTCCGATTTTCCCTAATAAATCCGCCGAAATTTGGGCGGTATAGTCAAAATATTTAAACAAAAACAGGGACCCAAAGGCGAGAAGCAGTCCCGTTATCAGATATGCTTTTTTCCGTTCCTGCCGATTGGTTTTCTCTATCCCTGCGGACAACACAAAAATAAGTGCCGTAAAGCCGATTAACAGCCCTAAATACGCCACATTCCAGCTCATATAAAAAACCCAGCTTGCCACCAGTAAAAAGGACGGTCTGCCCTTTTGGGGCAACAGAAAATACACCGGTATCACCAGTGCAATAAACAATAAAAATGTTACTGAATTAAATAACATGAGTATTCTCCGTTTGATAATCCGTTTTTTTCTTAATAATTGCTTTTGCAATTATTATACCACAAAGGATAATTTGTGTCAATGGAAATGACACTTGCCTTTCACCAAATCATCCCAACTCATAGCAACTTTTCCGTGCTATAATAAAATTATAGACAAAACCATTTGAAAAAGGAGAACCGCTATGAACTACATTACCGAACAGCTTTGTTTTTTGCGATTTATCAGAAGCCACAAGTTATCGTCAGGAGAAATTGCTCTCTGGCACGCATTGTTCGGTGCGTCAAACACCCAAGGCTTAGGACATGATTTTTCCATATCCAACAAATCATTACAAGTGGATTGCGGATTGGGGGACACTCGTTTTAAAGAAGCAAAAAAAGGACTTGTCAAGGCAGGTCTTTTAATTTGTCTTTCAAACTCTGCCAACAAGATGAGCACCTATCGTCTGGTTAGTCTGGAAGAAATGATGAACCATCAAATTGATTCCAAAAATTTTTTACCTCAATCAGAAAGCGACCCTCCCTCCGACTGCAACAGCGACCCCATGAGCGACCCTATGAGCGACCCTATGAGCGACCCCAAGAGCGACCCTATGAGCGACCCCCATTATATAAATAAAAATAAAAATATAAAACAAGAAGAAAAGAGAGAGGGGTTCGGCCCTTTTGAAAATGTGATGCTTACAGAACGGGAACTGAAACAGCTTCACTCCCTCATTCCCAATACAGATCACTTCATCCGCCGTTTGAGCTTTTATCTTGAAAGCACAGGAAAGCAGTATCGCAATCATTACGCCACTCTTCTTTCATGGGCAGAGGAAGACAAAGAAAAAAAGACACCCGTTCAAACAGAAACCGAAGCTCTGGAGGATGCAATCGGTTTGGCTCTTATCAAAAAATACAGGTCGGAAATTACATCAAAACAGTTGACAAACTGAGCAAATTATGATAACATAGTATTTAATACTAGATGAGGGAGTTTTGAATATGAAGAAAAAAGAGAAAGCCTGTCGAATTCAGACCGTTGGCGAAGAAATTGCTAATGCCATTTCTCATGGCGTGGGGGCATTATTGGGCATTGCGGCAATGGTTCTTCTTTTGGTAAAGGGCGAAGGCGGACTGGAATTGACTGCAGCTGCGCTTTACGGCTCTTTCATGATTATTTTATATTTATGCTCCTGTCTTTATCACGCACTTTCCAGAACAGGGGCAAGAAATGTGTTTCGCATTTTTGACCATTGTTCCATTTTTCTTTTGATTTTAGGTAGCTATCTTCCTATTTCTTTGGTGTTAATCGGAGGTTGGAAGGGTTGGACGCTGTTTGGCATTAACGCCGCCTGCACGGTGCTGGGAATTGTATTTAATGCCATTGATTTGCACCGATGGGACAGGCTGTCTCAGATTCTTTATTTAGTGATGGGTTGGTCGGTTGTAGCGGCAATCCGCCCTGTTATACTGGCAGTTCCCAAATCTGGGTTTATTTATTTGGTAGGAGGAGGTCTTGCCTATACCTTGGGTATTATCTTCTATAAAAAAGGAAAAACCCTTCACTACCTCCACTTTATCTGGCACTTGTTTGTCCTGGCAGGAAGTGTTCTCCATTTCTTTTTCTTTTATTTTTATTGCTACTAACAAAAGCCTATCCCCCGAGCAGGGAGAGTAAGCCATGAGTAAGAGAGGGACAAACGTTTTATGACAAAGTCAGCACACTCTTCTTTGTGAAAAGGAAATTGCAAAAAAAGAAAGGGTCATGACAACCCTTTCTTTATTTATTCCATACAGTTTTTACATATATTCCGCTCTTCAAAAGCAGTAAGCCCTTCTTCGCTGTCGCAAAAAATACAAGTGGGATACGCCTTTTTCAACACCAACGTTCCCTTCTGAAAAAGAACATCAATTTCATCTCCTGCGTTAATGTTCATTTTTCTTCTGTACTTGACAGGAATGACAAACCGTCCCAAAGAATCAACTTCGTTTTTCATCTTGTTCCTCCAATAAAAAATGTGCCAACCGAAGGCTGACACACGAAAAATGCAAACCCCCGTTGTTACCACACAAACTTTATCAGAATGGAATTTTTCACACACTCATCAAATGGAATTTGCATTTTTTCCAAATTCTAAAATGAATATGTGAAAAAAAGGAATCATTTCCGTTAAAAAAAATTCCCAAAAAGTTTTCTAATAAAGTTTATGTGGTAGATTCATTATAGCATAAAATATTTGATTTGTAAATAAAAAAATGTAAAATAGTTGGAAGAAATTTACAAATAATTGTTATTTTTTAAAATGACTGGATTTTTGTTGAAAGTTGTGGTATAATGAAAGAAATGAAAGGAGAATTTGCTATGAATTTGAATTTATCCACTCCAAAACTGGCATTACGAATCTGGCAATCCCATATGATGATGATTGTGTTTGGGTTTATTGCCTTTTGCACCAATGATTTTACCGAAACCAACAAGATTATTACAGCCCTTGCAACGGTGTTTTTCTTAGGGATTTATCTTATGTTGTGTTACAACGAAGCAAATCACTGTGCTAAAAACGATGTAAATCAAAAACGTGACGGCGGTGCGTTCAAAGGGTTGACGGCAGGGTTACTGGCAACAATGCCTGCTGTGTTGGTGCTCTTTTTGAGCATGCTGATCCCCGTTCCTCCGATTTTAAGCTTTTTTCCCACCTTTCCCGAGGATTGGTACAGGGTATATATGGTAGTGTATGACGGTTTGTTGTCCTTTACGGGAGCGGGACTTGTGATGAAGCTATGCATTTTACTTCCCTTGCCCCTTATGAGCACCCTTGGTTACTGCACGGGACGGAAGAAGAAAAATTTAATGGCAGATTTTGAAAGCGGACTCCGCAAGCTGGTATACCAAAAGAAACAATAACATAATTCCCCCTTGTTTTGCATAAAGTGAAGACAGGGGGTGAATGTATGTTTATCACAGTAAGGCGGTCCAGTATCCTGATGGTGGTACTGATTTTATGTGTTTCCTTTGGGATTTACGGACTGTATCAAACGGACGGAGAGCAGGTGTTTCAAGCCTCCCATCAAGCGACCATAGTAATTGATGCAGGTCACGGCGGTATGGACGGCGGTGCGGTGGGCACAACGGGAGTGCTGGAGAAAAATCTGAACCTTGAAGTTGCCAAGAAGCTGGAAAAGTTAGTGACCGACGGAGGCGGAAAAGCATTGATGACCCGTGGGGAAGATGTGTCTTTACATACCGATTCGGACACTACCGTTCGGGAACAGAAACGGAGCGATTTGACCTTTCGCCGTTCCTTTGCATCGGACAGCGGAGCAGACGCCTTTATCAGTATCCACATGAACAAGTTTGAGCAAAGCCAGTACCGAGGTGCTCAGATTTTTTATTCGAAAGATGAAAACAGCAAACGGCTGGCGGAGTGTATCAAAAAACAAGTGGTGTCTGTCAGCGAAAAAAGCGAAGGCAGAGAAATCAAGGAAGCCTATGACACCATGTTTATTTTACAGGAAAACAAAATTCCCTCCGTCATTGTAGAATGCGGATTTTTATCAAACCCCGAGGAGGAGGCGCTGTTAATGTCAGAAGACTATCAGCAACAGATAGCGGAAGCTGTTTATCGGGGAGTATGTGAATTTTTACAGGAGAAAACCAAACAATGAAAGCAAAAACCAAGTTTGTTTGCAATGAATGCGGATATGAAACGGTGAAATGGATGGGAAAATGTCCCGAGTGCGGAAGCTGGAATTCCTTATCGGAATTTGTGGAGCATCCGCCTGTTAGGGGAGGGGGAATCAGCAATCCTTTTGTTCCCCCCCTCTCCATCCATCAGGTAGAACTTTCCTCGGAGGAACGGCTGTCTACGGGAAGCACCGAGCTTGACCGTGTACTGGGAGGCGGTGCGGTAAAAGGTTCTCTTATTTTGGTGGGAGGCGACCCCGGAATCGGAAAATCCACCTTGCTGTTACAGGTCTGCAATCATTTGTCCCGTTCCGGTTCGGTGCTGTATGTTTCGGGAGAGGAATCTCAAAAGCAAATTAAAATGCGTGCTCAAAGGCTGGGTGCATTGGAGCAAAACCTGTTTGTATTATCCGAAACCAACACGGCACAAATTCAAAAAGCATTGTCAGAACATTCCTATTCTGCGGTGGTGATTGACTCTATCCAGACCATGTATAACGAGGGCGTTACCTCCGCACCGGGCAGTGTTTCTCAGGTCAGAGAGGCAACCCTTCTTCTCATGCGGATTGCAAAGGAACAGGGGATTACGGTATTTGTAGTGGGACATGTCACCAAAGAAGGCTCCCTGGCGGGGCCAAGAGTGCTGGAGCACATGGTGGACTGTGTGCTGTATTTTGAAGGAGACGGAAATCATGCCTTCCGTATTTTGCGAGGCGTTAAAAATCGGTTTGGTTCTACCAACGAGTTGGGTGTTTTCAGTATGAATGAAACGGGGCTTTATGATGTTCCCAATCCCTCTTCTCTGTTTTTGGAGGGACGTGAGGAGGATACAGCAGGCTCTTGCGTGTTTTGTTCCATGGAAGGCTCCCGTCCCATTTTATCAGAAATTCAGGCATTGGTTACGTCCACCGTGTTCGGTCTTCCCAGACGTGCCGCAAGCGGACTGGACCATAACCGAATGGTGTTACAGGTGGCGGTGCTGGAAAAAAGAGTAGGATTACAGCTCTCCTCCTCGGATATTTACATCAATGTAGCGGGGGGACTTCGCTTGGATGAACCTGCCTCAGACCTTGCCATGTGCCTTGCCATTGCCTCCAGTTTTAAAAATAAAACAGGAACGAAAAAAACGGTTGCCTTCGGCGAAGTAGGACTGACGGGAGAAATCAGAGGAGTCAGCTTTACGGAGCAACGAATCAAAGAAGCAAAAAAACTGGGATTTGAACGGTTTATACTCCCCAAAGCCAACGCAAAAAATCTATCCTGTCAAACGGGGGTTTTTGGTGTTTCTGATCTGTCGGAAGCCATTGAAATATTTTTAAATTAACAGAATTGTAATATTTTTTGGAAAATTTTGAATTGACTTTTTGACAAATTTTTGATATAATAAAAATATAGAAACGATATAGTTTCAGGGGGAAATTACTATGTATCATATTGGAGACAGCGTGGTTTATCCGATGCACGGGGCCGGTGTGATTGTGTCAATAGAAGAACATGAGGTTCTTGGCGAGAAGAAAAAGTATTACATCATGGAAATGCCAATCGGCGATATGCGTGTGATGATTCCTATGGATAATTTACAGCAGATTGGAATCCGTGACGTGATTTCTACCCAAAAAGCAGATGAAGTCCTTCATGCTTTAAAAGATTATAAGGAAGAAGAAACCGCTAACTGGAACAAACGATATCGTGAAAACATGGTCAGAATTAAAAGCGGTGATATTTTTGAGGTGTCTCATGTGGTGAAAAGCCTGATGCACAGGGATCATGAAAAGGGGCTTTCTACAGGGGAGCGGAAAATGCTGAACAGTGCAAAACAAATTCTGATCAGCGAGCTTGTGATGGCAAAAAAACTTTTGCAAAGCGAAGTAGAGCAGCTTTTAGAAGGGATTTGCTGCAAATAAACAGACATGAAGGGACGCTCTCACAGCGTTCCTTTTGTTTCGCGAAAGGAACTGAAATGATGGTAAAAGTGAGTGCAATCATTGCAGCAGCAGGAAGCGGAAAACGAATGGGGGCAGGCAAAAACAAACAATGGATTCTGCTCAAAGGAATTCCCATGCTTGCAAGAACAATCTCTGTATTTCAAGACTGTCCTGTCATTGACGAAATTGTCATTGCGGCGGCACCGGAAGAAGTGAACGAAACGGAGCAATTAGCAAAGGACTATGCATTTACCAAGGTAAGGGCAGTTGTGGCAGGAGGAAGCACCCGTCAGCAGTCAGTGCACAATGCTTTGAAAGAAACACAGGGAGACATTGTGCTGGTCCATGACGGAGCAAGACCCTTTGTGACAAGCGAAGAAATTCAAGAGCTGAAAATGGCAGTCGAACAATATGGTGCGGCGGCTCTGGGCATGAAAGTAAAAGACACCGTAAAGCTGGTACATTCCGACGGAACAATAGACAAAACCTTGCCCCGTGAGCAGCTTTGGGCGGCGGCAACCCCTCAGGGATTTTTCAGAGAACGGCTGATGGAGTTGCACGAAATGTGGAATAGGACTTCTGTAACTGATGATTGTATGTTGGCAGAGCTTTCGGGAGACAGGGTGAAAATGGTGCTTTGCGGGGGGCAAAATATTAAGATTACTACGCCCGAGGATTTGATTTTTGCGGAGCTGTTTTTAGAATAAAACAAAAAACGGGATAAAGAAGAGGTTCTCGCTTAAATCGATCATTTTTCGTCAAAGACGAAAAATTTCTTTGTTACGATTCGCCATGTTGAAGGCGACTGACAGGTGTTTGCGACTCCGAAACGGCGGTAACAGAAGTTCCGAAGGAGCCATTACAGATGTCCGAGCCGTAAACTTGGACGCGGTGGGGGAGCTTGAGGGGCTCGCTGCAGAACCCCCTTGAAAAAAGAAAGGAAGAATTACCATGAGAATTGGAAACGGATATGACGTGCACCGTCTGGTAGAGGGCAGACCTCTTATCCTGGGCGGAGAACAAATTGACCATACCGTAGGGCTGTTGGGTCATTCGGATGCGGATGTACTGGTTCATGCTGTGATGGATGCATTGCTGGGTGCGGTCGCCTTAGGGGACATTGGAAAGCATTTCCCCGATACTGACCCCAAGTATAAGGGAATTTCCAGTATTCGTCTTTTGGAGCATGTGAGGGAACTGATAAAAAATTATGAAATTTGCAATATAGATTCTATTATTGTTGCCCAAAAACCGAAGTTGGCCGGATATCTTCCCGCCATGCGGGAAAACCTTGCTAAAGCGTTGCAGATTTCCGTTGAGCAGGTAAGCGTGAAGGCCACTACCACGGAACAGTTAGGCTTTGAAGGAAAGGAAGAAGGAATTTCCTCTTATGCAGTTTGCTTACTGCAGGAAAAATAGAGAAAATTTCCTTGCTTTATAAGAAAAGATTGATTTTTTCTTATAAATAAGGTAAAATAGTACTATATGGAAAAGGAGATACGGAGGCACAGATTATGAGTGACCAAAAAATGATGGAAACCCCACAAAAAACAATCGGTGTTTTAACCAGCGGAGGAGATGCACCCGGTATGAATGCTGCCATTCGTGCAGTTGTCAGAAGCGGAATTGCCCATGGCATGAAGGTAATGGGAATCCGCAGAGGATATGAAGGGTTAATCAACGGAGATTTGTTTGAAATGAGCCTTCGTTCTGTTTCCGATATTTTGCAAAGAGGCGGAACGGTTTTGCAAACCGCAAGAAGCAAGGAATTTGCCACAGAAGAAGGCGTACAAAAAGCCATTTCCATTGCCAGAGTGTTTGAATTGGACGGGCTTGTGGTAATCGGCGGAGACGGTTCCTTCCGCGGTGCACGGGATTTAAGCACTCACGGTCTTCCCACCGTCGGCATTCCCGGAACCATTGACAACGATATCGGATGCAGTGAATATACCATCGGGTATGACACTTGTATGAATACCGTATTAAATGCAATCGACCGAATCCGTGACACGGCTACCTCCCATGAGCGGTGCAGTGTGGTGGAGGTTATGGGACGAAATGCAGGACATATTGCTTTAAACGTAGGAATCGCTACCGGTGCGGAAGTCATTGTAATCCCTGAGCTTCCTTATGATTTTGACCGAGATGTATTAAAACCTATTTTTGAAGGGAAAAGCAGAGGCAAAAAACACAATATGGTTATCGTGGCAGAAGGTGTGGGAGGCGGTTTGGAAATGGCAAGCCGTATTGAAGAAATGACCGGCATCGAAACCCGTGCAACGGTACTGGGGTATATCCAAAGAGGCGGAAGTCCTACCGTCCGTGACCGTGTTATTGCAAGCGAGATGGGCGGTAAAGCGGTGGAACTCTTGGCAAACGGCATTGGAAACCGTGTCATTGCTTATGTAAACAATCAGATTAAGGATTTTGACATTTTAGAGGGCCTCAGCATGAAGAAAAGCATTGATATGGAGCAATATGAATTGTTTAAGATTTTGTCCCTGTAATAATGAAAAACAACGGAAAATAATGATCCCCCCGTACAACGGGGGGTATTTCATTTTCGGGCATAGCCCTATCCTCTACTGGCTACGCACAAGTGCGTTTTTAATTGGCCTGCCAGCCATGGAATGGCTACTTGTTACCCATAAATAGGCCGTACTGCTCTATCAAGGGGTCCAGGGGCGAAGCCCCTGTGTCGTTTTAAGGGGTGCGGGGGAAATCGAAATCCCCCGCGTTTTTGCTACTTTTGTCTCACAAAAGTAGGCCCGCCCGGCAGGGCATACAAAACAAAAACTCTGAACAACACCTCCCTGTTTTGCACACTGAAAAACAATAGTAAATTTCTCATTTTGATATATTACTTATATTCTTTACATCTATTCTGTTTCATTTTTGTTTATCGGTTAACCTTTTTTGAACTACGCGACTATCGTATGGTTTTCGTTAAACAAAAAACACCCTCCCGTAAACTATCTTACGGGAGGGTGTTCCGGTTTATTGATTTATCACAACATTTGTTGTCACAAACAATTTTTATTCAGTAACAGTACCGGTCTTTTCAGTAACAGTACCGGTCTCTACAGCACCCACTTCTTCACCAACAAAAGGTTGGATTCCATAGGTCTGACCAGCTTTGATTGCTTTACCGAAAACACGGATTGCGAACGGAGCATCGGGAGTAGCAACAGCGATGTTACCATCGATGTCACGAGCTTCCAATGTTACAACCGCATCAGGTTTTGCTGTGTTCCAAAGCTTGATACCGTAATTCAGGTTTTCACCTACTGTAAAGCTGTTCAGCTTGCTGTAAACAAATATTGCGAGTCTGTCGCCATGTTTTGCACTGAAGTTAGGTGTTACTGTAGTGATACCTGCATAAACAGGAGGCTTTTCAGTGAAGGTTACTTTAACAACAGAATTTTCAGTTACCACAAAGGAAACCTCGTTTTGCGCATTCAAGTCTAAAGGACTATCATTTTGTGATACTTCTACATTAAAATTACTACCAGGAACAACTCTGAAAGTAACAGTATCGCCGTATTCAACAGTCATGGACTCTGAAGCTTGTTCTTCACCACAGAATACTTTTCCACCTTCGGGAGTATTAATTTCTAAAGTAACTGTTCTTTTTTGTTTTACAAAGGTTACGTTAACGGCAGTTGCTGCAGTTACATTGCTTACAGTAATAACACCTTCTACAGGTACTACTGTTTCGCCACCAACTGTTACAGTGCCAATGTCATATCCATTATCAGGAACAATTGTTAATTCCACACTTTCGCCGTATTCAACGGAAATAGCTTCTGTAACTTCGTCTTCTCCATTCATTACTTTTCCGCCTTCGCCAACGATTACAGTAACATCGTTGGTAATCTTGGTAAAGGTTACGGTAATAGTAGTATCTTCTGTTACATTTTCAACAGTAACTGTATCCTCAACAATTTCCAGTTCAGTTTCGCCCTGCATTACTGTTGCGGTATATCCTTCATTTGCAACAACAGTTAAGGTCAGGTCTTCTCCTTCTTCAACAGAAATTGGTTCTGTAACAGGTGCTTCGTTATAGGTAACACGTCCGCCTTCAGCATCAGCATCTACTGTAACATTGTATGTTGTGCTTACAGTTTGTACAAAGGTTACGTAAACTGTTTTATCTGCATCTGCGGTAACGCTGAATACACCATTGTCATGTGCTACTGCTTCACCGCCTACTGTAATTTCAGAAATGCTATAACCTTCTGCAGGAACAGCAGTTAAGGTCACTGCAGAACCGCTATTAACGGTGATGGGTGCAGAAACAGGTGCTCCGTTATAAGTTACGCTTCCGCCTTCACCAGTTTCTACAGCAATAGTGTTAGTAGCTATTTTCTTTTCAATTACGATGTTGTCAAGGTATATGGTATCGTCCTTCAGTATATTTTCCCCGTTTGCAGGCTTATAACGTTGTCTAAGCTCTAATCCAGATGCCCCAGCAGAGGTTGTATACTCGCAGCCGATTGGCTGCCATTCTGTTGTCAACTCTTTAGCAACATCATCTACTATCATGAGGTTTTTGTTACTACCAAGATGTACTCCAAATAATCCTATGTGTTTGCCATCAGCGTCCTTATTTCTGCTTGCCTTAGCATCCATAGACAGTCTATAAGTCGCACCGGTTTCATATGTTACCCCCTGCAACATTACAAGCTGCGTACTACTAGTCTTGTTCGCTGTCATAGTGGTCTTATATACTTTTGAACCTGTCTCTGAATCGGTAACATATTCACTTGATTTAGTTGTAGTATCAAAATCATTTCTGATTATGTTAGCTGTATTATGGAGTCCACCCATTGCATCAAAGTCTGCATAAAGAAGATATTCCCATCCTATGTCTGTAAAGACTACCCTAATTTCGGAATCGGCAGATACATTTTCTAAGACAGCCTGATTGTTTACAACAGGAATTTTGGTTCCGTTCATTCCATCTAGTGTGCCTTTGTCAGCGGGATCTGCTACTCTTACATCTGCGTACTTACCGCTTTCAGGAGCTACGGTTAAGATCATGTCAGTACCCGGTTCAACAGCATATGTTTTTTTACTTCCGGATAAAGTGTCATCACCACAGGTTGCAGTTCCGCCTTTTCCAACCTTTACGGTAACTTCAAACTCAACCGCTTCTTCTGCAGCACTAACTGATACTGCTGTCATCATACCGATTAGCATGGTTAATGCCATCAGCAATGATAACACTTTCTTGCTTGTTTGTTTCATTTCTTTCATCCTTTCTTTTTTGGCTTTTTCAAAGCCTATTTTTTTGAAATTCATTTAAGCTATATATAAAATTTATTATAAAAATAAATTTAGATTTCCACACGATATCATAGTGCTCCGTAATAAAAAACCATGAACTGAAACAAGGAAAACGCCTATTATGACCGATGCAACACACCTGCCAATCTTTGTTTTAAAAACAACGTTTTCCCGATTATGTAATGAATATACTATTGTTGTCATACGATAGCTGTCAAGTATAACTTCTACTATTATTATACTTAAAATTTGGTAATCTGTCAAGGCTTTTTTTAAAATAAATAATAAATTTTTTTATTCTAAAAAACCGCTGTTGATACGGTAAAACAGCTGAATTTTTGCCCGCATTCTGATTGCCGAATTTAATGATTTACCATTATTATACTGAAGAATTTGCACTCTGTCAAGCCTTTTTTTTCTAAAATTTTAACAAATTTTAATCAAAAAGTAACATAATGACCCTCTCTGTTTTAAAAATAACGGTTTCCCGTTAGGGAATTGTAAAGAAAAAAATGGTAATAAGTAAAAAATCCGCACACGTTCGCGTACGGATTTTTTTGGGAAGCAGAACAATAAAGATGCACTTTAATTATTATTCTTCTTTGCTGTATTTATTGATGAAATAAGTATCTTCTTTAATTCAATACAATTTTCAAGAATGGTTTTATCGTCATAATATCCGCTTTCTATGAGAAGTTCTATCCAATATTCACTTTCAGAACATTCTTTCAGTGCTATTTGCAGTTTTGCAATAAAATCATTTTTGCCGTGTCCATAAAAGGCTTCCCTGATATTTGCTCCAATACTTGTACCACTGCGAATAAGTTGATTTGTAAGAACACTTTCTCTTTTTTCACTTTTTACTTTGTTGCATACTTTGATTATATCTAATGCAAATTGCTTTGATTTTATAAACAACGGACTATCCATAAATATTCTCCCTTTCAAAACAAACTCGTTAAGCGAGTTTGCACCTAACCTCTTCCTTATTCACTATTCCTTTTTACCTTCCAAAAATCGACAAGGCTTTTTAAGTAATAGTGAAGAGTGAACAGGTAATAAGTAAAATCGACATCCCTCTGTCGAAGAATGTCGATTTTTGGTACACCATCAGGGACTCGAACCCTGGACACCCTGATTAAGAGGGTGAGTGTATCCTTTTTACTTAGAATTATTTTGTATTATGTATCCTTATTTGATGTTATTAAAAAAGGTGTAACAACCTACATTATCAGCATTTTTACCCATATAATGTTCTACTATAGGGCAAAAGCATAATTTCTCTAAAAAAAGTATTTTTGTTTGAAAAATGTTAGAAAGCTTCCGTTAATGCATTATATATTTAAATGAGTTCATAAAGAAAATTGATTTAAGTATATAATTATCATTTTAAGTACCAAGACAAGCTTATCATCAGGCGTTACTGTATAAGTCTGATAATAGGCTTGTCTTAGTATTTAAGAATATTTTATATTACAATACTAAAACCGCTGCCGTAGCATGAAAACAAAGGAGATATTATGTATTACATAGGAAAATTTTATGGGTTTCTTCTCTTTAAAGAGGATGACGGAAAAGTTCGTATTTCTCAGGGTTCATCTACATTTATAGAGAAGTATAAAAACATCGATGAAGCAAAAGAACAAATAAGAAAATGGAAAGGAAAACACAATGCTTAAAAAAACACGAACTAAAAATTGAAAAGGTAATAGAAAAATATTATGACTTATTTGAGTTAGACAGAGAACTAACGCCTGAAGAAAAACACTTTATGAAGTATTTAGAACTTGATTTTGCAAAAGCCCTACTTGAAGACTTTAATAAGGAAACTATTTACAAATTAGCAAAGAAACTTTTATTATACATTGAATACAAGTCTTAAAATGAGAATTTTATTGACAATTTGAAAGGAGAAAAACAAAAAACGTAATGAATGAAAAAATCATTAGACCGGGTGTGATTCAAAGAATATTTAATTTAACCAAAAGCAGAAAACAAAATCATAGTATAGAAACAATCAGCGAGATTTTAACTGCCTTTTTTGATGTGGTTGAGAATTCTATATCAATAGGAAATACTATTGTTCTTAATGGATATATGATAATTGAACCTCGACATAGACCGCAGAAAGAGATTTATTGTGCAGGTAAAGGTAAAGAGATTACCATTCCCGAACAGTATAGGGTGTATATTAAACCGGGTTCAAAACTTGCAACAGCAGCAAAACGTTATACAGAAAAGAAGTTAGGAGCAATGAATGAACAGTATAAGCAAAAAAGAATTGATTGACAGAATATCTGCAAAACTCAAGAAAGAAAAATTTGTGGTTGGTGGCAACAAACATTTTTACCAAAAAAAATATCATCTAACATATAGCAAAAAAATCATCAAAAAAGTGGTAGATGCTTTTTTGAATGTAGTTGTGGATACTATATCAGACGGTGACAAAATTCAAATGTACAGTTACTTTACCATCTATCCGCAGCATTATAAAGAACGTACAGTAAATATGTTTGATGGCACAAGTGGACACATATCTCCCGAACACTATAAATTAAAAATCAACGCAGGTAAAAAAGTCGAAGATGCATGTGATAAATTAATGAACAAGATAAATGAAGGAGAAGTACAGAATGAGTGACACAAAATGGATTGATTCATTTACAAGAGCATTATCAGACATTACAGAGCCGGAGAAAAGAAGTTTACTCTATGTGGTGCTTATCGGTGTAATTAACGAATACAAAAAAGGCACTTATGACGGCATGGATGGTGTAGAGATATTAAACTCTTTCGGTATCAAGTGTAAGCATATTTCCTTATCTGCTACGGAAGAAGAGAAGAAAAAGACCAAAGGTAAAACAAAGAAAAAACGGTGAGACTACAGCCTTAAAAATGTAGGGACTCCCATCTGCCCGGAGTAAAAAGAAAGTTTGCAGAACCATACTCAAGCATAGTTGACTTTACCGCTTCGGTGAGGTCTATTTTTATGTTTGAATTTATGGGTATTATAAAGGAGGACGAATGAATGACAATAACAACAAAAGAGAGGTACAACCTCTTTTAACACATAATGAAATAAAAAGATGTAATAGATGTGGAAGAGATTTACCGATAGAAAGATTTGGCAAAGGTCAATGTTGGTGTAAAAACTGTTGTAGTACATATAATTCTGAATTAAAAGGAACTATATCTAAAGAAAACATTGCAACAATAGAACGTCTTTATAAAAAGCCTTTATCAATGAGAATACTTGACGTAAAGCGATCAGGCGTAAAACTGATTGCCGAAGATGAATATTTCGTTGAATTGATTGATTACAAAAAAGCATGGATTTCTAATTATGGCAGAGTGTTAGAACACAATGGTAAAAAATATGTATTTAAACGTATAAAAACAGATTACTCCGGTGAAAAGATTTGCACATTACAAGAGAATGTTTACAACGGTAAAAAATGGGTATTTAAAAAGAAAACTATTGAGGTATGGAAATTAGTAGTTTATGCTTTTATTGTAAATTTTGATTACGTCGGCAATACACATTGTTGGCACAAAGGCAACGACAAGACTAATAACTATTATAAAAACATCTACCCTGTAAGCGAAAAGCAATATACCGCTATATTAGAAAGATACTCTAAAGGCGAAGTCGATACCGAGGATATGATTTTTGATATTATCAACAATATCCTTTACAAAGAAAACGATTGGTATGCTGCTAAATGGAAGAGAACAACATATGGTATGGGATATTTGGGTTGCAATGATTCATCAGCATATAAAGGTGATGTATCTTATATCAAATGGGCTAATATGATGCAAAGATGCTTTAGTGATGAAGTGCATGAAAACAAGCCATATTATGCTGGTTGTACGGTTGATGTTGAATGGCTGAACTTTTCCAACTATAGAGAGTGGCACAAGAAGAATTCTATGGGCGATAGAAAAGTTGATTTAGATAAGGACATATTAATACCCGGCAATATGATGTATGGTTCAGATACTTGTACTCTTGTTCCGCATTTCACAAATACTATTTTTGAGTCAAGGAATGCAGACGCAGGCATCGTATTGAATGACGATACTGGCAAATATGATGTTACTATGTCTGTTTTAGGCTCTAAAAAGAAAGTTGGCACGTTTGACACCCACGAAGAAGCTCAAAATGGATATATGGAATATAGGCAAAATTATATAAAAGATGTAGCTGAAAAATGCAAAGGGAAAGTACCGCATAAAACATATTTAGCCATGCTTAATTGGAAAGTTGAAAAGAACAATTAAATCTTATAATGTCATCAAGGCTATATTGGATATTGATTTATCTGATATAGCCTTTTCTGTTGTAAGGAAAGGAGACTAAATGAGCATTCAACAACAGTTACAAAAAATCATAAGTAAAATTGATGTTAAGCTGAACAAGGCAGCTAATGAGATTATGCAAAAAACCAAAGAGAAACTCAAAGAGTCTGTTAATGATTTATGGTATTCCACCTACTCACCTACTGATTATATTCGCACATACGAAACAATTGATGCGGTTAGTGGAAAGGTAGTAAAAAATAGCAAGGGTAATTACACAATAGAGGTGTATTTTGACGAGAATCTAATGAGTTCAAAATCTAGTACTCATGGATGGGGGATGCACGCAGGTTTTGATGGTGGAGACTTTAGAAAAGGTCTTATTAGCAGTATTATTCATGGCATGGGTGGTTCTAAAACTAACCCTCGGTATGGTGAGTCCACCAATGTTATTGAGGTGGTGAAACAAGAAGCAGAAAGATATGCAAATAGCATATTGAGAAAGTATTTATAAAAATTTTAGGAGGAATTAATTACTATGAACAAAAGAATTGATTATAGAGGAACGGATATTACAGAGATTTACAAGCTGGCGCTTATTGGTGCAGAGTTTGCAACAGAAAAGAATGAAAATGGCATTACGCTGGTTAATACACTTAACAAGGAGTTATATTCT
>JAZNAU010000031.1:0-44950 GCA_045586685.1 Clostridia bacterium
TGTATGACAGATTGGGCATGGAAAATGAATATATCAATATTTTAGGACTTGATATTCCTTCTTTGAAAATTCCCGTTCGTCCCGGCCGTAATCTGGCAGTAATTTTAGAGGTTGCGGCAATGAACAACCGTCAGAAAAGAATGGGATATAATGCAGCGAAAACATTGAATGACCGTTTGATGGCGGGGGTGAATGAGGGGGAGTTTTAAAAAAGAGGGGTTGTAAGACATGTATATCGGAATTGATTTAGGAGGAACGAATATTGCAGTTGGTTTGCTTGATGCAGACGGGAAAATTCTCCATAAGGATAGTGTAAAGACAAGAGCCGGCCGCCATTATAGTGAGATTATTAAGGATATGGCAGAGCTTTCCAAAAAAGTGGTTTTGGATGCAGGGTATTCGTTTCACGATATTGAGTGGGTCGGAATCGGAAACCCCGGAAGTTGTGATAGCAAAAATGGTGTTGTGATTCGTTCCGAAAATTTGGGTCTTTCCAATATATCCATGTGCACAGAGTTTCAGAAACATTTTGATGTACCTGTTTATCTGGCAAATGACGGTGATTGTGCAGCCTTTGGAGAGGCGATGGCGGGAAAGGCAAAAGGAACTGATTGCAGTGTGACAGTAACTTTGGGTACCGGCGTTGGAGGCGGTGTGATTATTGACAATAAAATTGTCACCGGCTTTAATTGTTGCGGTGGTGAGTTGGGACATATGATAATCAACATGGAAGGAGAGCCGTGCGGATGCGGAAACCATGGTTGTTGGGAAGCGTATGCATCTGCTACTGCTCTGATTCGCCAGACTAAAAAAGCAATGGAAGAGAATCCTCATTCCTTGATGTGGCAGGAAGCAAAGTCTTTGGAAGAAGTTTCGGGAAGAACTGCTTTTGACGCAGCTAAGAAAGGGGATAAAACCGCACAGGATGTGGTGGATACCTATCTTCATTATGTATCCGTTGGAATTGCTAATCTTGTTAATATCTTTCAACCGGAAAGGGTTTTGATTGGTGGCGGTATTTCCAATGAAGGCGAATCTATATTAAAACCCATTCGTGATTTTGTGAGCAAGTATGATTACTGCAAGACCGGTAAAAGAGTAGAAATTACTACTGCCGCATTGGCAAACGATGCAGGAATTATCGGTGCAGCATTCTTGGGAGCTCAATATTTAGGAATAAAAAGGAGAGAGTCAGATGCTGGAACAGTTTAAAGGAAATCATATCCATTTTTCTGTGAATGAGCCAATGCATAAGCATACATCCTTTCAAATTGGCGGTCCCGCAGATGTATTCGTCTGCCCCGCTGATAAAGAACAACTGAGAACAGCGGTAGAGATCATCAAAGAATCGGGAATGCCTTATTTTGTATTGGGTAATGGCTCCAATCTTCTGGTGTCAGATAAAGGATTCCGTGGTGTCATTTTGCATCCGGAATTCAATCATTTAAGTGTAAACGGATCGACTATGGTTTGTGGCAGCGGTGTATTGCTTGCCCGTGCTTCTCGGGAGGCGGCAAAGCATAGCCTTTCAGGTCTTGTGTTTGCGTCCGGAATACCGGGAAGTGTAGGTGGTGCTGTGCGAATGAATGCAGGTGCTTACGACGGTGAAATGTCGGATGTTGTGGTGCGTACAGAGTACTTTAATTCTAACAAAATGGAGTTTGCTGTCGTAACGGACCACGATTTTTCTTATCGGCACAGTATGTTTTGTGATGAGGAGGGCGCTATTATCTGCGAAACAGAGTTGTCCCTGACTCCAGGAAATCAGCAAGAAATTCTGGCACAAATGGAAGATTTGGCAAAACGCAGACGGGAAAAACAACCTGTGTCATTGCCCTCGGGAGGAAGTACCTTTAAACGTCCGACGGGACATTATGCGGCAGCACTGATCGATCAAGCAGGTCTTAGAGGGCTTCGTGTAGGCGGTGCTCAAGTGTCGGAAAAACATACCGGTTTTATTGTCAATACAGGGGGTGCTACGGCAAAGGATGTATTGACTCTGATGGAACAGGTTCGGGAAAAAGTCCACCGTCAATTTGGTGTTATGTTGGAAAATGAAATTTGTATCATAGGAGAGTGAAGCAGATGCAATGTCTGATTATTACCGGAATAAGCGGTGCGGGAAAAAGTCAGGCAATAAAATATATCGAGGATCTGGGCTATTTTTGCGTGGATAATATGTTGCCCGACTTGATTACCAGCTTTATCACCCTGTGTCACAGTAACGGACGTGATATTACGAAGGTGGCATTTGTGGTGGATTCCAGAAGCGGTGACCAGTTTGATGTCTTGCTTAAGGAAATGAATCAGACCGATTTAATGGATGTTGATGTAAAGCTGATTTTCCTGGAAGCAAGTGATGAAGTCATTATCCGTCGTTATAAGGAAAGCAGAAGAAAGCATCCGTTGGCACAAAACAGCCGTATATCGGACGGCTTGACACAAGAACGAAAACTGCTGGAAAAGGTAAGAGAAAGGGCAGATATTATTATTGATACCAGCCTTATGAAACCTCAGCAACTAAGAAATGCTCTTTATGATATGCTGGATGATACGGACCAATCCAAAGAAATTTCTGTCAATATTCTTTCTTTTGGATATAAATACGGAATTCCCATTGATGCGGATATTGTATTTGACGTTCGGTTTTTGCCTAATCCTTTTTATATTGACAATTTAAGGGATTTTACCGGACTTGATCCAACGGTCAGCGAATATGTATTAAAGCATGAGCAGACGAAAACTTTTTTGAACAAGGTTACAGATATGATAGAATTTTTGCTTCCCCACTATAAGGCGGAAGGGAAGCAACAACTGGTGATTGCTATTGGTTGTACAGGGGGGAAACACAGAAGTGTTGCCATTGCAGAACAACTATTCCAGTTCTTGAAAAAGAATAAGGTGCCGGTTACGGTGGTGCACCGTGATTATCAACTGGATCATCAGAATAAACGTTAGGAGGAGTTTTATTGTCCTTTGCGTTGCAGATAAAAAATGAATTGTGCGAAAACGGGCTTGGCAAAGGTTGCTGTATGAAGGCAGAATTGGCAGCCTTTTTCCTGTTTGGCGCAAGACTGCAGGAAGGCAGCATGAAGGTGGTGACAGAGCATGCAGTTGTGGCACAACGGCTTCTCATGCTTCTCCAAAAGGTGTTTGGTGTTCATGCTAAAGTGGAGGTCAGACATCACGCTGTTACCACATATCATCTGACAGCAGACAGAGATATGGACAGAATGCTTGAGGAGTTGGGCATTGAGGAACCATTCAGAATTGGTTATCATCTGCTGCGGGAGGAATGTTGTATGAAGGCGTTTCTTCGCGGTGCTTTTTTTTGTTGTGGCTCTGTTACAAATCCTGAAAAAAATTATCATTTGGAGTTTGTTACCTTTCGTAAACAATTAAGTCAGGATTTTGTTGCATTTTTGGAGGAATTGGGCATTGAGGCCAAGGTGACTGTCCGAAAATCCAATTATGTGATTTATGTAAAATCAGCAGAAATTATTGGAAGCGTTTTGATTTTAATGGGTGCTTCAAGCGGCTTAATGGATTTTGAAAATGTCCGTATTTTGAAAGAAATGAATAATCTTAGCAATCGGGCAACAAATTGCGACATGGCAAACATGGAAAGAATGTTAAATGCAGCAGAAAGACAGCTTGCTGCAATTCATAAAGTATTGGAGTATCATCCCGATTTATCAAAAGAATTAAAGGAGTTTTGTCAAGTGCGTCTGGAAAATCCGGAGGCATCTTTAGAACAGCTTGGTAGATTGATGAATCCCACCATTTCCAAATCGGGAGTGAATCACAGAATGAGAAAGATTCTGAAATTAGCGGAGGAGATTTGAATGGATTCCTTTGTGCATCTTCATGTTCATACAGAATACAGCTTGCTGGACGGTGCTTGCCGAATCAGGGAGCTTGTTTCTCGTGCAAAGGAATTGGGACAGATGGCGGTTGCACTGACTGACCACGGTGTGATGTACGGCGCGGTAGAGTTTTACAAGACAGCAAAGGAAAATGGCATTCATCCGGTTTTAGGGTGTGAGGTATATACCACCTTAGGGAGCTTACAGGAGAAACCCCGTGCACGGGAATCCATAGGACATCTTGTTTTGTTGGCAGAAAATAATACAGGATATGGGAATTTGATGAAAATTGTCAGCACTGCTCAACTGGATGGTTTTTATTATAAACCAAGAGTGGATTTTGCACTTTTGGAGCAATATCATGAAGGGATTATTGCTCTTTCTGCCTGTATGAGCGGTGATATTCCTCATGCATTGTTACAGGGAAACGAAGAAGGGGCAAGGAAGTTAACAGAGCGTTATTGTTCTGTTTTCGGAAAGAATCACTTTTTTATTGAATTGCAAAATCAGGGAATAGGAGAGCAAGCGGGATTAAATTCCAAGCTGTATGCCTTAGCAAAGGAATTTGACTTAGGGGTAGTTGCTACTAATGATGTTCATTACTGTACCCGCGAGGATGCTGTAACACAGGATATTTTGATGTGTATTCAAACGGGGAAAACGTTACAAGACCCTGACAGAATGAAATTTGAAACTGAGGAATTTTACCTGAAATCAGGTCAGGAAATGGAACGTGCCTTAGGAATGTATCCCGAAAGTTTGACCACTCCTTGGGAGATTGCAAACCGCTGTCAGGTAACGTTAGATTTTGATACGGTACACTTGCCGGAATTTCCGGTGGAGGGGGATTCGTTTGCTTATTTGAAAGATTTGTGTCTGGAAGGAATCAGAAAAAAATATTATCCCGTTACCGAAACCGTGGAAAAGCGGTTGGAGTATGAATTGGATGTGATTCGTTCCATGGGATATGTGGATTATTTTCTGATTGTATGGGATTATGTGAAATATGCAAAAGATCACGGAATTTCGGTAGGCCCCGGAAGAGGGTCTGCTGCGGGAAGTATTGTTTCCTATGCCTTGGATATTTCAACCGTTGACCCAATCAAATACGACTTACTGTTTGAACGGTTTTTGAATCCCGAGCGGGTCAGTATGCCGGATATTGATATAGATTTTTGTTATGAACGACGCGACGAAGTGATAGACTATGTGGTGGAGAAATACGGAAAGAACCGTGTCGCCCAGATTGTCACCTTCGGTACCATGGCGGCTCGTGCTGCGGTACGGGATGTGGGTAGGGTTTTGGGTTTGCCTTATCATCAGGTGGATAAGGCGGCAAAGCTGTTGGGTCGGGATCCGAAACTTTCTTTGAAAGAGGCAATGGAATCGGAAAGTATTAAGCAGTTGCTTGAAACAGACAGGCAAATGCAAGAATTGTTTTCCTATGCACTTAGAGTAGAGGGGATGGTGCATCATACCTCTACCCATGCTGCGGGGATTTTGATTTCGGCAGAAGATACGGTGAATTTTGTTCCTCTGATTCGTCAGCAAGGGAATGTTACAACCCAGTTTACCATGGAGCATCTGGAATCTCAGGGACTCTTAAAAATGGATTTTCTGGGACTTAGAAACTTAACCATTATTCGTCAGACAGAACAAATGATTGAAAAACTGCATGGGAAGAAGATCGATATGGAACAGGTTTCCTTGGAGGATGAGGACACTTACCGATTGATTGCCTCGGGCAAAACGGATGGCCTGTTTCAGTTGGAAAGTGCCGGTATGAAGCAGTTTATGCGGGATTTAAAGCCGGATTGTCTGGAGGATATTATTGCGGGAATTTCTCTTTATCGACCGGGACCTGCCAAAAGTATTCCTGATTATGTTTACAGAAAACAGCATCTAAACGAAATTACTTATGCACATCCTTTGCTTGAGGATATTTTGTCGCCCACCTACGGATGTATTGTGTATCAGGAGCAGGTCATGCAGATTGTTCAGCGTCTGGCGGGGTATTCTCTGGGCAGAGCTGACCTTGTTCGTCGTGCCATGTCAAAGAAAAAAGAGGATGTGATGGCACGGGAGCAGAAACATTTCGTCTTCGGTGCAGTAGAAAAAGGGGTTTCTGAGGAAACCGCGAAGAAAATTTATGATGAAATTGTAGATTTTGCAAAGTATGCCTTTAATAAATCTCATGCAGCCGCCTATGCGGTACTTTCTTATCGGACAGGCTGGTTAAAGGCACATTATCCAGCAGAATTTATGTCGGCGGTATTAACCAATCATCTGGATAATTTGCCGAAGCTCAGTTATTACATGCAAGAATGTAATCAAATGGGATTGACGGTTCAACCGCCCAATATCAATGAAAGTATGGATGTATTTACACCCACCTTAGACGGGAACATTCACTTTGGGTTAGCGGCAGTAAAAAATGTGGGAAGAAATGCAATCAATGTGATATTGGAAGAGCGAGAAAAAGGGGAATTCAGTGGGTTTTATGAGTTTTTGAAGCGTACCTGCTGCGGTGAAGTGAATAAACGAATGATAGAAAGCCTGATTCTTTGCGGAGCCTTTGACTGTCTTGACGGAAACCGTGCAAAATATCTGCAAGTATATGAAGAATGGATGGAGCAGATAGCATCTGAAAAAAAGAACAATCTGGAAGGACAATTCTCTTTGTTTGGAAGCACGGAGCTTTCTCACCGACCTGTTTTTCCGAATGTGGAGGAATTTGACAGACGGACATTGCTTTCCATGGAACAGGAAATCATCGGGTTATATTTGTCAGGCAATCCTTTGGAGGAATACAAAGGATTGCTGGAAGGTTTTGCAAAAAATTATTCCGGAGAGATTACGGAAAATTGGAACGAAAAACGCATTGTTTTGGCAGGAATGGTCACCAACCCAAAACGAAAAAAAACAAAAAGCGGTGGCATGATGGCAACCTTTCAGTTAATGGATTTACAGGGAACGGTTGATTGCTTGGTATTTCCTAATATGTTGACGAAAGTTGAGCATTTGATTCAACAGGAGAAGCTTATATTGCTGGAGGGGACGGTCAGTATTGAGGAAAATCAGACAGTGAAAATTTTGGCACAAAAAATGGAGCTCATTAACACAGAGCAGACCAAACGTCCCGATTCCCTTGCAGTCAAGCTGCAAAGCGGTCAGTTAGAAACGGTCAAGAATCTGTTGGACAGATTTTCGGGTGGTACCACTGCGGTTTATTTGTATGTAGAGGATTTGAAACAATGGAGAAAGGCACAACAGGAAAAATGGGTGTTCTGTTCTGATGTTCTCCTCAATGAGTTAAAACGCCTTCTAGGGGAGGATAAGGTGCAGATTAAGTAAGTGATTATGCGGAAAAAAAGGGAATTTTCTGATTTGTGTCGAATACAAAGGATAAGAGAGGAGAAGTTCCTATGAAGAAAAAATCAATCATTGCCATAGGATTGGTTCTGGCAATGTTTTCAATGCCTGTTTCTGCTACAGATTCTTTTTTTCAGGTAGAACGGCAAAGTGTAGAAGAATATTTTAATCAGTTTACCCGTGGTTTTACGGATACTGCCGGTCATTGGGCAGAGGAGCAGATTTACGAAGCGGTGGATTTGGGCTATGTTTCCGGTACTTCTGAAACAAAGTTTTCACCGGATATCCCCATGACACGTGCCATGCTTGTCACCATGCTTTACCGTATGGCAGGCGAGCCTGAGGTGAAGGAACAAAGCCGCTATTCGGATGTTGCTGTGGGTAGTTGGCATGAAAAAGCAGTGCTTTGGGCAGTGGAAAAAAAGATTGCCTACAGCCAGTCTGAAACAGTTTTTGGTGTTGACGGAGAGGCGACGAGGGAGCAGATTGTCACCATGCTTTATCGTTATGCAAGGACGATGGGATATGATGTGAGTAAATATGGAAATACCACTGGCTTTTCTGACAGTGGTGAAATATCCCCGTCAGCTAAGGGAGCAGTTGCCTGGGCTGTGGCAAATCAGCTGATTAGCGGAAAAGAAAATAATCAATTTGCGCCTACTGTTTCGGCAAGCCGCGGGGAAGTAGTGGCAATTATGATGAGATTTTTGCATCTGAATGAGGGAGAACGGTAAAATGGACGAATGTGAACGTTGCCTTTATGGTGAATATGATGAAGATTATGATGAATTCTTTTGCTGTATGGTGATGGATGAGGATGAGGCCATTCGTCTTTCTCAAAAAAAGCATTGCCCGTATTTTCGTGACGGTGATGAATATCTGATTGTCAGAAAGCAGAATTAAAAAAACGACAAGCTAAAGCTTGTCGTTTTTTCTGGTCTGGGTGACAGGAATTGAACCTGCGACCTCTTGAACCCCATTCAAGCACGCTACCAAACTGCGCCACACCCAGTTTTTCAAACCAACATACAATATTATAGCATTATTCTCTTGTTTTGTCAATACTTTTTTGCAAAAAAGACCCAGAAGTTTTTTAGAATAACATTGTAACAAAAAAATAATAAAAAAAACGAAAAAACTAATGACAAATGACCAAAAAAAAGGTATAATAAATATATAGGGTATTGTAATATACCATTCGATAAATGTTTTTACATTGGATACAGGGAGTGAGAATCGTGAATTATTTGTTAAGTCGCTTGAATTTTTCTATTACGGATAATATCCGTGTCATGGATATTGTGGATATTGTGTTAGTTGCCTGTGTCATTTATTTGTTGATTTTATTGGTTCGCGAAACCCGTGCAGCCCAGCTTTTGAAGGGTATTGTTGTGGTTCTGGCGGTATTGCAGATTAGTAAATGGCTGCAGTTGAATACGATTTATTACATTTTGCAGAATACAGTTCAGGTAGGATTGGTAGCAGTTTTGGTTATTTTCCAACCGGAGCTTCGGCGTGTTTTGGAAAAAATGGGAAAGGTTCCCATTGCATTGAACAATATTGTAGAGGAATCAGAACCGAAGGATGAAATTGTTAAAACTGTACATGAAGTCGCAGTTGCTTGCGGCAGTCTTTCTGCTAACCATACAGGTGCGTTGATCGTAATGGAACGAAACACAAAAATTGGTGAAATTATTTCCACCGGAATTGCATTGGATTCTGTTGTATCCAAAGAATTATTGGGAAATCTTTTTGTACCCAATACGCCTTTGCATGATGGAGCTGTTGTAATTCGAGGTGCGATGATCAAGGCAGCGGCATGTTTCCTGCCTCTTACCCAGAATAAGGAGTTGAGCAGCGAACTTGGCACACGGCACAGAGCAGGGTTAGGACTGAGCGAAGTGTCTGATGCGGCGGTAATTATTGTGTCTGAAGAAACGGGGACGATTTCTCTTGCCAGAAGCGGACAACTGCTTCGTCACCTGAATCCTGAACGGTTGGAGAATATTTTGCTGGATTACTTACAACCAGATGTAAAAGTCAAAAAGGCAAAATCCTTGTTCGCGAGAAAGGGGAAAATCGATGATTAATTTCTTTAAGAAAAATGGCCCCTTAAAGCTGTTTTCAGTTTTACTGGCTGTTTTGATGTGGATTTATGTGGTACAGATTGAAAATCCCCTGTTTGAGATTTCCATTCAGGGAGTTCCAGTACATTTGGTGAATGAAGCTCAGCTGGAAGCAAAAGGACTTGTGATTGTTGAACAGAACGAAAATATTATGAATCTTCGTGT
Organism: Clostridia bacterium; assembly: GCA_045586685.1. Classification (GTDB taxonomy): domain Bacteria; phylum Bacillota; class Clostridia; order HGM11514; family HGM11514; genus SIG438. The sequence continues at coordinate 9,530 of JAZNAU010000031.1, forward strand.
GAAGGGAAAACGTCAGTCAGTGATCGGTCTAAAGGCAACGGATGTGACGGCATCAGTTGATGTTGGGAATATTCAGCAGACAGGGAGTTTTTCTTTTTCTCCTCAATTAAGTTTTCCAGAGGACGGAATCAGTGTGCTGGAACGTAGCCCCCGTTCCATAACAATCACCGTAGATAAAATTGAAGATAGAGTGTTTGGAATAACACCTGAAATAACAGGAAGCCCCAAGGAAGGGTATTATGCAGAACGACCCACCTTGGGAACAAAGGAAATTTTGGTCAAGGGACCTGTCAGTGTGTTGAATCAGATTGCGAAAATTTCTGCCGTAATTGATGTAGATGGTGCAAAAAAAGACATGAAAAAGCAAGTTAAATTAAAGATTATAAAAGATGATGGAACAGAATTGACTTCAGATAAAGTAGAACTTTCTACCTCGGTGATTACATTGGAAAGCAAAGTGTATCCGACTAAAAAGGTAAAGCTGAAATATGATGTGACAGGTTCTTTGGAACTGGAAGATTATCAATTAGACGAAATCACTATTTCTAATTCCGCGATTGTAATAGCCGGAACAGAAGAGAATTTAGAAAGGCTTGACAGTATTCATTTGGGAAGCTTTGACTTGTCAGAAGTAACTTTGCAGCATCATAAGAAGTTATTTTCCATTCCCTTGGGAGATGAGCTTATTTCTGTTGACGGAATCAAAAATGTAGCGGTGGAAGCGGTGTTGGTATCCGGCAAGAAAAAAACTGTGGAAATCAAAAGTTTTACTTTGATCAATGAACCTGAGAATGTCAAAACGGTGATACAGACAGAGAAACTGGTATTGAAGCTGGAAGGGCATAAGGCTGCATTGGAAAAGGTGAATGCTGATTCCTTTACTGTTACTTTGGATTTGACGGGGGTTAAGAAAGGAACTCATCAGATTGAACCGAAAATTCAGTGTAATGTTGACGGGGTCACAGTGTCAGGTGAATATTTTGTGGATGTATTATTACAACAAAAGTAGGTTTTCTTGATGAATCGAAATTATCAAAAAGAAATGGAAATTATTTTGGAGGGGATGTTGGAGTCTCCTCCAACGCTTTTACTCCATAGCTGTTGTGCACCCTGTTCCTCTTATGTACTGGAGTATCTTAGCCGTTTTTTTGCAATCACTGTGTTTTTTTATAATCCCAATATGGATTCGGAAGAAGAATTTCTTCGCCGTTCTCAGGAACAGTTGCGGTTAATAAAAGAAATGCCTGTAAAAAATCCTGTAAAGGGTGTCGTTATTCCCTTTGATGCTCAGGAGTTTTATAGGGTAGTAAAGGGTCTCGAGCATGAGCCTGAGGGTGGCAGACGATGTGAAAAATGCTTTTCTATACGTCTGAAAAAAACGGCAGAGTATGCGTCTAAACACAATTTTGATTGGTTTACTACTACTCTTACGATTAGTCCTTTAAAAAATGCTTCCCTATTGAATGAAATAGGGGAGAGAATGGGCGAGGAATACGGGATATCCTTTTTGCCTTCTGATTTCAAGAAAAAAGGCGGATTTTTACGGTCCACCCAACTGTCGCAGGAATATGGACTGTACCGCCAGAATTATTGCGGATGTATCTTTTCAAAAAACAAAACCAACTGAAAATCTCAGTTGGTTTTGTTTTTTAGTCAATAAAGTCAAATTCAAAATCCAGCATCTTTACCGTATCACCTTCGCCAGCTCCCTTTTCACGAAGGGCGTCAATAATGCCTTTGCTCCGTAATGCCCGCTGGAAAAACCGAACGGATTCATTATCGGCAAAGTTGGTAGATGCCATAATTTTATCCACCAAGGAACCGCTGACCTCGTAAAAGTCTGCATCCAGCTTTGTCACAGTAAAGGTGAGAGGAGTTTCTTTATCGTACTCTGCCACCTCGCCTGTTTCTTCTTCAAACAAAATAGGAACTGGAATTTTGGAAAGGCGTTCTGCGGCATAGGAAATCAACTCCTGAACCCCTTGTCCTGTTGCGGCACTGATGGGGAACACAGAAAACCCTTTTTCCGTCATAGTTGCTTCAAATTCCTCATAAGCGGTTTTATCATATAACAAATCCAATTTATTTGCGGCAATAATTTGCTCTTTTTCAGCTAACGGGATGCTATATTGTTGAAGCTCACGGTTGATGATTTCAAAATCCTCCAGGGGATTTCTTCCTTCGCAACCGGATACATCGATGACATGAATAAGCAATCTTGTCCGTTCAATGTGACGCAAAAATTCGTGTCCTAAGCCAACTCCTTCGTGAGCACCTTCTATAATCCCCGGAATGTCTGCCATTACAAAGGATTCTCCTCCTTGAGGGGTTACAATTCCAAGATTAGGAATCAAAGTTGTAAAGTGGTAATTGGCAATTTTGGGTCTAGCACTGGATACCGAGGACAGAAGCGTGGATTTTCCTACATTGGGGAATCCCACCAAGCCCACATCAGCCAACAATTTCAGTTCCAGAACAACAGTACGCTGACCTCCTGGCATTCCTTGCTTTGCAAAATTGGGTGCTTGACGGGTAGGAGTGGCAAAATGAGTGTTGCCCCAACCGCCATTTCCGCCCTTTGCGGCAATAAACTTTTTTCCCGGTTCATTCATATCGGCTAATACCAATCCTGTTGCCTCATCCCGAATGACAGTACCAGCAGGAATGGCAATCACCAAATCTTTTCCGTCTTTTCCATAGCATTTTCTGGCAGTGCCGTCACCACCCCGTTCAGCGGTGTAGCTTTTTTTGTAACGGAAATCCATCAGCGTTGTCATTTTCTCGTCTGCAACAAAAACAACATTTCCGCCTCTGCCTCCGTCACCACCGTCAGGACCGCCTGCTGCCACATATTTTTCCCGACGAAAGGAAACACAACCGTTTCCCCCTGCGCCGGCTTTAATTTCAATTTTTGCTGTATCTACAAACATGGTACAATCCTCCTGAATCTCTCTCTTACAGAAAAATCCCCCTTGAAACCAAGAGGGATTTTAGCTTCCTGTAATTATTGAGCGATTTCGTAAACGCTGACCTGTTTCTTGTCTTTGCCCTTACGCTCAAATTTTACCTTACCGTCAATCAGAGCAAACAAAGTGTCATCACTGCCGATGCCAACATTGTTTCCGGGATGGATTTTGGTTCCTCTTTGTCTAACAAGAATATTACCTGCCAAAACAAACTGACCGTCCGCCCGTTTTGCACCCAGACGTTTGGATTCGGAATCTCTTCCGTTCTTGGTGCTACCTACACCTTTTTTATGAGCCAATAATTGAATGTTCATCATCATGGTTTTAAACCTCCAAACTACTAATTTTTAAATACTCTCCGTAAGTTTCGCATAACTCCCTTAGTGCTGTCTCAAAAGGGATTAAAAAATCCTGCATTCTCTGTTTCTGAGAATCCGATGTATTCTCCGTAAAGGAAAAGGTAATCAGACCGTCTTTCAATTCATATCGGCAAGGAAGATTCATATGCTCTGCCGCACCGATCATGTATTGTGCAATAGCAGATACGGCGGCACATACAATATCACTGCCTTCCTCTGCATAGCCTGAATGACCCTCTAAGCTAAATGCACAAATTCCTTGTTTACTGTGAAACACCGTTGCGGTAATCATTATGCGTTGATAGTGTCAATTTTCACTTTGGTGAAATACTGACGGTGTCCCTGTTTTTTACGGTAACCTTTTTTAGACTTGTACTTAAATACGATAACCTTCTTGGCACGACCGTTTTTCAAAACGCTTGCACTGACCTTAGCACCTTCCACATAGGGAGCACCACAGGTAAGTCCGTCGTCCTTGCCGACTGCGATAACCTGATCAAAGGTTACAGTCTCTCCTTCGTTTGCGCTCAGCTTTTCGATATTGATGATATCGCCTTCTGAAACGCGGTATTGCTTTCCGCCTGTTTCGATTACAGCATACATTTTGCTGCACCTCCTGTTTTATTCAAACTCGCTGAGTCAGGTAATTTCCTAAGAAATATTTACAACCTCTATCATGCGGCAACGAATATTATAGCATAAAAAAAAGGGCTTGTCAATGGTTTTTTGAAATTATTTTGGTTTTTAGGATAAATTTGCTTAATATCCCAATTCTTCACCTACTAAAATAACCTTAATTCTGCCTTTTACCCGTTGTCTTGCACAAATGCTGTACTGACAGCAAATCCGAGAATCGGAAGAACAACCCTCTGTCATTTTGGGATTTTTTTTGTTTAAAGAAACGCAATGTCCCGCTTTACTGCAATAAGTATCACAATTCAAACGAACACAGTTTTTGGGTGCTGCTATTGTCTTAACACGATGAATGGCGGCCTCTAAGTCTGGGACAATTTTATTTACGCCTGCTACAATGATAACAGAGTCGGGACCATGCTCCAGAGCAGAGATTCGATTGCCGGTTCCGTCTACATTATAAAGCTCCCCTTCCTCGGTTATCGCATTGGTGCTTGTAAAATAAGTATCAACAGAAAAACTTTCCCGATAAATTGAAAAGACTTGTTCGTGGGTCAGATTGTCTGCATATCGGTCTAGAAATTTATATCGACCGCTTTTTAAATGGTCAATGACTCCCGTTTCAAAAAGGGTCATGGAACCGCCCACTGCCACCTTGCTTCCTTCTGAAACCAAAGTGGTAATCAGGGGAACGACCTCCTCTTTTTTATCAACATACAAAACGGTCATATTGTTTGCTTCTAAATTTTTGATTGTCTTTTGTAAATTCATAGGGAAACACTCCTTCTTTTGGTTACTATGGCAAACAAGGTGCAAAACAGCAAAATTCCGAACATAACACCGCAACTGTCTAACACCATATCTGAAAGCTGACAGCTTCTTCCCGGAACAAAGAATTGATGAATCTCGTCACTGACTGCATATAAAGAACCTGCAAGTAGAGAAAACCCAAAGGATTTCTTTAATTGAAAAAAGGTACTATAGCAGGCATTGCAACAACAGAAACCCAACAAAGAGTAAATAGAAAAGTGAGCCAGTTTTCGGACTAAATGATCCCAAAAGCCTGTAATTTGAATCAACTGCCCTGTACTGCAAGGAATACCGAAGTATTTGGTGTACCAAAGGACAATTTGTTCTATCAGTCCGTGGCTTACCTGGGTGGATTGGCGTGCATCCTGTGCAGAAAATAGAAAAATAGCGACCGCCACTGCAAGGACAGCCGCCCAAGAAACAAAAAAATAAAGTTTATTTTTTTTCATAGTTTCCCTCATGATTGGTTATGTGTTATTGTTCCATCAGAAAAAATAGAGATCGGTTCTTCTGTAATTTCCGGTTGTGGCTTTATGATACCTGCCTGAATAAATGCTTTGAACCGTGCACCATATTCTCGTATATCCATTTTTTTGGTGGTAGCAACATTATCGGTATCCGCTGCATTTACTGCCAAGACGGTGATGCCAAGCTGTCTGCCAATATAAATCGCACGGACATTGTGATAGTGCTGGCTGACAACGATTGCATTGGAGATTTCAAATAATTTATTGGCACGATACATGGTATGATAGGTATCGATTCCCGCGTGATCCAAAAAAATATCTTGGGGAGCAACGCCCTTCATTTCCAGATATTCTCTCATTACGTTGACTTCATCGTAATAGTCTGAAGTATGATCACCCGAAAGTAAAATCTTTTTTGCACAGCCTTGTTTATATAAATCAAAACCTTTGTCCAAACGGTTTTTTAAACTGCTGGAGGGAGTACCGTCGATATTCACCTTTGCACCGGGAATAATAATCGCATCTACATGGGGAGCATTTTTTTCTGAAACAATATAGTTGTTTCCGTACTGCTCTATCAATGAATTGACAGAAATGCAAAGAGCGATGGCGATGACTAAAATTGCGGTAATAAAACCGCCTAATATAGAAAACATGGTCTTCAATTCAACACCTCATTTTATCCTTAAGTTTAAATCTATACTATATTATACCGCACTTTCAAGAAAAATTCAATCATTTTTTCTCAGAAAGTTATTTGTTTCCTATTTGCTGTATTATTCTTTTGAAAATTTCAGAGGCGGAAGCTTTCTCGTTTTCCCCATTTTCCACAAAGATACAAAGTGCATATTCAGGGTGCTCTGCAGGGAAAAATCCCGTAATCCAAGAGTGGACCTTTGTGTTTTCTCCGTCACCCCAGCCTGTTTGTGCCGTTCCGGTTTTACAACCTGCACCTCCTAAATCATCCAATGCAAGGGATTGTGCAGTTCCAGACAGGGTGGTCATTACCATCATGGATTGCAAAAATTCTGCTGTTTCTTTGGATAAAATTCGTTCTTGTTTAAAGGAACTTATTTTTTGTATGGTTTTTTGATTTCCGTCGCTAACAGAGTGAACCAGATTCACCTTATGACGAAGACCTCCCGAGGCAACGATGGCGGAAAACTCTGCTACCCGAAGAGGGGTCAGCATAACCTTTCCCTGACCGATAGACAAATTGGCAATTTCTCCTTCAAAATAATTTCCTCTTTCACCGGCAGAGTCCGTTTGTTCACCGCTGTTTTCAAACAACTGATAGGGAGAACCAATGCCAAATTTTTCAGCCATATCTAAAATAGTATCTGCGCCCAGTTTACGTCCCAATTCGATAAAATAACAGTTACAGGATTTTGCAAAGGCTTCCGGCAAGGTTAACTCACCATGTGCAATTCCATTATAACAACTGACGGACTTTTCTCCCATTGTCACAGAACCATTGCAGGTGTACCACCCCAGATCCGTTTTGTGTTCAAGAGCCGCTGCTGCTACCACAATCTTAAAAACAGAGCCTGCATCGTAAGCGCAAAGGGCACGGTTTAAAAGATTGCCGTCAGAGGAGGTGAAGGACGGTGTGATGTCCGATTGGTCAAAATCGGGAAAGCTTGCCATTGCTAAAATATCGGAGGTGTGTACGTCTAACAGTACTGCTGCTCCATGCTGAATTTTCTTTTTTCCTGTTTCTTCGAGAATGTTTTGAAAAGTGGTATCTATGGTAAGACGGAGGTTTCGTTTCTGTTCGGGGCTTTCGTAAGAGGAAAAATCGGTAATTGTTTGTCCTGATGCGTCGGTGACTGCACCGATTGAAATACCGCTTCCCTTTGCTAATACGTCATCGTAAGCTGCTTCCAATCCGGAAATACCTTCTGTTCCGTTGCAGTATCCCAAAAGATGAGAAGCTACACTTTCGGTGTTGTACCGCTTATTTGATTCCACAATTTCCAGTCCGGGAGTTTGGGAAAAGTCCGGTTCCTCAGTTAACGGCACTGTGAAGATTTGCTTTCCTGCTAATTTTTGTTGAAATTCTGATGCAGTCCAGCTGCAAAAGGGGTGTAATTGACGGTACAGTGCGTTTCCGTCTTCTACCTGTTCAGGTGTAATGACCGCAAGCCATTGTTCGCCGGCACTTGTCATGGAACAGAAGTGACGGTCGGTAATATTTCCTCGGTTTCCTTGTCCCAGTACGTCTATCCATCGTTGGTTTGCAGCTTCTTCTGACAGTTCATTTCCTTGAACGAGCTGTAAATACCCAATCCGCACAGCTAAAAGGAAAAATGCTCCCGTCAGAACAATACCCGCAATTTTCACTTTTTTATTCATAGACAACCCTCCCAAAATAAAAAACACAAAACTATTATTTTCAGTTCTGTGTTTTTTATCCATAAGGGTTATCGTTCCAGCATTCTTTTTAAATATTGTCCTGTGTAGGATTGTTTTACCTTTGCCACTTCTTCCGGGGTGCCTGCAGTAACGATCGTTCCGCCGTTGTCGCCCCCTTCAGGACCCAAATCGATGATATAATCCGCAGTTTTTATCATATCAAGATTATGCTCAATGACCACAACCGTGTTTCCTAAATCAACCAAGGTTTGCAATACACCAATCAAGCGGTGAACATCAGCAAAGTGAAGTCCTGTGGTAGGTTCGTCCAATACATAAATGGTTTTTCCCGTGCTTTTTCTGCTCAATTCTGTTGCTAGTTTGACACGCTGTGCCTCGCCTCCTGACAGGGTAGTGGAAGGCTGTCCGATTTTGACGTATCCCAAGCCTACATCATAAAGGGTTTGCAATTTATGCTCAATTTTAGGAATGTTTTCAAAAAATTCCAAGCCTTCTTCTACCGTCATGTTCAACACATCATCAATGTTCTTATCCTTGTATTTTACATCCAGAGTTTCCCGATTGTACCGTTTTCCGCCGCAAACCTCACAAGGAACGTAAACATCTGCTAAAAAGTGCATTTCAATTTTAATAATTCCATCTCCCGAGCAAGCCTCGCATCGACCGCCCTTTACATTAAAACTGAACCGACCTGCATTATATCCGCGGATTTTGGATTCATTTAAGGATGCAAACAAATTTCTGATATCTCCAAATACCCCTGTATAGGTGGCAGGGTTGGAACGGGGCGTTCTGCCAATGGGGGATTGGTCAATATTGATGATTTTATCTAAATGTTCTACCCCTTCAATGGAGTCATGAGCACCTGCCTTTAAACGGGAGCCATTCAGCTTGGAGGAAAGGCTTTTGTATAAAATTTCGTTAATCAAAGAGGATTTTCCGGAACCCGACACACCCGTTACGCAAGTCATAGTGCCCAGCGGAATGGAAACAGTTATGTTTTTTAAATTGTTTTGTCTTGCACCGCAGATTGTAATGATGTTTCCGTTTCCTTTTCTCCGCTCTTTCGGGATGGAAATCTTCTTTTTCCCGCTTAGGTATTGTCCTGTGACGGAATCCTCTACTTCCATCAGTTCTTGTGCTGTTCCTTGTGCTACCAAGTGACCGCCGTGAATCCCCGCACCGGGGCCGATGTCAATAATATGGTCTGCTGCAAGCATGGTATCCTCGTCGTGTTCCACCACAAGAAGGGTGTTTCCCATATCACGAAGATTTTTTAAGGTAGCAAGCAGCTTGTCGTTATCCCGCTGGTGAAGGCCGATGCTGGGCTCGTCTAAGATATAAACCACGCCCATTAAAGAAGAACCAATCTGGGTTGCCAGTCGAATTCTCTGTGCTTCACCTCCTGAAAGGGTTGCCGCCCCACGCCACAGGGTCAGGTAATCAAGACCGACATTGGTGAGAAAACCAAGTCTGCTGTCAATTTCTTTCAGCACTTGTTTTGCTACAGCTGTATCTTTGGCAGATAATTCTAAATTACGGAAAAATTTCAATGCTTTTCCAATAGAAAGGTTACATATGTCATAAATGCTTTTCTCTCCTACTGTTACCGCCAGCGTTTCCTGCTTTAATCTGGCGCCCTTGCAGTCAGGACATTCAAAGTTTCCCATATAGCTTTCCAACTCAAGACGGGTCCATAGAGAATTGGTTTCCTTGTACCGCCGTTCAATATTGGTTGCCACCCCTTCAAAGGGAGCGGAATATTGAGTGGTTCGTTTCCCGGGACGGTGTTGGATTATATCAATTTTTTCGTCTCCCGTACCGTACAGAATAATATCAACGATTTTTTGGGGCAAACGGCTGATGGGAGTATCCATACTGAATTCATAATGCCGTGCCAAAGCCTCGAAAATAGAACCTGCAACCGTGTCTTCAGCAGCGCTGTTCCAGCCTGATATTTGAATAGCACCTTTTGCAAGGCTCTTGGATTTGTCTTTCAAAATACGGTCAGGGTCTACCCGAAGAAGATATCCAAGACCGGAACAGGTGGGGCAGGCACCAAAGGGACTGTTAAAGGAAAACATTCTGGGCACTAATTCTTCCATACTGATTCCACATTCAGGACAGGCGTAATTTTGACTGAATAAGTATTCTTCCCCGTCAATCACGCTGATGCCCGCTAAACCCTCAGAAAGACTCAGTGCGGTTTCTAAAGAGTCTGCCAATCGTTTTCTGATATCTGTCTTTACGCTCAATCGATCAATCACATATTCAATGGTGTGTTTTTTGTTTTTTTCAAGTGTAATTTCTTCGGACAGTTCGTATAAATTTCCGTCCACCCGCACACGGACATAGCCACTTCTTCGTGCGTCGTCTAAAATTTTATGATGCTCTCCCTTTTTGCCACGAATTACGGGTGCCAACACCATAAATTTTGTCCTTTCAGGCATTGCCATAATGGTATCGGCAATCTGGTCAACGGTTTGTTTAGCAATTTCTCTGCCACACTTGGGGCAGTGAGGAACTCCGATTCTGGCATACAGCAAACGGAGATAGTCATAAATTTCTGTTACTGTACCCACAGTGGAACGAGGGTTTCTGCCTGTGGTTTTCTGGTCGATGGAGATGGCGGGGGAAAGACCTTCGATGTAGTCTACATCGGGTTTGTCCATTTGACCTAAAAACTGGCGGACATAGGAGTTTAAGGATTCCACATATCGCCGCTGTCCTTCTGCAAATACAGTGTCAAACGCCAGGGAGGATTTTCCCGAGCCTGACAACCCCGTAACAACAACCAGCTTATCGCGGGGGATTTTTACATCTATATTTTTCAAATTGTGCTCTCTTGCACCTTTGATGACTATTTCGTTCATCGTTTCACTTCCAATCGTTGGATTTCGTCGCGAAGTCTTGCGGCAACTTCAAATTCCAAAGCATCAGCCGCTTCTTTCATCTGTTCTGTCAATATTGCAATCTGTTTTTCAATAGAAACCGCCTGTCTTTGTTCGGATTCTTCAATCTTGGTGGTGGCTTCAATCACATCATGTACCTGTTTCTGAATGGTTCGAGGAGTGATGCCGTGGGTTTTGTTATATTCTGCCTGAATCATACGGCGTCTGTTGGTTTCGGAAATGGCTCTTTGCATGGAGTCTGTTATCGTATCGGCATACATGATAACCCGACCTTCTGCATTTCTTGCGGCACGGCCTATAGTCTGAATCAATGAGGTTTCGGAACGAAGGAATCCTTCCTTGTCTGTGTCCAAAATGGCAACCAGAGAAACTTCAGGCAAGTCAAGCCCCTCTCGTAACAGATTGATACCCACTAACACATCAAACACACCAAGACGTAAGTCACGGATAATATCCATTCGTTCTAAGGTGTCGATATCAGAATGAAGATACCGTACCTTAATACCCATATCTTCAAAATAAGCGGTCAAGTCTTCTGCCATTCGTTTTGTCATAGTGGTGACCAGCACCCGTTCTTTCCTCTTTACACGAGCTATAATTTCGCCATACAAATCGTCAATCTGACCCTTTACGGGGCGAACATCAATTTCAGGGTCCAAAAGTCCCGTGGGGCGGATGACCTGTTCTGCAATCTGTGCAGAATGTTCCCGTTCGTAAGGTCCCGGTGTGGCGGAAACAAAGATTGCCTGATTGATTCGCTGTTCAAATTCTTCAAAGTTTAAGGGGCGGTTATCAAAAGCCGAAGGCAGGCGAAATCCGTAATCAACCAGTGTGGTTTTTCTGGAACGGTCTCCTGCAAACATCCCCCGTACTTGGGGAATGGTCACATGGGCTTCGTCCACCACTAACAGAAAATCCGAAGGGAAAAAGTCCATTAAGGTAAAGGGCGCACTACCTGGTGTTCTGCCGCTGATATGACGCGAATAATTTTCAATTCCTTGACAAAACCCTACTTCCTGAAGCATTTCCAAATCATAATTGGTTCTTTGTTTTAACCGTTGTGCTTCTACCAGCTTGTCTTCTTCTTTAAATTCTGAAAGCCGTTGTTCTAATTCGTTTTGAATGGAACTGATTGCCCGTTTCATTTTGTCTTTTGTGGTGACATAGTGAGAGGCGGGGAAGATAGCCACATGGCTTCTCATCCCCTTTATTTCTCCCGTCAGTGCATTGATTTCTGTAATGCGGTCAATTTCATCCCCGAAAAATTCAATTCTAAGTGCCGTATCGGTAGAATTGGAGGGATAAATTTCCACTGTATCTCCCCGTACGCGAAATTTATTACGAATAAAATTGATGTCATTTCTTTCATATTGAATGTTGACCAGCCGTGTCAAAAGTTCATCTCGTTCCAGCTCCATGCCGGGACGGAGAGAAACAATCAGATTGGTGTAATCCTCAGGGTCACCCAGGCCATAAATACAGGAAACACTGGACACGATAATCACATCCCGCCGTTCTAACAGAGCTGCTGTGGCTGAATGACGGAGCTTGTCAATTTCATCGTTAATTTGGGCATCTTTTTCAATATAGGTGTCAGTGCCGGGTAAGTAGGCCTCCGGTTGATAATAATCATAATAAGACACAAAAAATTCCACCGCATTGTTCGGAAAAAATTCTTTAAATTCGGTGCAAAGCTGGGCTGCTAGAGTTTTGTTGTGTGCCAGCACCAAAGTGGGGCGGTTTACCTTTTGAATCACGTTTGCAATGGTAAAGGTTTTTCCTGAACCTGTAACCCCAAGCAGGGTTTGTCCTTTCTGCCCTGAAAGAATGCCCTGTGCCAACTTCTCGATTGCCTGAGGTTGGTCCCCTGTAGGTCTGTAATCTGAAACTAATTCAAAATGATCCATAGGTCTCTCCTATTTTCCGTTCTCATACAAAAATTTTTATTTTAACTCTTTATCCTTATATTGTACCACATTTTTTTTATTATGAAAAGATATTTTAATAAAAAACATATTTTATTTTTCCTTGGATAAAATTAAAAGAAAAGTGTTGACAAGTGACGAATTTTGATATATGATTGAAGAAAAAGAAAAAGGAGGACAAAAAATGTCTCAGGTTTTTGAAATGACTCATCCTTTGATTCAACATAAAATCAGCATGTTGCGAAGCACGGAGACAACAGTAAAAGATTTTCGTGCATTGGCAAACGAAATTGCATTGCTGATGGGTTATGAAGCAACCCGTGATTTAACCTTGGAAGATATTCAGGTGCAGACTCCTTTGGCGATGGCAAATGGAAAAGCCATTCAAAAGCAGGTAGCAATCGTACCGATTTTGCGTGCAGGTTTGGGAATGGTAGATGCAATTCTTAGCTTAATTCCTGCAGCCAAGGTAGGCCATATCGGTTTATACCGTGACCACGAAACCTTGGAACCGGTTGAATATTACTGTAAGTTACCGCCGGAAATTGACCAGCGTCAGGTATTGGTAGTTGACCCTATGCTTGCAACGGGCGGAAGTGCTATTGCGGCAATTAACTTTATTAAGCAAAGAGGTGCCAAAAACATTCGTTTTATGTGTTTGATTGCAGCACCGGAAGGAGTAAAAGCGTTAACAGAGGCTCACGGTGACGTTGATGTATATTGCGGTTGCATTGATGATCATCTCAACGAGAAGGGATATATTGTTCCCGGTTTGGGGGATGCGGGTGACCGTTTGTTTGGAACTTTATAAACAACACGGAAACTGTACTATGTCTCCGTTCAGACCGTCGAAAAAATCGGTCTAACGCAAGAAGATGAAGAGGAAATCATTATAAATATTAAATTTTTTATACTGCATTACAAAAAATAGTAGGAAAAACATTAAGTTTCTCCGACGATTACTTGCTTTTTGCCAAAATGAACACTTGCCGTACCCCCGTACTGTCTGCGATTCATTTTGACAAAATATTCCTTCCTTTTTTCCAGTCTGACAGCGTGTCGATAGGTTTATCGACACACTGCACGGAGACTGTACTATGTCTCCGTTATTTTTTTATCAAAAAGAAATTGAAAAAAAGTGAAATTGCCCCTTTTTTTTCTTACAAATTTATGATATAATGAAAATATCATACCGTATTTAGGAGGAAACAGTTATGTTTTTAGATGAAAAATTTATGTTAAAAAACGAAACGGCAGTGCATCTGTATGAAGATTATGCAAAGGATCTTCCGATTTTTGATTATCACTGTCACCTGAATCCAAAGGAAATTTGGGAAAATAACAAATTCAAAAATGTGTTTGAAATTTTCTTGGGCGGTGACCATTATAAATGGCGTGCCATGAGAAGTAATGGAATTTCTGAGGATTTTATTACAGGAGATCAGCCTGATTATGATAAGTTTCTCAAATGGGCAGAAACGGTGCCTTATCTGATTGGCAATCCCCTTTATCACTGGACACATTTGGAACTGAAACGGTTTTTTGGAATTACAAAGACATTAAATAAGGATACAGCAGATGAAATCTGGAATCAATGTAATGAGATGCTGACAGATGATTCTTTTCGACCCAGAGCGTTAATTAAACGTTCCAATGTTGCCATGGTGGGAACGACTGATGATCCCGTTTCTAATCTGGAATATCATCAAAAACTTGCATCCTTAGACGGCTTTGATACGGTGGTAGCACCTTCCTTCCGTCCTGATAAGGCGGTTGAGTTACAAAGAGCAGGATTCGCTGATTATATCAATGAATTGGGACAAGCAGCAGGAATCTCTGTTTGTTGCTATGATGACGTGGTCAAAGCATTGACAAATCGAATTGCATATTTTCACGAAAACGGATGCCGTATTTCCGACCACGGTTTAGAGGGTGTACCTTACGGCGAGGGAACTCATGAGCAACTGGAGGATATTTTCCAACGCGCCATGGCTGGTAAGAGTATAACGGCAGAAGAAGCGGATTTTTATAAATGCTCATTGCTTCAGGTTTGTGCCCGTGAATATGCCCGTCTTGGCTGGACCATGCAGATTCATACGGGTGCAATCCGAAACAACAATACAAAAATGTTTGAAAAGTTAGGACCGGATACTGGTTTTGATTCCATTCATGATTTGAACATTGCTTATTCCTTGTCCCGTTTGCTGGATTCTCTGGAAACAGAAGGGAAGCTTCCGAAAACCATTCTTTATACCTTGAATCCCAAGGATAATTATGTTTTGGGTACTATGCTTGGAAACTTCCAAGGAAGTGAAGTTCCCGGGAAGATTCAGTTTGGTTCCGGTTGGTGGTTCAATGACCAGAGAGATGGAATGGAAGAACAGATGAAAGCATTGGCAAACTTGGGATTGTTGAGTCGTTTTGTAGGAATGCTTACCGATTCCAGAAGTTTTCTTTCTTATCCCAGACATGAATATTTCCGTCGAATTATGTGTAATTTGATTGGTAAATGGGTGGAAGAAGGGGAATACCCTCAGGATGAAGAAATGTTAAAAACCATTGTACAGGGAATCAGCTTTTATAATGCAAAACAATATTTTAACATGATTTAGGAGGAAGGATATATGAATTTACCATTTGAAATTGATTTGAAAGGCAAGGTTGCGGTTGTAACAGGTGGCGGAGGAGTGCTGTGTGCCATGTTTGCAAAGGCACTGGCAAAAGCGGGAGCTAAAGTTGCGATTTTAGACTTGCGTGAAGAAGCAGCCCAACAGGTTGCAAATGAAATCCAACAGGACGGCGGTACTGCAATTGGTGTTTCCGCCAACGTGCTGGAACTGGAAAGTCTGCAAAAAGCACACGAAACTGTGGTTAAACACTTGGGAGAGTGCGATATTTTGTTAAACGGTGCAGGGGGTAACAATCCCAGAGGAACTACCACCAAAGAATATCTGGAATTGGAAGACCTTGAAAACAGCGAAATTACCACTTTCTTTGATCTGGATCCAAAGGGTGTCGAATTCGTATTTAATCTGAATTTTATTGGAACATTGCTTCCCACTCAAGTTTTCAGTAAAGATATGTTAGGAAAAGAAGGAAGTGTTATCATCAATGTTTCCTCTATGAACGCCTTCAGTCCCCTGACTAAAATCCCTGCATACAGCGGTGCAAAAGCTGCAGTAAGCAACTTTACTCAATGGTTGGCAGTGCATATGTCCAAGGTGGGAATCCGTGTCAATGCCATTGCACCCGGATTCTTTGTTACGGCTCAGAATCAGGCTTTGTTGATTGACGAAAACGGAAATTACACCGACCGCTCCAAAAAGATTCTGTCTCAGACTCCTATGGACCGTTTTGGTAAGCCGGAAGAATTGATTGGTACCTTATTGTATCTGGTAGATCATAAAGCGTCCGGATTTGTCAATGGTATCGTAGTTCCTGTTGACGGCGGTTTCTCTGCATATTCCGGAGTGTAAGACGAGAGTTTTTTTGCCGAATTATAAAAAGATCAATGCGGCAAGAGTTGTAATAATACTTAAATTCCATACATGAACACAAGGGAAAGTAATGGAAATCATGAACGCTAATAAGGTAATGGTTCCTTTCAGCAAATGTTTTCCAAAATGACTTTCCCTTTTTTGTTTGTTTTCATAAAAACAGAGCTGATGTGCCGCCTTTTGAGCAAGTAATTCTGCATAATTCGGATCTGTTCGATTTAATGATTGCATGAATTTCATTGATTTCACTCTCCTTTTATCCTATTATAGCTGATTTTGTGTGTCATAAAACGGACAGTTTGAAAAAGAAAAGCACTTTAAAAGAATTTAAAGTGTTGCACAAAGAATTTCTTAATTTTTTCTCTTGACAATTTCTTGAAAAAAATATATAATAAAATGAAATATATCTTTATGAAAGGGGAGTGCCCAGTTGATTAAAATTACGTTAAAAGACGGTTCAACGATGGAAGTTGAACTTGGATGCAGTGTGTATGATGCTGCCAGACAAATCAGTGAAGGACTTGCACGGGCGGCAGTTGCCGGTGCGTTGGATGGAGAGGTTGTGGATCTGACTACCAAGCTTGAACAGGATTGCACATTGGAAATTCTTACCTTTGACGATGAGCGGGGGAAGAAAACCTTCTGGCATACTACCTCTCATATTTTGGCACAAGCTGTCAAAAATTTATTTCCTGATACCAAGCTTGCAATCGGTCCGGCGATTGATAATGGATTTTACTATGATTTTGATATGGAACACACCTTGACCAATGATGACCTTCGTGATATTGAAGCAGAAATGAAGAAAATTGTGAAAAACGGTGCAAGATTAGAACGATTTGTTTTACCGAAAAACGAAGCGTTGGAATTGATGAAGGACGAGCCCTATAAAGTAGAGTTGATTGAAGAATTACCCGAAGGGGAAACCATTTCTTTTTATCGTCAGGATGGCTTTACCGATCTTTGTGCAGGACCTCATTTATTTGATGTGAAAAATGTAAAGGCGATTGCACTTCTTTCCGCTACAGGTGCTTACTGGAGAGGAAATGAAAAGAATAAGATGCTTCAGCGTGTGTATGGTGTTTCTTTTCCGAAAAAGAACATGCTCGACGAGCATCTGGAGCAGTTGGAAGAAGCAAAGAAAAGAGACCATAACCGTTTGGGTCGAGAATTAGAGCTGTTCACCACCTCCGACTTAATCGGTCAGGGGTTGCCTATCCTGCTTCCTAAGGGTGCAAGAATCATTCAACTGTTACAGCGTTTTGTTGAGGATGAAGAACAAAAAAGAGGCTGGCAGTTAACCAAAACGCCTTTAATGGCAAAGAGTGATTTGTACAAAGTATCCGGTCACTGGGATCATTATCAGGACGGGATGTTTGTGATGGGTGACGAGGAAGTAGACAAAGAAGTATTTGCACTTCGACCCATGACCTGTCCCTTCCAGTATCAGGCGTATCTGAACCGTGCCCGTTCCTACCGGGATTTGCCCCTTCGTTACAACGAAACCTCAACTTTGTTCCGTAATGAAGCATCAGGTGAAATGCATGGGTTAATCCGCGTTCGCCAGTTTACTATTTCGGAAGGTCACTTAATGTGTACTCCCGAACAGTTGGAAGGTGAATTCAAAAGCTGTTTGGAACTGACCATGTTTATGCTGAAAACATTGGGACTTTATGAGGATGTGAGCTATCGGTTTTCTCAATGGGATTCCGATAACAGAGAAAAGTATATCGGAACACAAGAACAGTGGGATGAAGCCCAGTCGACCATGAAGAAAATTTTGGACGATTTGGAAGTTCCTTATGTAATCGGAATAGGAGAAGCGGCATTTTACGGTCCTAAGCTGGATATCCAGATTAAGAATGTTCATGGAAAAGAAGATACGCTTATTACCATTCAGATTGACCAGATGTTGGCAGAAAAATTTGGTATGGAATATGTGGATTCTGACGGAAGCAAGAAACATCCTTATATTATTCACAGAACATCTATCGGTTGTTATGAACGTACTCTTGCCTTGCTGATTGAAAAGTATGCTGGTGCGTTTCCTGCATGGCTTGCACCTGTTCAGGTAAAGGTATTGCCCATTTCTCAGAATTATTTTGAGTATACTCAAAAAATTACCGAGAAGCTGGAAGCCGTAGGAATTCGGGTAGAGCATGATACCAGAAGTGAAAAAATCGGATATAAAATCCGTGAAGCACAGTTGGAAAAAGTGCCTTATATGTTGATTGCGGGTGAACAGGAAATGGAAGCAGGAACTGTTTCTGTCCGTTCTCGTAAAAATGGAGATATGGGCAGTGTGTCCATTGACGATTTTATCAAAGAACTGTTAGTTGAGGTTCAAACCAGAGCAAGATAAAAAAATTGCATAAAAAATACCTCTTTTATATACACTAAACGTATAAAGGAGGTATTTTTATGAAAAAAAGGATATTGCTGATTGGCTTAATGCTTACCCTTGTATTGGCAGTTTTGTTCATTCCGAAATATGAAGAATCGACCCCAACTCTGTCACGATATGGCTCTCAAGGAAACGAGGTAGTCAGCATTCAGACAAAACTGAAAAATCTGGGATATTATCAAGGAGAAATTGACGGAATTTTTGGTCCTCTTACTCAAAGTGCGGTCATTTGGTATCAAAGCAATTTTGGCTTGAAGGCAGATGGAGTGGTGGGACCTAAAACCTTAAAATCCTTAGGGCTTTCCGCAGGCGGTTACAATAATTCCGATTTAGAACTGCTTGCACGATGCGTCAGTGCAGAGGCAAGAGGAGAGCCTTATCAGGGACAGGTTGCAGTGGCAGCAGTCATACTCAATCGTGTGAATTCTGCATCTTTCCCCAGTAGTATTGCGGGCGTGGTGTATCAACCCGGTGCCTTTTCCTCTGTCAATGACGGACAGATCAATATGGAGCCTACCGCTTCCGCACGAAATGCGGCACAAGAGGCTTTGAGCGGTGTCGACCCATCCTACGGAAGTATCTATTTCTACAATCCCGCAAAATCAACCAGTAAATGGATTTTTTCAAGACCGACGGTGGTGACAATCGGTTCTCACATATTTGCAAAATGAAAGGATGAAGTTACGAATGAAAATTGTGTTACAAAGAGTGTTGGAGGCAAGAGTATCTATAGACGGCAAAACGATTGGCGAAATAGGAAAAGGGTATCTGGTGTTACTAGGAATTGAAGAAACAGACACAGAGGGAATTGCTGAAAAGATGGCGGACAAACTTCAAAAGCTCCGTATTTTTGAAGATGAGAACGGGAAAACAAATTTAAACGCAGAACAGGTAAAGGGTGAAATTTTGGTGGTTTCCCAATTTACTCTGTGCGCCGATTGCAGAAAAGGTAACCGCCCCAGTTTTATCGGTGCCGCAAGACCGGAACAGGCCATTCCTCTTTATGAGTATTTTCTGTCACTTTGTAAAACCCGTTTTGCCAAAACCGCTTGCGGTGAATTTGGGGCAGATATGAAGATTTCTTTGATAAATGATGGGCCCTTTACAATTGTGTTGAACAGTGAAGAGATGTTTTCTTTTTAATTAAACCTTTTAAATAGAAAAGAACTTATCATTTGGTAAGTTCTTTTTTAATGCCAAAAAAAACGGACATATTTCCAAATATTTTGTCGGTTTTAGAGGTTGACAACGGGGTGTAAAAATGGTATGATAAAATGAAGAAGATTTTATAGACTGAAATGAGGTGGAAAGGGATGAATCGAATTACGATTATTGCAGGGCATTTCGGAAGCGGAAAAACGGAATTTGCTTTGAATTATGCACTTCACTTGAAGAAAACCCACCAGAATGTGACAATCGTTGATATGGATACGGTAAATCCCTATTTCCGTACAAAAGACGCAGAGGAACGGCTGGATAATGCGGGAGTACGTGTGATTTCTCCTCAGTTTGCCAATACCAATGTGGATATTTTGTCCGTTCCGCCTGAAATTCTTTCAGTGTTTGAAAATTCTTCCTGTGCAGCTGTGTTTGACGTGGGGGGAGATGACGAGGGCGCAATCGTCCTGGGTGTGTATGAAAAACTGATACGTGAATGTGGATATGAAATGTTTTTTATTATGAATCCCAAGCGTCCCTTTACCGAAACGCCCCAACAGGCATTGGACATGATGCAAGCCATTGAGCAGGTTTCAAGACTGAAGTTTACAGGGATTGTGAACACTGCTAATTTAATGGAAGAAACCACTCCTTCCTTGGTAGCAGAGGGGGAAAAGGTGGTTCGTAAAACCGCGAAGGTTTCCAATCTTCCGTTTTTATACACTGCTGCTACACCGGAAAATCTTGCCTTGATTTTGGAACAGGAAAAAGGATTTCCGATTGAATTGTTTTTAAAAAAGCCTTTTTAATTTTGAACAAGGGGGTGTTGTTGTATGGCAAAAGTAACATTTTTGGAGGACAAATGTAAAGGGTGTCGGCTTTGCACCACAGTATGTCCCAAACAAATTGTAACAATGGCAACAGACAGAATCAATGCAAAGGGATTTCATCCTGCAGAGGTTAAAGAACAGGACAAATGTATTGGATGCGCATTTTGTGCAACAATTTGCCCGGATGTTGTAATTCAGGTAGAAAAATAAAGAAAAGAGGTGGCCGATATGGCTGAAAAGATTTTGATGAAAGGCAATGAAGCCATTGCAGAGGCTGCAATCCGGGCGGGTTGTAAGATGTTCTTCGGATATCCTATCACTCCTCAGACGGAAGTGGCTGCTTACATGGCAAAAAAACTGCCTAAGATTGAAGGCGGTGTATTTTTACAGGCTGAAAGTGAAGTTGCTGCCATTAACATGGTGTACGGTGCAGCAGGTGCGGGTGCAAGAGTAATGACCTCTTCTTCCAGCCCCGGAATCAGTTTGAAACAGGAAGGGATTTCTTATATTGCAGGCAGTGATTTGCCCTGTGTTATTGTAAATATTGTTCGCGGAGGCCCCGGACTTGGCGGTATTCAGCCTGCACAGTCTGACTATTTTCAGGCAACCAAGGGGGGCGGACATGGTGACTATCACCTGTTTGTTATTGCTCCCAGCTCCATTCAGGAAGTAGTGGATTTGACCTGTCATGCATTTGATGTAGCGGATAAATACCGTGTTCCTGCTATGATTATGGGTGACGGTATGCTGGGTCAGATGATGGAACCGGTTGTATTTCCCGAGGAGGGCGGCAAGGCAATGATAGAAAAGCCTTGGGCAACCACCGGAACCAAGATGGAACGGGAACACAATGTAGTAAACTCTTTGTTTATTGAACCGGACGAACTGGAAAAATTGGTTCTGGAGCGTCAAAAACGGTACGATGCAATTTGTGAAAATGAAGTAATGGTTGAAACGGTTGATTGTGAAGATGCAGATATCATCTTAACTGCATACGGAACTATTGCCCGTGTTGCTAAGAATGCAAAAGCAATCTTGGCAGAAAGGGGAATCAAGGCGGGGATTATCCGTCCTATTACTCTTTGGCCGTTCCCTACAGATACCTATGCAAAAGCGGCTGAACGGGGCGTGCCTTTCTTAAGTGTTGAAATGAGCATGGGTCAGATGGTGGAAGATGTTCGTCTGGCTGTTAACGGAAAAGCGCCTGTTCATTTCTACGGAAGAACAGGCGGTATGATTCCTTCTCCTGCAGGCATAGCAGAAGAAGTTGTAAAAATCTTAGGAGGTGACAGATAATGGAAAAGGTATTTGAAAGACCTCATGCATTGATTGATGTTAATTTGCATTACTGTCCCGGATGTACCCACGGGATTATTCACCGTCTGGTAGCAGAAACGATGGATGAACTGGGCATTGAAGGAACTACCATTGGTGTTGCATCTGTTGGATGTTCTGTATTTTCCTATAATTATTTTAATTGCGATATGCAGCAAGCGGCACACGGCCGTGCTCCGGCCGTTGCAACGGGTATTAAAAGAACTCATCCCGATAAATGTGTATTTACCTATCAAGGGGACGGGGACTTGGCTGCAATCGGTACTGCTGAAACGGTGCATTCTGCCGCAAGAGGGGAAAATATTACCGTTATTTTTGTCAATAATGCAATCTATGGTATGACCGGCGGTCAGATGGCTCCTACCACATTGGTTGGACAGGTGACCCAGACCTCTCCTTACGGAAGGAATGCGGCAACTCAAGGATATCCTATCCGTATGAGCGAAATGCTTTCCACTCTGGAAGGACCGTCCTATATTGAACGTGTCAGCGTGGATACTGTAAAGAATATTAAAAATGCAAAGAAAGCAATAAAAAAAGCATTTCAGTATCAGATGGAAGGCAAGGGCTTTACCTTTGTTGAAGTGCTTTCTACTTGCCCGACCAACTGGGGCTTATCTCCTGTAGATGCCATTAAGTGGTTGCAGGACAATATGCAGGAACATTATCCTTTGGGCGTGTACCGTGATATAGAAGGAGGAGAAGCAAAATGACACATGAACTGATTTTTGCCGGTTTTGGCGGACAGGGAATTCTGTTTGCAGGAAAATTGCTTGCATATGCGGCAATGATGAGCGAAAAAAATGTTTCCTGGCTTCCTTCTTATGGTCCTGAAATGCGCGGAGGTACAGCGAATTGTCACGTTATCGTGTCTGATGAGCCTGTCAGCTCTCCTATGATTACTGTTCCCACCATTTTAGCGGCGATGAACAAGCCTTCTTTTGAAAAGTTTGAACAATCTGTCAAACCGGGTGGTATTATTGTAAAGGACTCTACCTTAATTGATGCAAAGCCTTCTCGTACCGATATTGCTTATTTTGATATTCCCGCAACCAAGATTGCCATGGATTTAAATTCTGATAAACTGGCAAATATGGTGATGACGGGTAAGATTATTAAAGAAAGCGGTATGCTGGATATGGATATTGTGCTTAAAGCATTGGAAAAGATTGTTCCCCCCAGTAAAAAAGCCCTTGTTGAAACCAACACCAAGGTTTTGATGGCCGGCTACGAATTTTAAAATTTTCTACAGGCGTGATGTTTTAATACATTACGCCTGTTTTTTGTTGTTTTGTTCAAATAATTTTTCCTTTCCTGCACATAATAGTGAAAAAAAGCCGGGGAGGATATCAATGAAACAATCGGTATGGATGGAGAATGTGAAATTTCCTGAATTTCCCACTTTAAAAGAGACGATCAATACGGATGTTCTGGTCATCGGAGGAGGGTTGTGCGGGATTTTGTGTGCTTATTATCTGCAAAAAGCGGGAGTGGATTGCGTTGTAGCAGAAGGAAATCGAATTGCTTGCGGGATTACCAAAAATACGACTGCAAAAATTACTGCACAACATGGACTGATTTATGGAAAGTTGGCTGAAGAATTTGGTTTGGATACGGCGAATCTTTATTTAAATGCAAATCTGAAAGCCATAGAAAACTATGAGGCTTTGTGCCGAAAGATTCCTTGCCACTTTGAAAAAACAATGGCTTATACCTATTCTTTAACAGATAGAAAAATCATTGAAAGAGAAACAGAAACACTGCACCGATTAGGCTATCCTGCCATCATAAAAGAAACGGTTGAATTACCCTTTGAAACTCAAGGGGCGGTTTGTTTTCCTAATCAGGCTCAATTTCATCCGTACCAGTTTATATCAAAAATTATAAAAAATCTTACCATTTATGAACACACATGGATTCGGGAAATAACACCAACAGAAGCCATTTCTGATGACGGCAGAATCAGAGCAAAGAAAATCATTGTTGCAACTCATTTTCCCTTTATAAACAAACACGGAAGTTATTTTTTGAAATTATATCAGCACCGCTCCTATGTCACTGCCTTTGAAAACGCACAAAAATTGACGGGAATGTATGTAGATGAGCAAAAAACAGGAATGTCGTTTCGAAATTATGGAACTCTTTTGCTGATTGGGGGAGGGGGTCACCGTACAGGGAAAAAGGGCGGAAACTGGCGGGAAATTGAACGGTTTGCAAGAACCTATTATCCTGATACACGGGTGAAATACCGTTGGGCAACTCAGGATTGCATGAGTCTTGACGGAATCCCTTATATCGGACAGTACTCTAAGTCTACACCTGACTTGTATGTTGCAACAGGATTTAACAAGTGGGGAATGACCTCGTCGCTTGTTTCAGCTATGATCCTGACTGATTTGATATTAGATAAGGAAAATGAGTTTGCCAAAGTTTTTTCACCACAAAGAAGTATGCTAAAACCCCAGCTTTTGGTAAATGGATTTGAATCAACGTTGAATTTACTGACGCCCACAAAACCGCGATGCCCCCATTTAGGATGTGCATTGAAATGGAATCGGGCTGAGCGAAGCTGGGATTGTCCTTGTCATGGTTCCCGTTTTGAAAAGGATGGATGCTTAATTGATAATCCTGCTACAGGGGATGCAAACTGTAAGTAATTCAATAGAAACACTCGTCCTGAAAATACTGCATTTCCGGTCGGGTGTTTGTTTTTTTGTGAATGGAATCTGACATCTTGAATATGGGAATAGAGAAAAATAAGGAATTTGCAGTGCTTTTTACCAAAAATGCAAAAAAGCTCTTTACAAAAGGGCAAATTTGTAGTATGATTATAGAATGACGAAAACTAAAGTTTAGCGAGGTGACACACTTGCGTTATTATAGTACAAGAAACGAAAAAAATGTGGTAACAGCGTCAAAAGCCATTCTGTCAGGTTTGGCAGAAGATGGCGGATTATTTGTGCCTGAATCCATTCCGTCTATTGATGTGAAAAAGCTTCTTAACATGACCTATCGTCAGCGCGCAATGGCAGTGCTTTCTGATTATTTGACGGATTTTACAACGGAAGAAATTGAACATTGTGTCAGCGGCGCCTATACCGTTGAGCATTTTGGCTCTGAAACAATAGCGCCTGTTTGTCCTGTGACCGATCAGGTTTCCTTTTTGGAATTGTGGCACGGACCGACCTGTGCGTTTAAAGATATGGCATTGCAAATTTTACCGTATTTTCTGACCACCTCCATAAAAAAACAGGGGCAGGATAAAACGGTAGTGATTTTGGTTGCTACCTCCGGTGATACAGGGAAAGCCGCACTTTCCGGCTTTGCAGATGTGGAAGGAACGCGGATTGCCGTATTTTATCCCGACCAAGGGGTCAGCAAAATTCAGCGGTTGCAAATGGTAACCCAAAAGGGGAACAATGTGTTTGCATCCGGTGTAAAGGGGAATTTTGATGATGTACAAGCCTTTGTAAAGCAGATTTTCACAGATAAGGAATACCGCGAAAAAATGAATGACAATGGCTTTGATTTTTCTTCTGCCAACTCCATTAACTGGGGACGATTGGTTCCCCAGATTGTGTACTATGTGCATGCTTACTGTGAAATGGTAGACAAGGGAGAAATAAAATTAGGAGAAACCATCAATGTAGTAGTTCCCACCGGTAATTTTGGGAATATTTTGGCAGCCTACTATGCAAAAAAAGCAGGGGTGCCTATCGGAAAACTGATTTGTGCGTCTAATCGGAATAAAATATTGACAGATTTTATCCGAACAGGTGTTTATGATAAAAACCGTGATTTTTATGTCACCGAATCTCCATCTATGGATATTTTAATTTCCAGTAATCTGGAACGGCTGCTGTATCACCTGAGTGATGAAAAAACCGTTTGTGATTTAATGAAACATTTGTCCGAAGCAGGAACGTATCAGGTGCCTGATGAATTAAAGAACAATTTACAAGAATTGCTTTGGGCGGATTGCTGTGATGATGCAGAAACAGAGAAGATGATTGCAAAAATGTATGCAGAAAACGGATATGTGATGGATCCTCATACCGCCGTTGGATATGGTGTATATGAAAAATACCTTGCTCAAACAGGGGATACGGCAAAGTGTGTAATTGCTTCCACTGCAAGTCCCTTTAAGTTTAATGCTTGTGTCAGCCGTGCACTGGGGAACGAAACCGAAAATGTTTCCGAATTTCAATTACTGCACAATCTGGCAGACAAAACCGGATTGGATTTGCCTGCATCGTTGAAAGAACTGGAACAGTTGCCAGTCCGTTTTGACGGGGTTGTGGACAAAGACGGAATGTATGGTGCTGTGAGCAAATTTTTGGGGATGTAACTAATGTCACTGTATGCAATTTCTGATTTGCATCTTTCCTTCGGAACGAACAAGCCAATGGATGTGTTTGGCTGGAAAGATTATGAAACCAAGTTGATGGAGCAATGGAATCGCCTTATTACTCCGGAAGATTGGGTGTTGATACCGGGAGATGTTTCCTGGGCAACCTATCTTGAGGAAACAGAAGCAGATTTTCGATTTATTCATCAGTTAAACGGGCAGAAGATTATTGGCAAGGGAAACCACGATTATTGGTGGACAACTGCTAAGAAAATGCGTGAATATGCGGAGGAAAAGGAATTTACCTCCCTTCGCTTTTTGTATAATAACAGCTATCTCTGGAGAAACACAGGGATTTGCGGAACAAGGGGTTGGTGTAATCATGGTAACATGGCTGAGGACGCCCATCTTTGGGAACGAGAGCTTCAGCGTTTGCGACTTTCGCTGGAAAGTGCAAGAGGTTGTGAAACCATTGTTTGTTGCCTCCACTACCCGCCGATTGATTTGAGCGGCAGGCTGAGCGGAGAGCATATGAAGCTGTTCCATGAATATGGAGTTGGTCAGGTAATATACGGGCATCTTCACGGACCGCGTTTTGACGGTCGTTTGCCTGAGGAAACAGAAGGGATTCGTTTTCATCTGGTGTCCTGCGATTATCTGAATTTTTCGCCTATCCGTTTGGCGTAACGGAAAAATCAAATATTATAAACCAAAGAATATGGAGGAATTGATTATGTCAGTAAAAGTAAATAAAATTGAAGAAAATGTTGTAGAACTGGAGTTTTCCATTGACCAAAAAACCTTTCAGGATGGGATTATGAAATCCTATCGTAAAAACGTAAAGAAGATTAACATTCCCGGTTTCCGTAAGGGTAAGGCTCCCAAATTTATTATTGAAAAAATGTACGGACCCGAAGTGTTTTATGATGATGCAATCAATTTTGTATTTCCCGATGCTTACGATGCAGCTGTAAAAGAAGCCGGAATCACTCCTGTTGACCGTCCTGAAGTGGATGTCAAGGAGTTAGGTCAGGATGTTGATCTGGTGTTGGTTGCTAAAGTTACTGTAAAGCCGGAGGTAGTGATTGAAAACTATAAAGGTATAGAAATTCCAAAAATTGAGTATAATGTAACCGATGAGGATGTGGATAAGGAAATTTCTTCCATGGCAGAACGGAACTCCCGTTTGGTAACCGTTGAAGACCGTGAAGCAAAGCTGGGAGATACTGCAGTTATCGACTATGAAGGGTTTGCAGACGGTGTTGCATTTGCAGGCGGTAAAGGTGAAAATCACAATCTGGAACTGGGTTCCGGCCAGTTTATCCCCGGTTTCGAGGATCAGATTGTAGGGAAAAAAGTTGGGGAGGAATTTGATGTCAATGTAACATTCCCCACAGAATACCATGCGGAAGAACTGAAGGGTAAGGATGCAGTATTTAAAGTGAAGCTGAATGAACTGAAAGAAAAAGTTCTGCCTGAAATTGATGATGAATTTGCAAAAGATGTGAGCGAATTTGATACTCTGGAAGAACTGAAGGCAGATTCCAAGAAGAAACTGGAAGAAGCTGCAGCTGAGA
Source organism: Clostridia bacterium (assembly GCA_045586685.1). Taxonomy (GTDB): domain Bacteria; phylum Bacillota; class Clostridia; order HGM11514; family HGM11514; genus SIG438. The sequence continues at coordinate 37,127 of JAZNAU010000031.1, forward strand.
AAGCAAAGAACGAAAAAGAAACAGCAGTTCTTGATTTCCTCAGCGACAATCTGAAGGCAAACATTCCTGAGGTAATGGTAGAATCTCAGATTGATAGTATGATTCAGGATTTCCAAATGAGAATTTCTTCTCAGGGAATGGATATCAATACTTATATGAGTTATTTAGGTCTGGATGAAAAGAAAATGCGTGATAGCTTCCGTGAACAGGCTGACCGCAGAGTAAAGACCACTTTGGCTCTGGAAAAGGTAAAGGAACTGGAAAAAATCGAAGCAACGGATGAAGATGCGGAAGCAGAAATCCAAAAGATGGCTGACCAGTACAAAATGGAAGTTGAAAAAATTAAGAGCTTTCTTAAGGTTGAGGATGTAAAGGAAGACATTTCCATGCGTAAGACGATGGAATTTTTGGTAGAAAATGCAAAGGAAAAGAAAGCAACTGCCAAAAAGACTGCTGCTAAGAAAAAGGAAGAAAATACCGAAGAAAAAGAAGCAGCACCAAAGAAGGAAACTGCTAAGAAAACAACTACAACAAAGAAAACAACCACAACCAAAAAAACAACGACTGCTAAGAAGGAGACCGAAGAAAAAGCAGCTGAAAAGAAGCCTGCAGCAAAGAAAACCACAACAAAGAAAGCAGCTGAAAAGAAAGAAGAAAAATAAGACATAAACTAAGGGAGTGACAAGCTATGAGTTTAGTACCAATGGTCGTAGAGCAAACCAATCGAGGAGAACGTTCTTATGACATTTATTCCCGTTTGTTAAAAGACAGAATTATCTTTTTATCAGAAGAAGTCAATGATGTTACTGCAAGTCTGGTGGTTGCTCAAATGTTATTTTTAGAAGGGGAAGATCCTGATAAGGATATCAACCTTTATATTAATAGTCCCGGCGGTTCCATTACAGCGGGCATGGCAATTTACGACACTATGCAATATATTAAGTGTGATGTTTCTACCATTTGTATTGGTATGGCAGCCAGTATGGGTGCGTTTTTGCTGGCAGCAGGGACGCCTGGAAAACGGTATGCGTTGCCTAACAGCGAAGTGATGATTCATCAGCCCTTGGGAGGAATGCAGGGACAGGCGACGGATATTAAAATTCATGCTGATCGGATTATTAAAATGCGTGAAACTTTGAACACCATTCTGAGCGAAAGAACAGGTCAGCCCATAGAGGTCATCAATCGGGACACTGAGCGGGATAATTTTATGTCTGCAGCAGAGGCAAAAGCTTATGGTTTGGTAGATGAAGTAATTGAGCGTAAAAAATAATAAGCCATCCTAAAAGAGGTGATCGAGTGGCGAAATTTGAAGAAAACCAGTTGTCTTGTTCTTTCTGCGGAAAAGCGCAGGGAGAGGTAAAACGTCTGATTACAGGCCCCACCAGAGTTTGTATTTGCAACGATTGCGTTGACCGATGTATTGAAATTCTAGAAGATGATTTTGAGGCTTTTGATGCAGGACTTTCTTTGGAGGAATTGCCCAAACCCATTGAAATTAAAAAAATTCTGGATGAATATGTGATAGGACAGCATGATGCGAAAAAGGCTATGGCGGTTGCAGTGTACAATCATTACAAACGCATTTGCTGTGAAACGGAATCTGATGTAGAATTGCAAAAAAGCAATATTCTGATGTTGGGACCTACCGGTTGCGGAAAAACACTTCTTGCTCAGACTCTGGCAAAGATTCTGAATGTTCCCTTTGCTATTGTGGATGCCACCTCGTTAACTGAGGCAGGCTATGTGGGCGAAGATGTGGAAAATATTCTTTTAAAGCTGATTCAGGCGGCGGATTATGATATAGAATATGCCCAGAAGGGGATTGTCTATATTGATGAAATTGATAAAATCACCCGTAAGAGTGAAAATCCGTCCATTACCCGTGATGTAAGCGGCGAGGGAGTTCAACAGGCGCTTTTGAAAATTCTGGAGGGAACGGTAGCCTCCGTTCCGCCTCAGGGCGGAAGAAAACATCCTCATCAGGAATTTATCCAGATTGATACCACCAACATTCTGTTCATATGCGGCGGAGCGTTTGACGGCTTGGATAAAATTGTGGAAAAGCGAATTGGCAAAAAGACGATGGGGTTTGGTGCCGAGATTCAGGGCAAGCAAGAAAAAAATGTTGGCGAGCTGTTCTGTATGGTTCAGCCTCAAGATTTGCTGAAATTTGGCTTGATTCCTGAGTTTGTGGGTCGTCTTCCGGTGGTTGTATCTCTGGAATTGCTGGATGAAGAGGCTTTGGTGAACATCTTAACTAAGCCAAAAAATGCATTGACTAAGCAGTATGCAAAGCTGGTTGAAATGGATAATGTATTGCTGGAATTTACGGATGATGCACTGGAGGCCATTGCAAAAAAGGCAATCGAGCGAAATACAGGCGCGAGAGGATTACGTGCTATTGTTGAGGAAGTGATGACCGAAGCAATGTTTGATATTCCTTCAGATCCTACCATTGAAAAATGCATTGTGACGAGGGAATGTATTACAGAAGGAAAGCAACCTGAATTATCTCACAACCTGAATCGGAAAAATCTTCGTCAAAAGGACGAAAAGCCTACAGTTGTAGCAGAGGAAAAGAAGGCTGAAACAAAAGATAATGCATCATAATGAATTGCAAGGAAATGTTCTGCATTTCCTTGCAATTTTTCTTTTTTTACAGCAAATGACAGATTATTATTGAAAAGATATGGACAAAAATTTATTTTTGTGATATAATAATAAAATAAGTTTATAAGATGGGAGAGTACCTATATGGCTGAAGAATTAAAAATAATTGCGCAAAGAATACGCGAACTTCGAGAGGCATGTGACTATACCCCTCAGACTTTGGCAAAGGAGCTGGGAATAGACGAGAAGGTATATTTGGAGTACGAAGAAAAGGGTGAAAATATTCCCATCAGCGTTATTTATGATATTGCAAATAAGTTTAATGTGGATTTTTCTCAGATTTTGACAGGAAAAACTGCTCGTCTGAATAACTATTGTGTGGTAAAAAAAGGTCAAGGCGTGTCTGTAGACCGTTGCCCAGGATATCAGTTCTGGAACTTGGCACAAAATTATGCGGGTAAGAAAATGGAACCTTTGATTGTAAAGGTGGAACCAAGTGAAACGGATCCCAAGCTAATCACTCATGATGGTCAGGAATTTAACTATGTGTTGGACGGCACGATTAAAGTGATTTACGAGGATAAGGAAATTGAATTGAATACAGGAGATTCTATTTACTTCAATCCTACCCGTCCTCACGGGCAAAAAGCAGTGGGTGAAAAATCTGCAACGTTTCTTACCATGATAATCGGAGGTTAATGACATATGACATTGCTGGAACGGTTTTTACCGAGAATTGAATTTGATTCTTATGAAGATTTTAAAAAGAATTATACTGTAAATATTCCTGATAATTTCAATTTTGGTTTTGATGTTGTTGATGCGTGGGCACAGATTGATAAGGAGAAAAAAGCTCTTGTTTGGTGTGATGACCACGGCGGGGAAGAAGTATTTACCTTTTCGGATATTTCCCGCTTATCAAATCAGACTGTTCATTTTCTGAAGGCACAGGGCATCGGTAAGGGGGATGTTGTCATGGTAATCCTTCGCCGTCGGTATGAATATTGGATTCTTGCTACTGCCCTTTGTAAATTGGGTGCAACATTGATTCCTGCAACCTTGCAGTTGACAGCTAAGGATATTGTGTATCGTTGTAATGCAGCCAATGTGAAAATGATTGTAGGCGTCAATGATAACGGTGTATTGGAACAGGTGGAAGCGGCACTGAAAAAAACGCCTTCTGTCATTGCAAAAGCAACTGTTGCGGAAGAACGAGAAGGCTGGCTCTGCTTTAATAAAGAGATTATCAAATATCCCGATACTTATTCCCGACCCACCGGAGCAGAGGCTACATCCAATGATGATATTATGCTGATGTATTTTACTTCCGGCACAACAGGAATGCCTAAAATGGTAACTCATACCTTTACTCATCCTTTGGGTCATATTGTAACGGCAAAATATTGGCAGAGAGTACAGGACGGAAAGCTCCACATGTCAGTTTCCGACTCAGGTTGGGCAAAATTCGGCTGGGGAAAAATTTATGGGCAATGGTTGAGCGGCGCGGTGATTTTTTGTTATGATTTTGATAAATTTACCGCAAAGCTTTTAATGGAAAAGATTCATCATTATGGTGTTACTACCTTTTGTGCTCCTCCTACCATGTATCGTTTTATGCTTCAGGAGGAGGAAGAGCAGATTCGAGAAGGATTTTCCACTGTTGAACAATGCTGTACTGCCGGAGAACCCTTAAACCCCGAAGTATTTAACCGTTTTAAATCAATTACAGGGCTTAGATTGACAGAAGGCTTTGGGCAAACAGAATCCTCTGTATTACTTGCTAATTTCCAGTGGTTTGAACCCAAACCCGGTTCTATGGGAAAACCATCTCCCATTTATGATCTGCGTCTTTTAACAGCAGACAAAACCGAGGCGGAAGATGGGGAAGAGGGCGAAATTACCATTATGAATGTAAAAACCAACCGTCCTGTTGGTTTGTTTACGGGATATGCACAGGCACCTGAGGTGAACGAACAGGTCATGGGTGACGGCAACTATAATCTGAGTGACGTTGCATGGCGTGATAATGACGGTTATTACTGGTTTGTAGGAAGAAGCGACGATGTAATTAAGTGCTCGGGATACCGTATCGGACCCTTTGAAGTGGAAAGTGCATTGATTGAACATCCTGCTGTGTTAGAATGTGCGGTAACAGCGGTGCCTGACCCCATTCGTGGACAGGTTGTAAAAGCAACGATTGTTTTAACGAAACAATATTCTCCCTCAGATGCTTTGAAAAAAGAATTGCAGAATCATGTAAAACGGGTGACTGCACCATATAAATATCCCAGAGTCATTGAGTTTGTGGACGAGCTTCCCAAGACCTTAGGCGGTAAAATTAAGAGAGCTTTGATTCGGAAAACGGATAGTGAAGTACAATAATAAAAGAAAATAGTCTCCTGCTACGGGAGGCTTTTTCTCATTATTCAAATATTCTGCATTTTATATGAAAAAATCCGTTCTTTTTCCTTGACAGAGGCGAAAAATGTTGGTATAATGAATTGTGGTACCTTTGTACCAATAGACTTTTGATATCTTTAAGATATACTATATTTGTAGGAGGAATGTTTTCATGGCAAGAAAGATGAAAACGATGGATGGTAATAATGCCGCAGCTTGGGCGTCTTATGCGTTTACCGATGTAGCAGCCATTTACCCCATCACCCCGTCTTCTGTTATGGCGGAAGTAACAGATGAATGGGCAGTTGACAAGAAAAATAATATTTTCGGACAGCCTGTTAAAGTAGTTGAAATGCAGTCTGAAGCAGGTGCAGCAGGTGCTGTGCACGGTTCTTTGGCTGCGGGCGCTTTGACTACTACTTATACGGCTTCTCAGGGCTTGCTGCTGATGATCCCCAATATGTACAAAATGGCAGGTGAATTGTTGCCTTCCGTTATTCATGTCAGTGCTCGTTGTGTAGCCAGTCATGCACTGAACATCTTTGGTGATCATTCTGACGTTATGGCATGTCGCCAGACCGGTTATGCAATGCTGTGTTCCAACAGCGCTCAGTAAGTTATGCATTTGGGTGCGGTTGCACATTTGGCTGCAATCAAAGGTAAGGTGCCCTTCCTGCACTTCTTTGACGGTTTCAGAACATCTCATGAAATTGATAAAATTGAAGTCTGGGATTATGAAGATTTGAAGGCTATGGTAGATATGGATGCAGTGAAGGAATTCAGAAACAACGCACTGAATCCTGAACGTCCTGTTTTGAGAGGTAGTGCTCAGAATCCTGACATCTTCTTCCAGAACAGAGAAGCATGTAATACCTATTACAATAACGTTCCTGCTGTTGTAGAAGAATATATGCAAAAGGTAAATGAAAAAATCGGAACAGATTATCATCTGGTAAACTATTATGGTGCTCCTGATGCGGATAAGGTTCTGGTTGCTATGGGTTCTATTTGTGAAACCATCGAAGAAACCATTGACTACCTGAATGCAAAGGGTGAAAAGCTTGGTTTGATTAAGGTTCATTTGTACCGTCCTTTCCCGGTAGATGCTTTTCTGGCAGCTGTTCCTGCAACCTGTAAGAAGATTGCAGTGTTAGACAGAACCAAGGAACCCGGTTCCATTGGCGAACCTCTGTATCTGGATGTTTGTGCTTGCTACAACGGAAAAACGGATGTTCCTATGATTATCGGCGGAAGATACGGGCTGGGTTCTAAGGATACCATTCCTGCTGATATCATTGCAGCTTACAGAAACTTAGATGCTGCACAACCTGTAAAAGGCTTTACTCTGGCAATCGAAGACGACGTTACCAATCTGTCTCTGCCCAGAGTGGAAAATCCGGATACCTCTGCAGAAGGTAATACTGCTTGTAAGTTCTGGGGTCTGGGCTCTGACGGTACTGTTGGTGCCAATAAGAACTCTATTAAAATTATCGGTGACCACACTGATTTGTATGCGCAAGCATACTTCTCCTATGACTCTAAGAAGTCCGGCGGTATCACTGTTTCTCACTTGAGATTTGGTAAGAAACCGATTAAATCCACCTATTTGATTAACAAAGCAAACTTTGTTGCTTGTCACAATCCTTCTTATGTGGATAAATATGATATGGTAGAGGATTTGGTTCCCGGCGGAAGTTTCCTGTTAAACTGTGCATGGGATACTGACGAGTTGTCTGCAAGACTGCCCGGTAAGATGAAGAGATACATTGCTGAAAACAATATTTCTCTGTACACCATTGATGCTATCGGTATTGCAAGAAATTTAGGACTGGGCAATAAGACTTCTATCGTACTGCAGTCTGCATTCTTTAAGATTGCTGACGTAATTCCTTTTGAGGATGCAAAAGAATATATGAAGGCAGCTGTTGTAAAATCCTTTGGCGCTAAGGGCGAAAAGATTGTAAGCATGAACCATGAAGCAATCACCGAAGGGGAAAAGAATATTAAGAAGATTGAGATTCCCGCTGATTGGGCAACCGCTGTTGATGCGGCTGTTGCTGAAGCAGATGTTCCCAGCTTTGTTAAGAACATTTTGGAACCCTGCAACAAGCAGATTGGGGATAAACTTCCTGTTTCTACCTTCATGGATATGGTTGATGGCCATTTGCCTCAGGGTATGGCAGCTTTTGAAAAACGCGGTATCGCAGTAGATGTTCCTCAGTGGATTCCTGAAAATTGTATCCAATGTAACCAATGTTCTCTGGTATGTCCTCATGCAGCAATCCGTCCTGTTGTTCTGGATAAGGCTCAGGCAGAAGCGGCTCCTGCTGATATGAAGACTAAGAAGATGATTGGAAAGGGAATGGATGAATATCTGTTTGGCATCGTTGTCACTCCTTTGGATTGTAGCGGTTGCGGAAACTGTGCTAAGGTTTGCCCCGCTAAGGAGTCTGCTCTGGTAATGCAACCTATTGATTCTCAGATGGATCAGCAGGTATGCTTTGATTATGCAGTTACCATTCCTCCCAAAGCTGATGTTTTGGCAGGACCTATGAATGTGAAAAATTCTCAGTTCCGTCAGCCTTTGTTGGAATTCTCTGGTGCTTGTGCTGGTTGTGGTGAAACTCCTTATGCAAAATTGATTACTCAGATTTGCGGTGACAGAACATATATTTCCAACGCAACAGGATGCTCCTCTATTTGGGGTGGCTCCGCTCCTTCTACTCCTTATACCACCAACCACGAGGGAAGAGGTCCCGCTTGGGCAAACTCTCTCTTTGAGGATAACGCAGAATACGGTCTCGGTATGTT
>JAZNAU010000032.1:0-77114 GCA_045586685.1 Clostridia bacterium
TATTATTTCAAATATTTTATCATTATTATTTTCGGGTCAAAGAAACAAACAATTTTCCGGAATCAATACCGACAGTAACAAACAAGAATCGTTCGAACAGATATTGCAGTTCTTCCCTGTTAAGAGTTTCTTCTCTTCCTAAATGCAATATATATTCACCCAAATGCGGTTTATTTGAAGAATTATATTCCAATTCAACTATATCTCTGTTGAAATGTTTTTCCCATTCTCTGATAATTATTATGGATTCTTTTTCCATTTCTTTTCCAATTCCGTATTCCATATTTTAAGTTTACATAAATGTTTTCCCTACTGTTATTCTCCTTTCTTCATCAATATGTAGCAATCCACATACCGATGGAAAGCATCAATGAATTCTCTCATACCTCTTCCTTCAAAGCGTATGTTCTCTTCAATATCAAGAATTTCTCCCCAGAAAACCCATCTCTTCTTGTCCAATTTCACGGAACATCTATAACCATTGTATTCCAATGTTTCTTCCTTTTCTTTCATAGGCTAAAAGTTTCTGCAAATATACGGAAATTATAGGGAAAGCTATTCCATTCGCATGTATAAGTTATGTTTTTTATTTGCCCGGTTCATGATAATTTATTATTTTTGCAACAAAAACTTGTAATTGCATAACAAAATAAACTTGTAACTACAAAACAATAAAAACTTGTAATTCTATAATAATTATGGCAACGATAGCAGAAAAGATGGCAGAATCCCTTGAAATACTCCATCAATTACAGAAAGACAGCGAGCGGGTTGTATTGAGCGGTACTAAACAAATAAGTAGAACACACCTTACCCGTTTACTGAATGCCGGCTATTTACAGGAAGTGATGAAAGGATGGTACATTTCATCTAAACCCGGAACGGAAGGTGATACAACCGTTTGGTATACCTCCTATTGGTATTTCATTGCCAAATATGCTACTGAACGGTTCAATGATTCCTGGTGCTTGACAGCGGAACAGTCTCTGGATCTTTATTCGGGTAGAACTACTGTTCCTGTCCAAACCATAGTCCGTTCTCCAAACGGTAAAAATAACCTTGTCAATCTGATGTACGGGACTTCACTCTTTGATTTGAAGGCCGAACTTCCATCAATTATCCATAAGCATGAACTTTATGGATTGAACATGTACACTCTTGAAGAAGCGTTAATTTACGCTTCCCCAACCTACTTCCAGTCGAGTGAAATTTCTGCTCGGATATGTCTGTCCATGATAAAGGACGTTTCAGGTATAGTGAAAATATTGTCCGACAAAGGGGCTTCTTCCCGTGCCGGAAGACTTGCCGGGGCGTTCCGTAATATGGGTAATGAAAAGGCCGCTGAAAGCATCCTGCAATTCATGAAGAAAATCGGATACACCGTAACGGAAGAAGATCCTTTCAATGTTGCCATGAAAACGGTTTTGCCAACCAATCTGTCACCTTATGCAAACCGTTTGCGTCTGATGTGGGAGAAAATGAAAGAGACGGTGAAAAATGTCTTTCCTTCCATTCCGGAACAAACGAAGTCTGTTGATGAATATTTGAAACTGGTTGATGAGAAATATTTGGAGGATGCATATCATTCCCTTTCGATAGAGGGCTACCGTATATCCCAGGAATTGATAGAGAAGGTACGTTCCGGAGATTGGAAGCCGGACAAGGAAGACAAGGAACACAAAAATGCATTGGTAGCACGTGGATATTACCAGGCTTTCCAAGCTGTGAAAAGAACTGTTGCTGACATCATCAATGGAGATAATGCAGGGGATGCCGTAGAAAAGGCACATGGTGACTGGTATTTCGAAATGTGGTCTCCGTTCGTTGAAGCGAATCTGTTGAAGCCTTCAGATTTGGCGGGTTATCGGACTGGGCAGGTTTATATTAGGGGGTCTTTGCATACCCCACTTCCTCCAACAGCCATCAATGATGCAATGGAAACGCTTTTTGACCTTCTGAAAAATGAAGAGGATTCAAGGGTACGGGCAGTATTGGGACATTTTTTCTTTGTCTATATCCATCCTTATATGGACGGTAACGGACGCATGGGAAGATTTCTTCTGAATGCGATGCTTGCTTCAGGAGGTTATAACTGGACTATTGTACCTGTTGAAAGGAGAAAGGAATATATGGCTGCCTTGGAAAAGGCAAGTGTCGACGAAGACATTTCGGACTTTACAAGGATTATCGCTGAGTTGGCGAGTTGTTAAGCAGATATCAATGAAGCCGCCCATAATTGAGCGGCTTCATTTCATTCTTCTTCCGTGTCGTCCTGATGAAGAATCTTGTCACATACATCCTGTACTTCCTGAACTATCCTGCGGTAATTGGCCGTAAGAAGTTCATTCTTTTTCTTCTCATTCCCGAACACATAGAATTTCGGAAGTTCCTTGTACATTTTCTCCTCGTTCTTGATGGCCTCCATGTCAAAGTTCGTCTTGGCAAAGAATTTGGAATGCCTGAATTCATCTTCACTTTCCACGTCCACCTTATTTCTCCTTCCCAATTTCAGTTTTCTGAAACTTCTTGCGGTCATTCCACATAACCAACCTGCCTGCATGTTGGCTATCTTGTCCGGTGGAACAAGTGGCATCATTTCCTCATTCATGGATATGGTTGTCTGGTCACGAGTGACCGAAACGCCCTTTTTAATTTGTTTGATTTTCCCGAACACGTCATTCGAAAGCCATTCTACGGTTTCCTTTCCGCTGGTGGCTGCAATAACTACATTACCGAATATATTCAGCAATGAATTGGACTGTTCCTTTCCATAGTCCTTTTCCAGCTGTTCCTTACTCTGGAATCCCAATGCCACCGATACTTTATTGGAACGTGCCGTACCTTGTAAACGGTCAATTCTATTGAAATAGAGTGTCGGAAGTTCGTCCACGATTATCGAACAGGGATTGTTCTTTCCCTCACCTGTATTCACTTCCGAGACAAGACGGTTTAGAATGACTGCATTCAAGGCGGTAATGATTTCTTCCATTGCCGGGTCATTGGCTATCAGCAGATATGAAGGTTGTTTCGGGTCGGAAATTTTCAGGTCAAACTCGTCACCTGAAAGGATCCAGTACGCTTCCTTGGTAATGAGACGCCCAAGATATACACGCAATGTACCCGCCATACCTTCAAGCTGGTCCATGGCCTTGTTTTTGAAGGCTGTGATATAAGGTGCCATCAACGGTGCTACATTCTCATCCGTGTCAAGGACAGTAAAGATGGTCTCATACTGTTGAAGCAGAAAAGTAAGTACATGGGGGAGATCACCGTATCTTCCGTTCCATCTGTAGAGTTCCTTTTCCACATCATTTTCATCCGTATAATATATCTCTTCCTTTCCATCCACAACCCGTTTCTTTTCTGTCAGGATATTCCAATCCTTGTCATATGGCTGCATGTCATAATGCACCCAAAAATAGATGGATGCCGCAAGAAAGTTTTCCGCTGCTTTTTTGAAGAAGTCATCCGCTCCTCCACCTCCGGGTTTTCCTCCTTTCATAAGTGCCTGAATGAGAGTTACTGCAGTTTCCGAAGCCTTTCCGACAGAATCGATATATTTATGTTGGATGGGATTCACTCTTTTGGAAAATTCCACATCGACGAAATTGATGACATTGAATGTTGCGTGTTCAGGTATTCTTTTCAATTTTTTGTTTTTTTCGAAATGATAGAAAAGTTTCCTCGCAAGTGTCGGGAATTTATAGTCATAGACGCACATTGACCATCCTTTGGCCGCTTCCTGACGAATGAGGGGTTCAATGATGGAGAATGTCTTACCGGAACCGGGAACACCTACTACCCATATACCTCTGAACGGCTGCTCAATATTTATCCAACCGTTGTTCATCTTTTTATTGTAGTAAAACAGGGTAGGAATGTTGATTGACTCCGGTGTTTCCACCTTCTTCCGTTCCTGTTCGAACGCTTCCCCATCCCAATTCATTCTGTCCTTCATCAGTCCGTGTTTAATTGCCTTGGAAATATTGTCCAGTGCCACATGTACCGCAATCGTTCCGACAAGGGAAAGAATCATGTAAAGTGTGTAATTTGTCCCAATTCCGAAGAGGGGGTAATCAATAACCATCCTGTACATCCATACGGACAGGATGGTAATGATAAGCCCGGATATGAACGGTACGGCCACATGCCGCTGTGGGTCAAATTCCAGATCCTTTTTTGCCTTAGTTCCAATACAAGTGACACACACCATAAGGATGATGGCCAGTCTGCTATATATGAGATTGTCGTATATACCGAATCTGGCTATCTTTCCGACAATGGTATGGAAGAGTGTTCCCGGTTCAATGAACGGGAACGGTACATACACAAGAAATTCCAAAATCAACATGATATAGACAGTAGTCCTGAATATCTTGTATATCTGCTGGATTTCCTTACTCTCTTCCATTTCTTTTTCACTTGATGGTGATGAACGGTCTCACCGGATAGGATTCATTTTTCATGGCATATCTTACCCTTCCTTCCTGCATGGAAACACAGTACATATAGAGAATCTTGGTGTTCTCGCTTGCCCCGTCCTGTGTGGATGATATGTACCATTCTTCTTCCATCGGTTGGCCGCCGATAAGTTCCAGTCCTTTCTTTATGACAAGTCCGCCCTTTGAAACTTGCAGAAGTTCTCCACATGATGGGAGGTGCCATCCTGTCACTCCAGCCGTTCTATATGATGAAGCAGCTTCTGCTGCCGGAACACCAATCATTTCTTCCATATAGAGGTTCATCAGAGCAGCCGTGTTCTCCTTCCCGTCCATTTTCGTTATATCGGACCCTACACCCGCAACATTCATCAATGAATCGCAATAGCAATGACTACCAATGTCTTCTTTTCCTACGGCTATTGCCTTGTATGCATCATTTTCCCCTCCGGTCATCACTATAATCCCGATTCCGTTCATGCTGTTTCCGTCATAGGCATCCTGCGGTACTATCCTACCGTCCGCACATAATATGTTTCCCGTTTTCAGGGAGTAGTCAATTTCCGGTACATGTTCCTCACAACTGCTGATGGCGAGTGCCATACATGCCGCTAATATTGCTGTAAATACTTTCCTCAATTCCATATTCTATATTTATTAAATTTACAAGGGAAAGCGTATGCCTACAAGAAGCCCGTTCTTGAATGTCGGCTTTCCCCAAAAAGTAACTTCATTTTTCTGCTGGAGTACAAGCTGCACCCTGTTCTTCAGCGTCATCACATATTCAAACCCAAGTTCCACGCCCAAGGCGAAGTCCCTGTTGCATGAACCCAGGTCAACACCCATGCGGAATCTTCCTACGCTGTTCTTTCCTCTCTTGAAAGCCGGTTTGTATGCCAGCCCGAAAGCATATGAATATCTCTCCTTCCAAAAGGAATCCATACATACTTTTTCACAATCCGGACATTCGTCCCATTGTGTGGCATAGTCAACATATGCCTCCCATGCATTGTGATATGCCGTTTCCAGTTCATAGGAAGCGGTTATGTTGAAAATTCTCGGATACATCACCCCTGTATGTATTCCAAGGTATCTGTCCTTTTCTCCTGCCTGTACCTGTATCAGTCCGAACAACAGGGAAAGGATGACAATCATTCCTTTCTTTCCCATATCAGTACCTCCATTTTAAAGATTTGTCAAATCCGTCGGCGTTCAGTACGTCGCTGTAATCCACTTTCAGGGTTATCGTTCTTCCTGAGATGGGCTTTTCACTCATGGTGAAGGTCAGCACCTTTTCATCGGGGAAGGTAAGCTTTTCCATTACGAAAATGTTTCTGTATCCTTTCTTGAATTTCTTGATGTTCTTCATCTCAAGAACCGGTTTCAGTTCTATTTCCTGGGAGCTTGTCGCCTTGGTCTGTTTCTTGTCACAAAGCTTGATCCGTATTTCCTCAATGTCAAACTGTATTTTACTTCTGTTGTCCACGGACACGTCAAAGAAGAAGTAATTTCCGACGGTATAGAGATTGTTCAGACGGATGGAAAGTTTGTTTTCCGTATTCGATACGTCATAATACTTCTGTTTGGAATCCCAAATCATCCAACAGTATTGGAACATGCTCTTCATGTCCATGTCCACGGCCGGGTTGATATAGCTTTTCGTTTCCTCCTGTCTGATACGGTATTCCGTTGTGGCCATATTCTTGTTTGATGTATAAATGATATTGTACTGTACGATGCTCCTTTCACCTATAATGGTCACTACGCCGAGTTTCTTTCCGTCTTCATGCTGTTTCACGGCTTTCATACGGACGATGTTATCCCCCGGTTGATTACCTACCACATCCGTTTCCTTTGCTGAAATGTCCATCATTTTTATGTTTTCTCCGGCAACGATAAATGTGGTTATTTCTTCATGTACATACATATCCCCTTTCGGGTAGATGTTCTGTGCCTTCACTGTAACTGTTCCTGCCAATGCAATCATGCACAGGAACGCTTTAACTAATGTTCCTTTCATCTTTATATGATATTTATTGTTTACTGATAAGATATACTTCCGTATTGTATTTTATCTTCGCCTTGTTTTTACGGATATTCTTTGATATGGCCGAAGTCGTGGCTTGGAAAGCCTGTTGGAGCGACTGCATGGCTACGCTTTCCAGGCTCTGGTCACCTGTAGAGTTCATGTTCAGGTTCATGTTCATGGCCCCGGCTCCTACATCCTTCGCCAAATCCCTGAAAGAACTGCTTGGAACAAAGAACCCTTCCTGACAGTCGAGGTCATAGACATTCAGTTCCACTTTGGTTATCTCTCCGCCCACCATCATGGACTTGACCTGAGCCTTTACTCGCTGTGCGGAGAATCCGGTTACATTGGCATATACATAAGTTCCTTTCGGAACAATCGTTCCGTCTATTTCCACATCATCGGAAAGACGTATCCTCAATCTGCTTCCGTCCTTGACTTTCACCATTTCATCCACTCTCGCCCTTATAAGCTGCGGTCTGTTGTTTCCTTCTTCTACCGTATTGAAGAATCGTTCGTTCGCCCTATCCACTTTGGTAACTTCTGCCGGAGCATTGGCCGCCGCTATGCTGTCCGCTATCTGTTTCCTTAATTCAGCCAGTTCAGCCTTGCGTATTTCAGCCTGTTTTTCCTCTTCCGTCAGGATTTTTTCCCCGTTGGCCATCCGCTGTATAAGCTGCATCTGTTTGGTCAATGCATCCATTTCCCTGTTGTTGCTGATTTCCGGTGTAGCCACGTTCACTCTCTTTTCCCGTTGTCTCAGTCTCTCGTTCTCCCGAATCATTTCCTTCATCCGTTCTTCTTCAATCTTCCGGATCTGGTTCAATGAATCTATCAGAGCCATTTCCCTTTCATCATAGGAACTTTCCAGTTCCGTTTTCTTGTCCAGTTCCATTTCCACGCTTTCCACTCCGGTATAGTCCGTCACTTTTCCGTAGTCATCGAGCATTGACTGGTATTTGGACTTTATCTTCACCTTGTCCAACTGCACTTCCGGCAAAGAGGTGTTCACATCTTCCGTAATGACGGTAGTGTCTTCCTTTGCCGTAAAATCCATCATGGCGAAAACTTGATATGCGATGAACAATACCGGCAGTATGCTTGCCGCCGGAATGATATATTTCATCTTTCTGAAATTTATTTTCTTCATTTGTTTTCCTCCTTTCTTTCCATTTCTTTCGTATCAATGAGTTCCATAATCAGTTTCATCCTGCTTATGTAGGAATTCAGTTCGAGAGAATCCTTTCTTGTGAGTTCCTGTTTTCTCTTCAGTTCCTCCACCTTTGTTCCGAGTATTTCCATCTCTTCATAGAGGGAGATTTCTTCTTCTTCCTGTCTGACGGGATTTCTTTCTATCATAATCTGCTCCAGTCTTTCCATCTTTCCGCAAATTTCCATGATTTCAATGGAATCCTGTCTTGTCAGGCTATCCTTACTGAATTTTCTCTCCAGCTGCTTGTCAAGGCTCATGAATTCCTCATACAGTGCTTTCATTTCCTGGTTCAATGCGTCCTTGCTTGTATCTTTCGGCATGGCCACGGTCTTGATGTCTTCGGCCGTATCGCTGAAGATGTTTCCAATGCCTGAAAATATGATATTCAAGGCCAAGCAACCAATGATGATACCGAACAGCAGGGTGAAGAATGTCTTCGGATAGTTGTTTGCGAACCGGTTGAGATTTCTAATCCTGTCATCGATGCGGATTTTTTCCCCGAATCGTTCCCCTGCCTCACAGCATTTCTTCGCCCATTCCTGTTCTTTCCTCTGCTTTTCCTCCAGTTCTTCTGGAGTAAGCTTCTTCTTGAAATTGAATAATCCCATAATTAGAATGCGTTTTTCGTTTTATACTCCAGATCCTTGTTCTGCAAGGTCCGGTAATTGATTATCATCAACCCGTGCGGATTATTTTCCGTTCTTGTTGACTTGCTGATTTTCCCGGTTGTAACCAGTTCTCGGTAGAGGATGGATGTTCTCCTCTCGATGCGTTGTTTCCCATAATAAATGAACGACATATCATCCTTGTTGAACTTGATGGAATCCGTCATGATGGCGAATGTCGCTGATGCGGAAATGATGTTTGAATAGAATCCTTTTTCCTGTAAGGTATTCTTCTGTGCCAATCCGGATTCATCAATCAGATACATGGATTTTTCTATGTTGTGGTTGATATACTTGTCGTCCGGTGCAAGGGTGAAGAAAAGTTGATGGAAGAGGTTGATATGTGCTTTCGCTTCCACCTCTATTGTCAGTTCCTCATCCACTTGTTTGGCAAGAATGGGTGTATCCTCGTCCAATACATAGATTCTTTTTCTCTCCGCCTGTGCGAAGGAGAAGGCCTTCAGCACCACGAGCACACAGAATATGAATGCCCCTACGATTGTTCCGATGGTAACGTATGTGTTCCATCTCTTCATTTTGTCTAAGTCTTCAATGAATGGCATAATTGATATCTTTAAGTTTATAATGTTCCCTTACTAACTGTACCGGTAGCTTTGCTTGAAGTACCTTGTATGAAGTGATTGGCTGATTGTATCGCTGTTGATGGTATTGCCCAACTTGCAATCTCCGGAACGGTTCTTAAAGCCCATGCACCGACCACCATACCGATAATAGTCTGTATGGTTGTTCCTAATCCGGAACTCCAATAATTCCATATGCCGGATTCTCCTTCGCTTATTGCTGTAAGGGTAGCCGTATCAACCTGGATTCCGTATTTCATCAACTGCATGGAGAGTATCATGACGAGATACGCCATTGCTCCGTAGAGCGATACCGATACCATTTTCCCAACCCATTGTGTCCATGTATCTTTCCATGCGGGGAGGATGGAACATACGATATAAATAGGCCCGAACATTACAAGCACAGTTGTATAGATGGCTTTCAAGAGAAAGATGAAATACACATGACACTGCCAGAATAGTTCTCCTATCCAAACGATTGCACTTTCAATGAGATTGGCGAAATATGCTTCTTTTGCCGCCAACCATCCAGTGATGTTATCTGTAATAGCTTCAAACCCATCGCTTATATAATCACCTATTTGCGACATAAAACTCTTATCCTCACTACCTTCTGCAGCCCGTTCAGCTTCTGCTACGGCAGCTCTTTTCTCTCTTCTTGCTTCCGCTACGTTGTCGGCAGCTTCTTTTCTTTCTTCCCTTAATTCCACAACCCTTGTCTTTTCCTGTTCAAATTTCTGTTGGAACCAGTCTTCTATCAGATTACCCGGAGTACAGACAATGGAAACGACACCGGTCCATTGGCTCAGAATAAAGGCAAACAGTATAGGTCTTGCGATGGTAAGTATCTCAAACTTACCGTTCAGTGTCATCATCTTGTAGGCTTGTATGGCTGCAACTATCAAAGCGAAGATTGCACCCAAACCGGATGCAGCACTTATCAGTACGGTCATGTTTGAATTTGCAAAAGTCTCAAGGTAATTGGCCAGCTCTATCATATGGTCATTGATAAAGTCCAGACCTAATGTTGCGTCCAGTGGTGTCATTCTTCAGTTCCTCCTCTAATAAATTTGTCCATTATTTGAATCTTTGCAACCTTGCCGGTCAGTACCGCCAATTTTTCCAAAGACCTGTTTTCATTCTCATAAGCCACAATCTTCTTGGCATTGTCCATATGCGTGTTCCGTATATCGCTTACATTGTCAAGGATTCTGTTATATTCCATCCGGAAATTGCTTGCCGTCTCTCCGTCCATGGCTTCAAGATTGTCGGTAATCTGTTGTTTCAGTCTGTCCCTTGTATCTTTTGTGATGCTGTAGGAAACTTCCAGGCTCCTGTCCGCTATTGTAGCCAAATCCCCCTTGTAAACGGTGTTCCAATATTCATCCTCTTTCTTTGAATAGGAAGATTCAAGGATATGGGTAACGGTAGCTTCGCTACGGAGTCCGGTCATTTGTCTCCATTTCTCATTCACATAGTTGTCTCCACCAATGCCTATACCTCCGGGACCGTTGTCATGCACACCCAATCCCGGTATAGGAATTTTGATTCCCAGAACACGCTTGTAATCCCAGGAGTAGTAATACGACCTTGGAGTGAATTTCCATTGTTTGTACTCCATTGAAGCCCATTGGTTGTAATTGTCCTTGTCATGTTGGGCGTACATGTGCTGCAACCCCAACGTTGCAGTCATAAGGACGAGGATCATTTTCCGTCTCATTATTTCTTTCTTTTCCTTTTTCTGTTTTCCAGTTCCTTTTCCAGTTTTTCCAGTTCTTCAGAAATATTCCTGTACGAACCGGTATCATATCCCTTTTCAATCATATATACATCCAAATATCCTTCTTCCATGGCCTTTTCATATTCCTCCAAGTCCTTCTTCAGCTTTTCTCTTCGCTTTTCCTGTTCCTCGTCATCCTTGAACCATGAAGGATTGTCTTCTTCCCTATCGTTACCATTCTTTTCCTCCTTGTCTTCTGAAAGCTTTTCCTTTGCGTCCTTTAATTCATCAGTATTCTTTTCCGTAGCATCTGAAGCAGCTGCCTTTCCATTTGATGTTCCTGTAGCGGCAGTAGTTCCCGCTGTCGTTCCGGTAGAAGCTCCGGCGGAAGTTCCGCTTGCTCCTGCAGCCGAACTTGCTCCGGCTGCTGCACCTGCTCCCATGGTAGCAACGGCTACCGCTGTCTTTGCGGCCAGCTTGACACTTTCCTTATAAACTTTCAATCCACCCCCGATAAAGCTGTTGACGCTTCTTGCAACCGATGATGGTATTGCCCATGTCGCTACCGACGGTACCATATACAAGGCGGCTGAACCGGTGAACAAGGCTATCAGATACAGTGAAAGCGTACCCAACAAATCACTTTTATACTTGATGAAGGAATACAGGACCGTTTCTTCCCTTCCTGCCTGTTCCAATGTGGATATGTCTGTGACCAGTCCGAACTCAATCAGTTTCATGGCAATGGTCATGATGAGATATGCCATTGCCCCGTACAGCGACACCGATATCATCCTGCCTACCCAAGTGGCCCATTCGTCTTTCCATACAGGAAGTATGCAACAGGCTATCGTGACAGGTCCGAAGAATACCAGTACCGCAAGGTATATATTCTTGATAAGGAAGATGAAATAGCAGCTCACCTCCCATGTTATTTCCCCTATCCACATGATCAGCCATTCCCAAAACTGTGAATCATAGGAATTGGTGATGATGAGTCCGCTTGCCGCCAGTTCCATCCCGTCGGGATAATACATATCCCCGAATTTCTCGGAAAGCGTGTTTGACACGTCATCATCACCGTCATCAATGTCCGTGTCCGCCGTATTCTGTGCTTCCACGCTCTCTTCCGTCCTGTTCATGACTTCCGCCTTTGCCGCTTCCGTTCTCAGTCTGCCGATGATGTCAAGAGATGCCGCACTCCTCTTGTCCCTTAACCTGCCCAGTTCATTCGCCTGGTATTCGTACATGTATTTCATGCTGTCCTCTATGGGTTCCGTCAGTGAATGGAGGCAGGTTGTTACCCAGTACCAGTTTGCCAGTACGAAAGCTACCAAAACGGGCCGTAGCAGGGCAAGGATATCAATGCCCTCTTCCTGTATCATGGCACGATAGGCTATCCTTGCGACAATGACCAATGAGAAAACCGCTCCAAGTGCCAGTCCGGCATCCTGAAGTGTCCCCCACAATCCACCGTCCAGACTCCAGATGTAGTTTTCCATTTCCTCGTCGAATTGCTGCATCGACGAGAATATCAGTTTGCTGTCAACCTGCAATGGTAGTGTCATAGTCCGCCAATCTCCCTTTTTATACCGTTCAAAATCCGTGTATCATCCACAAGTTCCCAAAAGAACTTCCCTCTCTCGAAAAGGTTGGCTTTGCCGAGGTGCATCATCGCCTTTGCATAGAAATTGAAATTGCTGAGTTTCCGTCTCATGGCACTCAGTTCCTTCTGGATGAAGTTGGTGAAGTCTTTTCTCTGCTGCATGGTTGCCATGGTAATGTCCAGTCCGGCACTGACTGTAAAGACACTCAAGGCCACTATCTTGCCGGTCATTTCCCCGAATTCCTTATGCAGTTCCAGTGCCTTCTTTGAAATTTTCGGGTAATCCAGCCCTGCCTTCAGCGAAAGTTCCACCGCTTTCGTTTCCATTTCCACCACTTCTTTCGTGAGTGCGGTGATATGTACCATATCCGCTGCGAAAGTGACATATGAATACACGTCCCCCATTCTCTTGCTTGTCTTTTTCACCAGTTCGCTGAATGAATTGGATTTTGCACTTTCATTCAGTGACGTGGAAGCTTTCAATCCGTCGTACTCCTCTCTTGTCCTTAGCTTGTTTGACAGCGACTTATGTGTGGAGATTAGCATCTCCAGCAAAGTGTAGTCCGTGGCGTGTATCTCCTGCACCGAAAAGAGCATGAGAACTGCCGTCAATATGTATAGCTTTCCTTTCATGATAATCCTTGGCTTTATCGTTATTTCCATGGTGGGTTGTCGATGCTGTACTTGAGCTGCTGCAGTTTGCTCTGCATCCCCATTGCCCAATAATAGTCATATCCCAGTGAAGAGTTCCTTATCAGATCCCTCCATGTATAGTTACAGTTCAGCTTGAACGCTATGATATCCACTGCCCTTCTAAGGCGGCGAAGTCCGTAGAAGGTATTGTTGCATATCCTTATCCTTTCATCGGCCAGTATAAGGTTCGTTCCGTCCTTCGTGTCGAATGCTTCCGGATTCACCACCTTACCCTGAAGCAAGTCCTCTATGCTTGTCTTGAATGGGTTCGGTACCTTCCCGTTCATGGCGATGACCACCATCTGTTCGACCAGTCCTGTAGCTTCCGCAACCACCTCCGCCCCTTTCCGGTAGCAGAAGGCGGCATTCTCCGGATGATGCCTTGCATTGTCTATCATTCTGTTTATCGACCTCATGAGTCTGCCGATTTCAACACACACCGCCTTATAGGCCGCCCCTTCCCTCTTCAGGTTTCCCAGGCTTTCCCTTGCCAGCATGTCCGCTGACTTCATCACGTTCCGGACAGTCACTTTACTGAGGAGTTTCTGTCTGTTGTTTCTTGTGGAATCCACCTGTGCCGTATAAAGGATTTCATTCCCTTCCGCCACACCGGTATTGCTGATGACCTGTTCGGTTGTCTTCTTGTCGTAGACGACCTTGTATTGTCCGTACATTGTTCCGCATCCGGCACAAAGAATGAATGCCATAATATAAAATAGTTTCATACTACCTCCTTCCCCTATTGTTTAAGCACCCTTTCGTCCCGTACAATCCGGTATGCGAACACGCCCTTTTCATGTTCACCGTAATATTCCCAGTCTTCATAATACTTTTTTGTCCCGGTCTTCTCGTCACCGTAATGGGAAGCATATATTTCGATGGCCCGGTTCATTATGCGGGCATATTTCTCCGCCTTGGACTTTTCCCCGCAACAGGCAATCCAATCTTCACAGAAACGGCTGATGGCCGTCTCGTAATCCCTGTATTTCTTCAGGTATCGTTTCAACGCATCCTTTTCTATGCGTTCGGTGGTATATGCCATATACGACTGAGGAGATTCCTCCACACCGAACACGTCACCCTTGTTCCCGCGTCTGATATAGACTTCCTTGAAGAATCCTCTACCTGCCTTGTTGTCAAGCGTGTTTATAGTCCATATCTTCCGCTGTTCCACTTCCGACAGTCCGAGCATCCTTGCAATTTCTTCGTATCTTTCCTTGAACTTGGACTGGTCAAGCAAGATGGTAATGTCCGAGTTGTTGACGATGGCTTCCTTCACGGTCGGGTTTGAAATGATGTCGTTGACTTCCTGCGTGACCACTCCCACGATACCCCAGAATTTTCTCACTGTCTTGTACAGGTAGAGGATATATCCTGCCATCATTGGCGAGGATATCGCTTTCCAGGCTTCTTCGATGATGAGTGCCTTACGGTTGCTTTTCAGTCTCATCTTCTGGATGAACACGTCCATGATAATCAAGGTCACGATAGGGAAAAGGATGGGGTCATCCTTTATCGCATCGATTTCAAAAACAATAAAGGACTGGTCGAACAGTGAGCCTTCCATATCCTTGTTCAGTGTCTTCTCGAACTTTCCACCCTTGTAGAACGCTCCCAGTAGATAGGAGAATTCCTTCATATTGAAGCTGATGCCTTTCGTATCGCAAAGGATCGGGATGTACCGGATGGAGAAGTCATAGAATGAGTTGAAGGACAGTTCCGTTACCTTGATGCTTTTCAGCCTGTCTTCAAGGATCTGTATCTGCCTGTCAATTTTCTGGTCTATCTTCTTCAGCTTGGCTTCTTTCGGGTCATCCAGTTCCGCACGGGTAAAGCCGTTTTCCGAGAGGATACGCTGTATCGCTGTAGTGGCGTTTATCTTTTCCCCTCCTTCCCCTTTTACTGCGAGCTGTTCCAGCTTCTTGACCTTATCGGCTATCTTCTTCCTTTCGGAGAGTTCCTCCTCCGACAATTCATAGCTTTCGTTGGAAAGCTGTAGGCTCATGAGTTCCTTCATCTCCTTGCGTTTCTCTTCGGTGTATCCTTGGAACGGAGTGAAGTAGAAGTCATAGTAAACCTTGATGGTCTCATCAATGATGCTGTCCTCCAGTTTGCTTACCGCACCGTTTGAACCTTTCCATATCAGGAGTATCAATGATTTCAGGAAGTTCTGCTTCTCGATGTTGTATTCCTCCCTGTTGATGTAGAAAGGATTCATCGTTATCGGGTTTTCTTCCGAGTAGGATATGTATGTACCCTTGAAATATTGGCACAGTGCCTCGTAGGAATTACCGGTGTCAATCATGACTACATCCGTCTTCTGCTCATGCATCTGTCTTACGACTGAATTCATATGGAATGACTTTCCGCTTCCGGAAGGTCCGAAACATACGAAGTTGGAGTTCTGTGTAAGCTTCAGTTCTCCTTCCTTCCCGGTGATGTCAATGAAGATGGGTACGCCCTGCCGGTCCGTATAGCTGATTTTAAGAGGTGTGTTTTCGGAAACCTTCATTCTTTCCTTGGTGAGAAAGCACACTGCTGCATCGTGCAGGCAAAGGAACTTGCTGTACGATTCAAGTGAAAAGGCGTTTCCGGGGAAATTGTTGATGAACAGTTCCAGTTGGTTGTAGGCGTTCTTGTTGATTGTAATGCCCTGGTCATAGAACTGTTTCTCCAGATAATTGAATGCCTTTTCCATATGATGTTCATCGTTGTCTGTCACTATCATGACAGTAAAGTTCGTATAGACAAGCAGACGGTTCTCCACAGCGATGTCATGGATGACGTTCTCGATATCCTTTGCGGCCAGCAGGTTTGCAGGATCCGGAAAATTCTTCTTGCGGTTCATGTTGGCATTCAGTTTGCCGTTCTCTTTCCGTTGGTTGGGAATGATGATGTTCTGCGTATATACGACGCATTCCGCTTCCGGTACCGTCCCCATAAATGAGAACAGGTCAACCGGCAGTCCCTTGTTCATGGAGAAAGGTTTTATCTGCGGTGGGAGCAGCACTTCGTCAATGTCCACCAAATCAATCATCTTGATAATCTTTTCTCCGCATTTCACATGGTTGTCCATGTGCTTGAAATTGTTCAGTGAGAATTTTCCTTTCTTGAAGGAAACACCCAGGTATCTTTTGAGGTATTCCGTAATCTCCCTTGAGTCGAGGATATGGAAGGAAACCTTTTCCCCGATAAGTATATCCTGTATCTTCTGGAGTTTGTTCCAGAACTCGCCCCATTTCTTCTTGTCAAAGAGGTAGAAGGAGGAACGTTTCAGTTCCTGTGTGATGATGATGTAGCTTGTCAGTGCCGTATATTCCCTGCCTTCAAAATAGCTCATGTATGACCGGCTGAGGAACGGAGTGTTTTCAGGAAGTTCCGTGTGGAAACTCTGCTTGCAGAATATGTCCTGTTTCTGCAAGGCATAACCGTCGCCGAGTGTCTTCAGCAGACTGGTGTAAATTTCGCAAGCCTTGTAGTACGCATCAATATCCGCACAATACTGTTCTACCGGGTTGTCAATCCTGATAATGACGGAGAAATTGCCTTTGCGGGTATAGGCTACCCCTACTCCCGGCATTTCGTCCTTTACTGCCTGGTACAGTCCGTCAAATTGTGTCTTCTTGTTCTTAGCCATTATAATCTCCTTTTCTTTTTTGTATATTTCCGGTAACTGTCCACTGTATAGCTTATTTCCATGATAATTCTTGCCATACCCTCCTTTGTCCTATGGACGGAACTTGTCCGGATCTTGACTTCCACTTTATTTTTTTTCATCTTCTTATATCATTATAGCCGCAAATTTCGTTTGTGTTGTTATCAAAAAATTCACTTTTGGGAAAAAGGTGTAAAAAAAGTCCCGTGATTCACATCACAGGACTTTTCGATTACTATTTTTCATACATGTTATGAAAAAGCATTTCTATTCTTCCGCAAAACAAATTCATCTCGTTATCAAAAAAGTAACTTTTAGAAAATAATTATAAAATTATAAATGGATATATTTATATAATTATATATCTATAAAAGTATATAAATAAGAAACCCCGTGTTTCACAACACAGGATTCCAATGTTTAACTAATGTCTTATATGTAAATTTCCACTCATTTATTCAACTCACCTTTTTTATTTATTTCTATTCATTTCATCTACTATTTTTTATATGTCACCTAAATCTTTTTGGATTTTGGTTTCTACATTCTGAGAATCAAGATAGCGAATTACTACTACACCTTCATAAATATCAGTAGTTTTGTCTATGGATAACATTATTATACCACCTGTAACTTCCCATACACTAATCCATTCAACAGTTCCTTGATGGACTTCCCGCATTAAAGCTGTATTGGAATCTGAAAGAGCTGGATTCTTTTCTTTTGAATTTGTTGGTTCTCCGTATTTTTTTGAATATAATTTTTTATAATAATCATAATTATCAACGAGTTTATTCCATTCTCCACTTGGATCAAACAAAACACTTACCCCATAAACATTCTTTTTATCTACTGTAGCTTCAACTGCTATTATAGCATTCTGTCCAGTAAAGTCACCTAAAAACAATCTAATATTGTTTTTTTGGCCAATAGTCTTAAATCCTATTGTATTTAATTTCTGGCAAAATTCTGTAACACTACCTTTAATCGGAATACCTTTAAAAGAAAGATGTTCTTCTGCCATTAAGTTAATGACAGAAATAACCAACAATAAAGTAAAAATTAGTTTTTTCATAATAGCATTTTACTGTATTACCAACGGAATTTCCTCCAGTGTCCAATCCTTGATGGAAACGTTCTCAACACTGATTTCCTCTCCGTTGAAGATAATGTTTATATCACTTAGTTTTCCCTGTTCCCAGTAATTGGCTTCTTCAGGAAGAACCAATGAATACTGCCGTCCGCTGATGGAAAGAATGATGCTGACCGGTGTAGCTTCATTCTTTCCTCCCTTGGTCGTTATGAGCATCGGCATGACAACCATACTTGTATAGCTGTCATCGTCATATTCATTATCAAGAACGATACCGATATTGTCCTTTCCGTATTCACCGAAACTGGTATTCGCAATTTTACCCGTAATGAGGTCAATCACCCCGGCTACAGGAAGATCCTTTTCCTTTCCCTTGATGGAAATGCTTTCGAGTACCCTTTCATCCGGCATGTTCTGTTTGCGGATGTTGAATCTCAACAGACTGAGTGCCGGCTTCATGAACACATCGATGCGGTTATAGGAGGCGTTGAAGAAATATTTTGACTTTCCATACAGATAGCTTACATCCGTATTTCCTTCTACCGGAACTTTCCTTATATCCGCTATTGAACTGTAGGGGAAGTAGGCATATGCCTCCATATTCTCCTTACCTGCCATCACACCAGTTGACATCTTCCATTCTCCTCTTGCATAATATGCCTTGATGTTGGAATTGAGCGTATCATTTTCTTCACTACAATTCTTGATGAACAATCCGATGCAGTCATTGTCGTTGAATCCATGGTTGAACACATTGTCAACGCTGACAAGAAGTTCCATTTCAGTTTCCACCCTTTCATTCTTGCCGAGTCCCGGAACCGGATCGACAGGATAGTCATTCTCACCGCCCTTGTTGCAGGATGTGAGGACAGCCAGTCCGAATATCCAATATAATATGTTCCTTTTCATAAACCGTCCTTTTAATTGTCTATAGTTACATCTGAAGAATCATTGCTCCACTTGTCCAGTCTGATGGTACCGGCTACAGCATCCACGAAAATATATACGGTAACTTCTTCCGTATTCCAATAATGGAGCCGTGCCGAAATGTCAAGATTCAGTTTCCTTTCAACACCCTGTGAATCCGTGAATGTGAAGTACAGGATATTCGTACCTGTCACACCGAGGAAATTGGCATAACCGGCATAGACGGTCTGATAACCGCCTTCACAAGCCGTTGCCCTGCCCTGTTTCCGGATAGGGAAAGCGAGTACCGCTTCTTCTCCAGGAGTGATGGAAAAGTTATGGAGATTCATTTCAACCGCCAGTCCGGAGATGTCGATGATACATTTCTCCACCAGTTCCCCGCTGTCCCGGATATTGGCAATGAAGTTAATCTTCTTCAGTACCCGCTCCATGGGAATGTACTGTTCCTGTCTTTCGTCCCCGTCAATGCTGATGTTCTGTACCCTTGCAGTATAGATCATCTCCTGCGGATTGTCCTTTATTTCCCTTTCCCCCCTTTCATTGTAGGTTGTGGGGATTTCAATCTTAGCAGTCTCGAATCTCTGACCGATTCCTTTCAGATACTTCAGGTCATGAAGGACCAGTGCATCATATTTCCCTTCGGGAATGTCCATTTCCTCCTTCTCTTCGTCTATCTTGTAACAGTAGAAAGGTATGTTACCTTCCTGCGGAAACATATATAGCCAACAGTCCTGCAATCCAACCGGGATGCGTCCTGTTTCCGGTTCAGCCGCCGTCCATTGCGTGTTGATGATGCTGTTATTTGTCCAGCTGTCTTCCTCAAACGGTTCGCATGATGCGAACATGGAGGCTATTGCAACGACAGTCAAATACTTGAAACCTCTCATCATCCTATTATTTTACAGGTGAAACGACCACATTACCCTTGTCTGTAATTTCCCATTCGTTTACCGAAACGGTAGATACGGACATTTCCGTAGCGTTCATGGTCAGTGTGAAGTTATATATATAGCCTTGCTTGAACTCTTCGCTCATAGTACCCGATGCGGTGTATTCCTTACCGTCAACGGTAAGCGTAAAGGCAACACCCTTCTCTTTCAGACCGTTCGGAACGACCATCAGTTCCGTGATGTTGCCCTCGCCTGTCATCGTATAATTTCCGCTCCATGATACGGAAGAACCGGCATTCTTCACACCCGCCAATGCTCCCGTTCCTACATTCATGGTTGCCTCGGTACCGAAGCCGTCCGAAGCTATGCTGATGGCGGTTACTTTCCCTGTACCGGTATATGTTCCCATAACGGTAGTCACACTTACGGCAGAAAGTGCATGTTTCATGCTGAAGTTCACGGTTGCTTCTGCATTGGAAAGACCTTCCACCCATCCGCTGTACATATAGTCTGTCTGAGTGTCAGTTTCAACCGGAATGGCTGAAATGTCTGTTACACCCGTTGAATACGGATAATATGCGGCTGCTTTACCTTCTGTGGATGAAAGGAGTATCTTTCCACCGTCCCATTCCTGTGATTCCTCTTCCCCTGTTGCGGTAAACTTCACATTCTTGTAATCGAAACCGTCATAACTGTTGCCGTCGGCATCGGTAACGGTAACTCCGATGGTTGAACCGTCGGGAAGATAGGTTCCTTTCTGGATGCTCCTTGAACCGTTGACCCATCCGATTGTCGTACCGATGGTAAGGTCCTTCACATGTGCATTGTTGACTTCCAGCATTTCAGTGTCCTCGTTTGTACAGGATACTGCCATCAATGAAGCTGCCATTGCGGCAACATACATCATAAAATTCTTCTTTTCCATATCGTAATATTATTAGTTATACAGTTGGTTATAGAGATTGTTCTCCTTTATCAGTTCCGCTATTTCCGGGTCAAGTTCCCCCCGTTCAATCTTGCTTTCGTCCATCTTGCAGCTTTTCAGGAAAAGCTGTACCGCCAACTCGTCCATATTGAGCCTTGCGTAAAGGACTGCAAGCAGATATTCCCTGTCTGCCGTTTCCGGCTGTTCAAGAAGTATGTTCACTGCCGTACCGTTATATCCCAATGACATGTAGCATATGGCGGTGTTCATGTCCCTGTACTCCAGCAGTTTCGGCATTGCTTCCTTATATTTCCTTTCATCCATCAACTTTATCGCTTCAGCATATTCAGTATCAATTACATCGGTGTACATCACGTCTTCCACCATACCTCTGCGTGAGAGATGGAATACAAAGTCCACCGTTCTGAGCTTCGGATAATATTCCATTTTCAGTTTCTTGTAAACGGCAGGGAAAGCCACGGATATTTTCCGTTCCCGTTCATCAGGATCCTGTGTTTTTTTAATCAAGGCCAATATGTCTTCCTTCTGCTCGATATCGCTTTCAGACAGCATCTGCATCAATTTGTCCCAATTTTCAGCCTTATACTGTACCTTCACCAAATCAACGGTTTCGGCATTGCTCTGTAGTGCCGGTTCAAGATATTTCTTGAGTGATACGGCACGTTTTTCGGCCAGTATTTTGTTCGCCTGGAACGATCCTTCCGGTGAGCATGCCGGTATGAGTACGATGGAGTCCACGATAAATTCGTTACCCTCGTTGATTTCCTTCATTTTCCGGTAGACTTTCTCTATCTCTTCCCTGTTGTTGTGCAGTGTATCATCCACAACTGTACTTCCTGCCGGGAAGTGGATATATGCACTTGTTGTTTCAGTTACTTTTCTTTCCACCGTTTCACGGATATATCTCGGTTTCCTGTCAAGGAACTGTGTCATGGATGAAATGAAATAGTTCAGTGTATCACCGCTACGAAGGTGGTAGGTTGCCATTCCCAAGTCTTCCACTTTCGCAGTGAAGTACAGTTTCAGTTTCCGTCTCATCTCTTCCGTCCGGAAATCCTGTTTGTAGTAATATTCCAGATTTTTCCGGTTCTTTACGATGGTATCAAGAACCCATGATCGGTTGTACCGTTCGTTACCTTCCGCCCAATGGTCAAGTTCCCTTACCAATACATCCGTGGTACTGTCATTCCTGTAGAAATATGGGTAGAAATCCTTTCTTCTTTCCACCCTCTTCTTGTTTTTATTGATTCTTCTGTTCAGTTTCCTTTCTTCATACCATTTCCTTCTTCCGTCCATATTCCGGAATTGTTCACCGGCCACCACGACGGATTTCAGTTCATGTTTCTCTCCTTCATTGTCAAGAGTAGGATGTATTGTCACCCTCCAGTCCTTTTTAGTATATGTTTCCGGAACGCTAACCATGAAGGCGATGGTAATGTTCCCGTTCCGTTCCGGGACGGTCTTGGACTTTGCCGTTACAGTCACCTCGTCAAGCTGCGAGGTAAGCATGTATTCCCCGTTCGTGCTGTCACGCACTGATGTCATTACGGTCTTCTCCTGTCCGTCCTTATCCTTGAATGTTATATGTTTTCCCGTTTCCACCTTGTTTTCTTCCGTCTTTTTTTCGGCGTTTGCAGGTTGTCGTACATTGACCAGTCCGCTCACCATATAGGCTTCCTCCAGTCTGCGTTGTGTAGAACATCCGGATAGGATGGAAAAGGCGATGACCGGCATCAATATCGGTAAGGCATGTATCTTTTTCATGATTCTTCCGTTTCCTCTTCAAATGAGATTGTCAGTTCCCATTTGAAATTGTTCGTATAATAGTAACTGTTCATAATCTTGTCGAACTTGACGATAGCACCGAGTTCCTCCAGTTCGTATAGTTTCTTGGACAGGGTTACAGGGTTCACCTTCATTTCCTTGGCCAGTTGTGCCCGTCCTCCGGTCCGACCTTTCTCAATCCTTTTGTGAAGCTTGTACAGTCGCTTCATGTTGCTCATAAAATCCATACCCTCCTTGTTTTTTAAAATAGATAATTGAAGCTAACGTCAAACTTTGCGGGAAAAATTCTGAATCCACGTTCATTTCCGTAGTTCCGTGAATTGCTTTTCCATCCGCATTTGTCATAGTCCGCATATCCGGCACCTACACCCACTTCCATTTCCACGTTTATCCTTTTGCCGAGAATCCAGCTGTAACCACCTCCGATACCGCCACCGAAACATCTGCCGTCATAACGATATTTATGATTCATCCATCCACCTACATGAAATCTTGAAGCAATACCATAGGCAGAGATGAACCAGTTTGTATGTGGAGATAGCAACCAGTATCTTGCTCCAGGCATGACCGTCAGTTGCTGGAATCTTGAATTGTCATTGAACTTGAAAGGGTTGTATAACACCGGAAGATGTAGGGAAACTCTTTTGCCTACAACACAGTTTATTTCCACATTGGGCGTTGCTGTCAGCCACATTGTACCGCTTGTCCTTACACCGATGGACTGTGCAAAAGTTATTGCGGTAAAGGCTATAGACATTATATGAATACAAAACAATCTCTTATTCATAGGGCTTCACTGATTATGGGAAGAGGGGAAACGGTACATCTCCCCTCCTCTTAAAAAAAATACAATTAGTTGTTGTCCGGAGTCTGGATGTCACCACCTGTCTGTTCAACCTTGATCCATGGCTTAATTGAAACTTCAGTCACGTCCAAACCTGTACCCTTCAAAGTGAAAGTATATTCGTAATTCTTACCTGCTACATATCCATCTTGAACAGCAGGGATAGGAAGAGTATAGGCTTTGCCGTCCACTGTAACTGTCACTTCAGCATCACCTTCAGCAACTGTACCCGGATAAAGGAGCAAGCGAGGGAGCTTTGCTGCATCTTCTACATCCATCAAAGTTGCTGATGCATCCGGAGTCAAAGAAATACCACTTGCAGAAGTAGTACCACCAGTGATTGCACCAGTACCGATATGCAAGGTTGCTTCACCAGTCTTGATTGCTTCCTTACCTTGCTTGTTCTTCAGTACGATTGAAGAAACCTTACCTTCACCCGGATAAAGTACTGTAACATCAGTTGTCTGCTTGAATTTGAATGATACCATTGCAAGAGCATGGTTCATATTCAAAGCTACGGTGTTTGAAGCATTTGAAATGTTGTCAACAGGGTCTGCCCACATATAATCTGTCTGATCCTGGTCTACTGTACCGTCAGACTGACCGGTACCCTGTGCATCAGCAACAGTCATAGGAATGGCAGAACCGTCTTGTGATGCATTACCAGCTGCATAAGGATAGTAAGCGTAAACCTTACCTACAGTTGATGAAAGGATAATTGCTTGTGAAGTTGCATTCCAATCACCATCAGCTTCATTATATGAAACGTTGGTTGTAGCGATGTTGCTGCTTGCATCATTGTAGGCAGTACCGAAAGCAGTGTTACGGTAGATGTAAAGACCGAGTGCTTCACCATTTGTGAAAGATGTTGCGGTGATACCGGCACGTGACTGAATACTTTCCAAGCCTACCGCTGTAACCTGTAATTGGTTCGGTGTACTGTTGTTTACTACATCGTCATCATTGTTACATGATGTCATTCCTACGAAAGCTGCTGCGAAAGCAGCTATTACATAAAACTTTTTCATTTGATTTGAATTTTGAATTTAATGATTATAAAATTGATAAGACCTATCAGGTCGTTTTGATTAAGTTGGTCACGATCCAAGTACCTTTATATTCCTTTCGGTTATGCAGTCCTTTCTTTATATTCTTGTTGATTCGATATATTCCGAATCCGAGAACGGACGCACCTACCAACAGTGCTATGAAGAAGCCGAAGAAAGAAAGGCATATTCCGACAGATACCAGGATAGCAAAGAAAGTCCCTGCCCCCCAAAGTATGTTCTGTCCTTTCAGACCGAACATGATAAGTGGTTTTTGCAAGCCTCTGTAGACGTTATATGACTGGTATTCTTCCGCTTCCATTTCTCTGGTTATTGAATTGTTACCATTGGATTATTCGAAGAACAACGGCAATGCTTGAGCTGCTGCAATGAGGAATATACATGAACCGACAATCAGCATGATTGACTTCTTTACGTCCTGTTCCTCGTTGTTCATCTTGATAAACACACTTATCGCACCACCAAGTACGACTACCCCTGCAATGGCATAGATAAGATTCTGCACCATCGGGATATAAGCCTTGATTTCGGTTGTCACCTGTGCGATTGCACCTTGTCCTGCTGCCCCGTTCTGTGCGAAAGCAACAAAGGACATCATCATAGTCAAGAGGAACATACATGCTCTTTTAGCTATACTTTTCATCCCCTTGACTGCGTTCGTTACGAACTTTCTGATTCCTGTTCTCATTTCTTTTAAATTAGTTAATATTATTGTTGATTACGCCGTAGCCGGTATTATGCCTCTGAAGAAATTCTCACCTGTTTCCTCTTCAAAAATTTTCTTGAGTTCCAATGAAGAGAATCCCCCGCAATAGTTTACTTCTATTGTTTCTTTTTGATTTTCTTCTTCGTTTTCTTCAGCCGGTAGAGGATTGTCCTGTTCCTGTTCTCCACCTGCCTTATACCCGGTGAGGATTTCCGCATCTTTAGGGACATAGCTGTCCACGGAGTCGGAAATGTCAATATCCTCCCCTCTATCTTCATTATTACTTGTCTTGCCGGACATATAAAGGTCGTATCCTATCATACCGGCGAAGTACAATGTATATACGCCCATTACCCCTGCTGCAAATTCATAAAAGCCCATATCTTAATCTTCTCATTAAACGGTCGATTTGTGAAACAATTAAATTGCTGGGGCTATCTTTGCAGTCGATTTTAAGAAATTAGGATATGAAAATTGGATACGCACGAGTTAGTACAAAGGATCAAAATTTTGATTTGCAAATTTCAGCCTTAGAAAAGGCTGGATGTGAGATTATCTATAAAGAAAAAAGAAGTGCCGTAAAGGATAGACCAGAATTAGAAAGAATGATGGAGTATCTTAGAAGTGGAGATATAGTCGTCGTTTGGAAACTTGATCGTTTGGCACGTTCATTGCAACATATTTTGTTCTTAATAGAAGAGTTGAAACGAAGAGATATAAGAATAATTAGTTTGTCTGAAGGAGTTGATACGGATACTCCTACAGGAAAATTCTTTTTGTCAATTACGGGTGCTTTTGCTGAATTAGAACGTAATTTGATTGTAGAGAGGACGCAGGCAGGATTACAGGCGGCCAGAGAGAGAGGGGTGAAATTAGGACGGAGAGAAGGTATTAGTGAAGAAAGAAAGGTTATAATGGAGGCAGCTTGTAATCTTTACAGGGATAGTGAAATGACTACACCGGATATATGTGCATCATTGGGTATGTCTTCGGCAACTCTATATCGTTACCTTAAACTTTATGGGATAGCCAAAAAAAACAATCCGGGGAGAAGGAAAAAAAATTAAACTTCTTCAAGGAATAGAATAGATGTTTGCGACATATCTTTTACAAGATTCTTAATGGTTGAATATACATATTTCCCCTTGTGAATAACATTGCAATCAGGCTTTGCAAAGAATTCTACAAGTTGTGATATTTTTTCAAGTACAGGCAAATGGTTTTCTATTGTTATCAAATTGCTTATTTCAGTGGCCATCTTTTCATCCATTAAAATATAGCTACCTCGGAGAAGGTCGTTTACTTGGCGTTTCTTCAGTTCTAAGCCACCTTGCATTTGGCTACTTAAAGAATATGTATTTATGATTTTAAAAACCAAGTTGTCAGGTTCACCTGCTTTACGTTTGCCTGGAGCATATTGTTTGTCATATTCAAAGTAGAAATCGGCTTTTCCGTTATGAGCCATTTCTTTCATCTCCTTTTGGGCTGGAACTATAACACGTTTAACAAAATCCTTAAATTCTGAATATGAATTTTCCAATCTTAGATACCTCCTTAATGATTCCATTTTTACAGTACAACCTCCTTCCTCTGCAAAAGCAGAAAGGTACAGACAGAATCGAGGAGTATATGCGTTAGTGGCTGATAAAATAGTATATTGTAAGAATTTGGTAAAACCGAATTCCATATTCAATAACATTGTAGCTGTTGTCTTTTTTATCTTTATGTAAACGTTATCTACACGCCCACTTTCTGGCAAGCGAACACTACATAAATTGTCAAATTCTCGCCATATTTTCTGATTTTTATCTCTTACAGGTATTTCCACCGGAATCGTTACTAACATTTTAAGAGCTTCTTTTAATTGTCTGTATTGATTCCTATGAACTCCAAAACTATTCATTGGTATCTTTAGCAAGATGGAACTTGGATCACTTTCATCAAGAAAGTCTGAAGAAGAGAATAATGTATTTTCAGTTGAGATTTTATTATAATGGTTGTATATAGCTTCCTGTATGTTTTCTTGTAATGCACCGATAATTCGGACAAAAATTTTTGATTGAATAAGGGTGTAATTATACCGCATAAAAGTTACAGCGGTTGGTTGAACCAACCATACCAGTTCATTTTTATCTTGAGAAGGAAGCGGAACAGGTAATGTCTGTCTTGATATTCTTCTTTTATTGCTATTATTACTGTTCAAGGAAGTCATATTTAGGCTTGAGATTGAATTCTATATTTTTTTGCAAAGCAGATAGGTACGACAATAAAGTGTCACGTCTATACCCTCTTCCTTTTTCAATGCTGATAATTCTACTTGGTGTTATCGATGCTTTTACTTGAATATCGAATTGTGTCATCTGACATTCTTTACGGATGGACGTTAATTCGTTTCCTAAATCTTCAAGTGTCTTTATTTCTTTATTGTTCAAAATGAATTGATAACCTAAAGCTTGGATGTATATAAGTAAACTGATTACATTATAGTTGGAACCAGTTTCTATATTATTCAATACAACTTTTTGGAGAGGAGTTATCCCCTCAGGAAAAACAACCTTTAATTGTTTTTCATTTCGTAAATACTGTATTTTCTTTTCGATTTCCTGAAGAGTCATATAGTTTATATTTTGCCACAAAAATAGCAATAATAAACGATACTACCAAATTATAAACAAGTTATTTGCTTATGGTATAAAAGTTTATATTTGTCCGTTTTCTTTACCTTGTGTGTAATCTGTCCCATTTGAGTGTGTATTTTGCAGTAGGATGAAGTGTGTAATCTGTCCCATTTGTCGTACACAATCTTTGAGAGAGGGTTTGCAGATGTAAAAAAAACGAGAAAATCGACTCTTAAAATCTTTCTATAAACCCTTAATTTATCGCTATTTTGAGCCAAATTTCCTTATTTTGTAAATATAAACGAAAATAGTGTGTAATCTGTCCCATTTGCGATTTTGGAAGTGTGTAATCTGTCCCATTTGCAAAAAATGTGTGTGTAATCTGTCCCAATTAAGTGTGTAATCTGTCCCATTTGTAGTATATAAATATACTGATTTTCAATAAGTTACAGAACCCTAATACTTCTTAATATATAATTAATATATATCTAATACCTTTTTTCAATTTTCATTTTCGACGATTATAGACATAAAGCGGAGCCTTAAAACAATCTAACAATCCATGCGGCATATAAAAAACAAATGTTCTGCTTATGCAAAGATAATAAAAACAACAATAGGGAAGAAATTAAGTCTGTCATGTTTTAAAGTGTTTCTAAATGTTAAAATTCGTTTTTACTTTCCCTGCCGTATAGTTTCT
This sequence comes from Clostridia bacterium, assembly GCA_045586685.1. GTDB lineage: Bacteria > Bacillota > Clostridia > HGM11514 > HGM11514 > SIG438. Next base: position 28,181 of record JAZNAU010000032.1, read on the forward strand.
TATTAGGAAAAGAAGTATATTTGCTTGCGGAAATAAATAGCAAGATGTGTTTTTGTGTACACAAAAACCTTATCTTGCCGGATAAACCGGGACAAATTATTTCGCAACTCAATAATTTTCTAATGTTATATGACGGAGAAAAAGAACAAAACCAGGCAGTTACATATAAGACTTACGGAAGAACAGGAAAAGCTTATAAAATCGAAGGCTGTTAATTATCCCACTCTATCAGGATATATATTGGATGCAGCTCTTCATTTTGATGATAAGAATGGAATACGAAAATTAGAGGTTATAGAATCTTGGGCTTCAGAATATCAAAAATGGAAAAATGACATCTCTCATTTGGCTTCCAATATCAATCAGTTGGCTCATTATTGTAACCAATGTAAAGCTAATGGTATTTTAAACAATTCCGTTGTCGAGGAAAACAATAAGTTGATGAAGGAGTGGAATAATATTTCCGGTAAGATAGTTGAATTTCAAAAATGGCTTGTTAGGTTTGCTAAAAAATAATTTTATATATTTATGATTATATAAGTATAGATATTTATGGATATATAGTTTTATAATTATAGAAATATATAATTATATATATTTTTAAATGTATATAGAAATAATTATATAAGTATAAAATGATTGTTCGAATTCTGAAGGGTTCAAGTTCTTTTTCTGCCGTGGGTTATAATGAAGAGCGGGTTAAGAATGGTGAAGGACAGTTGCTATGTTCCAATAATTTTGGTTCAACTGCAGATGTTCTATTTACTAAACCGTCAGATTATAAAAATTACTTAAAGGATTGGAGTAGCAGAAATAGTAGGATAAAATCACCACAGTTACATGTTACAATATCATGTAAAGACAAATCTTATAATCCTGAAGAACTTAAAGAAATTGGGATAAAGTGGTTAGAAAAAATGGGGTATGGTTCTAATCCTTATATGATTTATTTTCATTCTAACACAAAGAATAACCATATTCACATCATAACTTCAAGAATAGATGGACAGGGAAGAAAAATCAATGATAGTTATGAAAAAGAAAGATCAGTGAGAATACTGGATAGCATTATTGGTTTGGATAGATATGATTTGCTTAGGAAGGAAATAGCTAAAGCTTTAAAATATTCGTATACATCAGAAAAACAATTTTGTCTTATTCTTGAAAGTAGAGGATTCCGTGTATTTGATAGTGGTAAGAGTCTTAAAATATTATCTGGCGGAGAAAATGTAGAAATTGATAAAGAGTTAATAAATTTCTGCATGAACAAATACAGACATGAACTTACGAAACAGGAAAAGAGTAAATTATATGCTTTGATAAAGAAATACTCAACAATTCTTCCCAAAGATGAATTTTCTGAATTTATGAAAATGAAATTTGGACTTAATTTCATATATATGGGTAAGAAAGACAGTCCTTATGGTTATTGTATCGTTGATGACGCTAATAAGCGAGTCTATAAAGGAAGTGAAATCTGTTCTTTAAAATTATTGCTTTCCAATCTTGAACGCAATAAGGAAATCGATGTGGAAATAGAAGTGTTGCTTAAAGATTATTTTTACAGAAACAGATATGCAAATTCAAAGGAACTAAATCATATGTTAGGCAAATATAGAATGAAATATTATGATGGGAAGATTATCAATAAATATACTAAGGAAACTAAACTGGTAATGCCAAGAGCTTTCAATGAATTTATAGCTTATAATAATAAACTGCGTTATGTTAGTAATGTATATAATCCTCAAACAAATGGTGAATATGAATATTTGAGTAAAAGATTTGTTATCAAAATAGAAGATTTAAAAAGAATTGGTTGTAAATCTTCTGTTAATGATAACTCTTATTATAAAGAATTGATTGAGGAAATATTAAAACTAAATGGAAATCTAAGAGATGAATTGAACTCTTTAGGTATTAGTGTCAGAAAAATCGGGCAGGAATTTATTTTTATCGACGATGATAGGGATGTTGTTTACAGCAATGAAAGAATAGGTCTTAATTATTCTTTGTTAGAAGAATCGATGACTTTAGATGTGCCTGTAAGATTCTACGATAACGATGAATTTGCTACCAATAATAATGAAGAACTCATAGGTGTAATAGATTCATTGAGTGATATGATATATGTTAATACATCAATGGGTGGTGGTGATAATCCTAAAAAACGACGGAGGAGATAATTATAAATGTTTATAAATATATAGTTTTAGATTTATATATTGATATGTTTATAGAAATTTATTTTCATTATTATTTGGTAGTATTATTTATTATCCTTACATTTGCAAAAAATAATAATTGTTTCACTTATTAAATGTAGATTTATGAAAAAATTAATTTGGGTAGTAATGGCTGCCATTTTAAGTTTTGGTGTTGTGTCTTGTTCCAGTTCTGATGATGACCCCACAGAACAAGTTTCCAAAAACAAGGGAATCTTTAAAGTTGTGGTAACTCAAACAGGTGAATTGGATAAATTTGTTTTTTCTTCTTCTGTGAATGGGGGGGATGCTGCAAAAACGGGAATTTTTGAAAGTGGTACTTCTAAGGATTTAGGAATGGCTTATCAGTTAACCGATGCTGAAGCTTGTAGAAATACCTATTCTTATCAAACAGACAAAAATGGAATGTTGCTGATGGCAACAGTTGGTGTCTATGCAAAAGATGGATATGAGGATAAAAAGATAACTATAAATATGAAATTGTATCTTGACAATAAAATGTTGGGTGAAAAGGAAGAAACTTTTTCAGAAGGAGTTATCCAGATAAATTCTCATGATTATGTAAACTAAATAATAGAATTATGCCTGTCATTGTATTTGCTAATCAAAAAGGAGGGGTAGGAAAATCTACTCTTGCTATAATGTATGCCAATCATCTTTCTGGTGTCAAAAATAAAAGGGTGACTGTTTGGGAAACTGATGTCCAGAAGAGTATTTATGAACAAAGGAAGGATGATGAATTGACTTGGGGAAAGGAAAATATGAAATATGACGTTCATTACATACAATTAGATACTCTTCAAAATTCTGAAGCAATGATGGTAGAAGCCAAAGAGGTCTATAAAGATGATATTGTCATTATTGATGTTCCTGGTAATATAACTGATAATTATATTGCTCCTTTGTTGATTTATGCGGATTTTATTATTTGCCCATATATGTATGAAACAAAAGTTCTTCAAAGTACAACAACATTTATTAAAGTTTTGAAGAAATTGAAGAAGATGTTTCCAGAAGTGATGAATCCTAAGATTCTTTATGTTCCTAATAATATCGATCCGAGAGAAGGTACAACAAAAGAACTTGAACAGCGAATGCAGGTTGATGATATATTCAGAAAGAATGGTGGTGGAGAAGTTTTGCCTAAAATTCATCAGCGTGCCGATGTTAAGAGATTAAATACATATATGAATACTCAAAAGCAGGAATACATAAGTTCTGCATGCTTTTCTCAACTCGATAAACATATTTTAGAATAATTTTAATAATTTTATTATCATTTTATTTCTCTGTAACAAATTAAAGCCATAATTTTGCCATGTCAAATGAAAAAAATAAAAAAGGTGCTGTTTCTGCAAAGTTGCCAGGCGGCATAAGATCTTTGATATCAGATGATGATGATACTCCTATCTTGGAACCAAAATTGAGTTCTTCTACAAAAGAAGAGAAAAAAAATTCTCTTAAAAAAGGGAATTCAATATTTGAGAAAGGAATGAGTATTGAAGAAAGAATCAAATTCTACAAGCAAAAGAGAATTGAAAAAGAATCTTTGTATGTGGATGAAGAAGTGAAACAAGTGTTAAAAGCTTATTGTTCAGCTAAAAAGGCTAATAAATGTAAGCTTACAGAGCTTGTTTCAGCAGCATTAAGTGAATTTATTGCAAACCATAACGATATGATTAAAGAGGCTATTCAAGAGAATAAAAATTTACTTGAATAATTGTTTCACAAATCGAACGTTTAATGAGAAGAAATAATTAAAAAAGGAACACTTTTATAGGTGTTCCTTTTTGCATATAACGTAATTCAGTTTATAGTTGTTTCGAAAAAAAACTTCTTATTATTTCTTGTCTTGTCATCATCCTCCCTTCTGAGATAAGACATTCATAAGCATCTTTTCCACGCAATGGGAATAGGGTATGGTTAGTACTGTCAATCGTTTCGTCGGGTCTATTGGCCACAAATACATGGGTTGAGAAATCTTTCCTGTTGAATACCCAAGTATTGATATGATAATTGTCCAATGTAACAAGTTGTTGATGCAGCATGTATCTCAAGCTTTGATTGGAGTATCGAAAACAGCCGGAAGTTCTTTCACTTTTACGATGATGGTCTTCATTGATTCTTTAACAATGGACTTGATGAAGTCTTTGCATAGCAACAGTTCCCGCTTATATACAATGGACAATACCTTTCCTAATAGGAACGGAGCGGCAAACAAAACAATCATACAATACAATGATTTGTCCAATAAATAGATGAACATTAGGGAAGTGAACAGTAATGCTACTGCAAACATTTGAATGATACTTTTCATGTTATTCTTTATATTTTGGCTGTAAGGCTCAGCCGGGTTACTATTACAACAGGATAGCCTTCATATCCCACTGCAAATATATAAATAATAAATGATAGTATCAAATAATAATAAATAAATATTCTGATATATATTTATTTATCTAAATTTAAATCTAAATATTTCCTCTTAATTGGTAGTTTTCGATAGTAAGTTGCTTGTTTTTCTCTTTTTCCTTTTCTAATTCTTCGACCAAGAATTTGATTCTTTCGTCTCTTTTGAATTCCTTGAATTCACTTTTTGAGAGGTTACTGACGGTAGCGACGGTATTCTTTAACTTGGTATTCTCTTCTTTCAGCTTATCCATTCGGGCCAGTTCCTTGTCTGCCGTTTCCAGTTGTCTTTGTAAGCAGCTTATTCTTTGTTCCTGTGTGACATATTCATTGAGTCTTGTCTCTTCCTGGTTTGATTCTATATAATCCTGAAGACACGTCATGCCCTCAAGGAATGCCTTCAATTCTTTCTCATTCCTTTTCCCTGTTGTTTCATACTCCTTCAGGAGTATTGTTTTTATATGGTTGAAATCAGTCATTTTTTCTGTTGTTCTTATCCACCAATTCCTTCTTTATCCGTTGGATGGTGGAAACGGATTTGTTTACCAGTTTGGCCACATTTCTAATGGAATATCCTCTATTGAGTAGGGTAATGGCTTCCCTGTATTCTTCCAGTTTCTTTTCCTTCGACTTTCTGCTTCCCGTTTTTCTCCCTAATTTCCCGCCTTTTTCTATATAGAGTTTTCTTCCGCTTTGTAGCCGGTCAACAATACCTTGCCATTCGATATTGGACAATTCAGCGAGTATGGTCGTGATGATCGAAGTAATGGGATTTATCCTTCCATCAGGAAGTAGCGTTTCCACATTGATATTTTGGATATAGACATTGATTCTGTTTTTATGCAGTTCTTCGATTGTCTTCAGAACTTCAAGTGTAGTTCTTCCCAATCTTGATATTTCCGTTACCAGTAACATGTCTGCCTGTTGCTCGATGCAGAAGGTTATACAGTTCTGAAGAACCTCCCTTTCTGAATTTCTCTTTTTCCCGGATATGTGTTCTTCAAAGCTGCCGATAATGGCATATCCCCGGCTGATGGCGAATCGTTCAAGTTCTGCCACCTGCCGTTGTGTAGATTGCCTGTTCCCTTGGGAACTGACACGGGAATATAGGACTACATTCATTTTCAGAGATACTTTGCTATTGTATCCACCACTTTGTCTATTGTAGATAAAGAATCAGGAAGGTCTTCATCTATCCAGTTTAACAATTCCATTATTTTATCGTGCATTCCTGAAGCATAAGATAAATTCTTTCTACCATTGACAAAGCAGATGGGTTCATTATGATTTATTCTATTTCTGAATTCTCTAATCTCAATTATCCTTTTGTTGATATCGGTACGATCAATGTTTGCAGGTTTATTCTTAAATATGGATAAAGGAATACCGGATAAGACGGCATATGGTTTCTTCTCAAACATGCTATTCCAGAATCCAAGATTCTGTTCTGCAATTATTCTTCCATGAGTGATTGCTATACCATTGTCTGTAAGTTTCTTTTCCGCCTTTGTTACTTCTCCTTTCATCCAATATTTGCTTCCAAGCCTACGGTCTTGCATGAACCCGTTCTTTTGATTGATAATCCATTCCTTATCATTAAAGTGAGCTGCTAAAGCATAGTGAAGTTGATTTCTCAAAATAACTTCAAATGAACCGAGGAGAGGATGAAAAGCCTGTGCCAATTCTAAATTGGCCTGATATAATTCCATAGCTCTTTGTTTGTTTTTTCCTACAGCCCGGAAATATTTGTTTATTCTTTGATAAGAATAAAATCTTATAAATTTTCTGTAATTCATTGTTTTTCCAAAAAATATTCCTACCTTTGTACCGTAATGCTTGGTTCCTCCTCTGTTATCAAGACATGAAACCAAGTTCAGGATATACCCATTCCATCAAGGAGTGGGTTTTTTATTTACTGCAAAGATACTCTTTTTTGTTTATTCAGATGTTATTATTCCTTCTATTTCTATACATTCTTGTATCAAATTGTAAGTCAGATAGTTATTTGATTATTTAATATTTATGATAAAAATATGCTAATAATATTTGTTTTTGTCATTTATTATATTTAATTTTGTAGAAGATAGTAATAAAAAGAAAATATAAGAAACAGAAATGAATAATAGATTATAAAAACATATTAAAAACGTAGCCTAAATGTCCTTATTGATGTGGGGATTTTAGTATAGGAAGGGACTATACCATTCGGCTATTCGAATGACAGTCTCTTTTTTTGTACCTAAAATTTTAGTTCTTAAAACATATAATATTATGGATGTTCTCATGGTTATGATTGGCATAATACAGATATGGATTATGCTGAAGAAGAATGAAAAGAAGGATTGACAATAACTTTGGGTATAATATATTCCGCCGCTATTTTTATGGAATTCCAAAGTTTGCAGATTTAAAAAGGAACACCTGCCAGTGTTCCTTTTTTTATATATAAAAATAATAAGAGTTATAATATAACTCCACCGCTATTTGAGCCCATTTATCTACAGCCAAATCCCGCAAAAATTACGGGCTTTCAAATATAGGGAAAATAATTTGATTGACGAAATAATAATAGAAAAAAATACAACCAAAATAAAAAATATTCCCTATTCTCTTGAAAATAACTTTCCATTTATCTATATTTTATATAGACATTGATAGTGTCTTTAAAAATAATTTAAAAAACAATATTTGTAATGATTAAACTCTCATTGAAATGTTTGGATTTATTGGAAGTTAATTTCGAGTGTTCCGCGAATAACAGTAACGGAAACTCACAGGTTGTACCTGGTTCTTTTATAGACAGGATTGTTTCATGGTCTCTCGCCATAGGAACCTTAATAGGAATATGGAAATGTATGATTATTCCAATGTTATAATTGATAATTTCTTTCCCTATTGTTGAAATGATTCCCGGTCGATGCGAAATATGAGTTGGAGAATTATGTATTATAGAATAGAGTGGGGGAGGAACGTTCTCCTCCCTTACCTTTTGTACCTATAAAAGTCAAAGATTAAAAATACAACAACAGGGAAGTGTATTTATTATATGTTTATAGATTTATTTGAATACACTTGTTTTTTGAATACAAATTGTAACATTTTCATTTCTTCTCTGCCATTTTTCGGGTTGCCTCTTTGACTTTCTCTGCTGCAGCTTTCATTTCATCCAAGAAGAAGTCAGGATTGAACCGAACTTTCCTGATTGAATCTTCCTCCGTTATCATTATGAATCTTTTTATGATTTCCATGTCAACGGGAATTCCTGAAGGAGTTACAAGCATTTCTTTCACATCTTCCGCTATGGTTTCCTGATTGTTCTTCAGATGTTCAATAACATTGTTCCACCTTCTGCTTATTTCCTGGCTGGTAGAGCTGTTACCGGAAAATTCCACACGATCGAGGAGGGGAAGTATTGACTTGTACATTCTTTCCACCGTTCCTGGAATGCTGTCTCTTTTCTGGTTCTGTGAGTAAGCTGTTCCAAAATTCAGTACCAATATAATAAAGGGTATAACTATTTTCATTTAAATGTCCTCCACATTTTAATTTGTAGTTCATCAACTTGTGCTTGAATCTCTACCCAATTATTAGTTCTGATAGCAGGCATAAAATGTAATTTTAATAAATCCCTGGTATATTCATATTTCATGAGTTTAGGTATGGTATTCTTTATATCGTCGCAAACTATCTTGGCTATTTCTTTTTCATTTATACTGATATTCATAAATGATAAATAATGTATTACTGCCTTCAAGAATGATATATGACTCATTTTCCAAAAGCCGGACATTCCAAGTGACTGATAGAATTCAATCAGTGAGTCATCTTTTATTATAAATTTATTCTCCATATATATTTTTTCCCTATTGTTAATTCCATTTGAATGTAAATTTCCCATCCTTACCCAATATCAGTTTTGCTTCAAAGAAATTTCCATCCTTATTCTTCAGTTTTACTTTTCCTTTGGTCTCTCCATTTTCAAGGATTTCCTTTAGATCCTTTTCGGTCAGTTTTCTCTGACATACTGTTCTCCAGAAGAAGAATCCACAATTTTCTTTGTCCTCACATCTGCACACCTTATCTGTGACAATAATTTTTCCTCCACATTTAGGGCACTCAAGCAGTAAGTCTTTTCCCTTTTCTTGTTTTACCATGGTGGATGTGATGCGGATGGCCAGCAGTTCTTCCGTACATTTTCTGGTGTAGTTCCTAATTTCTTCATTGAATCTTTCTACACCGATTTTGCCGGATTCAATCTTACCCAATGCGTTTTCCCACTTTCCGGTCAGTTCTACATTGGCAATCTGCATATCCTTTACTTTTTCATAAAGGGCCAGTCCTTTTTCTGTTGGCAAAAGAGTTTTCTTTTCCCGGACAACATATTTTGTGCGGAGAAGTTTTTCGATTGTTTCCGCTCTTGTAGCTGGTGTACCTATTCCTATATTTTTCAATGCTTCCCGTTCTTCTTCGTTCTCCAGTTCTTTCCCTGCCGTTTCCATCAATGCAAGGAGGGAGCTTTCTGTAAGCAAAGCCGGTGCTTTTGTCTTCTTATCCAAGACTTCCAGTTTCTCCAGTGGAATGATTTCATCCGTCTTCAATGAGGGTAATTGTGTATTCTCGTCTTCAGGAACATTGTTTTTCTCATTGAATACAGCTTTCCATCCGGGAACCTTTATAACACTACCTTTGGCTATAAAAACGAAGTTATCCATTCCATCAGCGATGATATGGACGGTTGTAATGTCCTTTTCTTCTTTCGGTGATACCGTTTCAAGCATTCTTCCGAGAATCATTTCGTATAATTTCCTTTCTCCTTCCGTCATTTCACCTTCTTTTGGTATGTTTTCCGTTGGTAACAGAGCGTGATGGTCGGTCACTTTGGATGCATTTACGGATATTTTTCCAAGAGATTTTCCATTCATGGACTTTGCATATACCGAAAATTTAGGATACAGTTCTGCATTCCTTATAAGTTCCGGCAAGGTATCATATACATCATCAGGAATGTATCTTGAACCTGTACGGGGATATGTTACCAATTTCTTTTCATAGAGAGATTGACAGAGTTTCAGCGTCATTTCAGCGGAGAATCCGTATTTGCTGTTCGCCTCTTTCTGAAGTGCTGTCAAGTCATACAATAGCGGTGGTATAGAATAGCCCGGTTTCTTCTCCACTTTGCAAACTTTGATATATGCCGCTTCTCCTATTGTTTTTAGCATCTCCAGTGCATCTTCCTTCAGTTTGAATTTGGTCTGGTTGAATGCACAGAATCGTATTCCAGTCTTGCTGCTTGTCAGCTTCAAAGTATGGAACGGTTCAGGAACGAAATTTCTGTTTTCAATGAACCTTCTGCATATCATGGAAAGGGTAGGGGTCTGTACCCTGCCCACTGACCATACACTACCGTCATTCACATTGATGGTGGTTGCCCTTGTCCCGTTCATTCCGATAAGCCAGTCCGCTTCGGATCGTGCTTTACCTGCTGCGAAGAGATTGTCGTATTCCGATATTGGTCTGAGATTTTCCATACCTTCCCGGATGGACTTGTCTGTTAGCGAAGAAATCCACAATCTTTTTACAGTGGCTTGTATTTTCGCTTGTTCCTGAACATATTCAAATATATATCTGAATATTAGTTCCCCTTCTCTTCCGGCATCAGTCGCAACGATTATCGTATCAGATTTTCTAAAAAGAGACGTGATGGTTTTCAACTGCTTTTTATAGAGTGATTCAGTTTTCTTGTCTCTGCTTTCAATCGTTCTTGTTCTGAACTTGTCCGGCAAGATGGGTAGTTTTTCTTTTTCCCATTTACCTCCGTACCCATATACGTCCGGTGGAGCCAGTTCTATCAGATGACCGAATGCCCAAGTTATACAATACCCGTTTCCGGAAATGAATCCGTCTTCCCTTTTCCTTGCACCTACTACAGCGGCTATTCCTGCTGCTACGGAAGGTTTTTCTGCTATTATAGTTATCATAGTCATTATTGCTTGTAGAAATATACGTCCATTAAGGCAGTTTCATTGCATGATGCTATGATATAGTCTGCCATGCTTCCTTTCATGTTATCTTCCAGTTTCTTTACTGAATCCTTGAAGTCCACTGCCTGTACAAGAACCATACATGGAGTTTTCTTTTCCTTACCGCTCTTTTCATCAAGAACAATGAACTGTAGTTTGAATTTGAACCACCTGTCCGCATTAGTGTCTGCCGATTGGATGACCTCCGAATAATTGGCTCTTTTTATATCGGTCACATTGAATTCCCCTTTGATGAAAGGTGTTATTTCTTCGATGATTCTTCCTTCCGCTTCCGTAAAGCTGAAAGCGTCGACAAGATACGGTTCCGTCACTTTTTTTTCCACTCCGTTTTCCATTGTCTTTTCATATCGAATCTTACATTCGAACCAATTCTTTGCCATAATAGATAATATTTAATACTGAAAAGCCCTCTTGATATCCCATCAAAAGGGCTATTATAGTTTTTAAGTTTATAAATAATCCTTTGCCGCTGCTGATAAATGACAAAGGAAATGCTCATTTGCAAATTTCGTTTGTGTTGTTATCAAAAAATTCACTTTTGGAAGAAAGGTGCAAAAAAAAGTCCTGTGATTCACATCACAGGACTTCCTTAACACCATGAAAAACATTATTTTTACAATAGGGAAAGGACTATTTATGTGCTTCCCATTCAATCGTAATTACCGCATCGAGTTTACCTGTCCCTTTACATATCTCACAACCGGCCCCATGACATGAACTGCACTGATGGTTCATAATGGTTATTTGTTCCTTATTGTTGTATTCAAGGAACATTGGTGGTGATATGACTATTATCGAATTGTTTCTTGACTTTCTATCTTTCCTCCTTATACCTTTGAATTTCATTTCCTTTTTTAAGAACAAAAGCATTTTTTCGGTTTCATGTCCGCTACGATGTTGTGCCTTAAGACACTGACTTTTATCCAATCCGGCTTCATGTATCAGATCGGCTGCCATCGCCGGTCTGTCCTGCACCAATACAAGATGTTGTACTGTAAACCATATTCCGTCAATAAACCGTTCCTTTTCCATTAGAAAGTTCCTTTCCCTATTGTTATAAGTTGTGGTTTTGGCAGTGCATGGCCATATTATCCCTAAAATTCAAGAATGCTGTTGCTGTTTCCTCATTTTTAATGAATGAATTGTCTTCAAGCCATTCCTTCCATTCTTCAGAGAGTTCCTCCTGTCTTTCTATAAATTCGACGGTACTTATTTCTCCGTCCTGTAGCTGTTGTACAAGATTATCATATTCATCCATATCATCATCTGTTCCTTTTTTCCCATATTGGTTGACATAGATGAATTTTTCAATATCATCTCCACAATCTATTATACCCTTGTCCATAATCCAATCATTCCTGTTTTGGAAGCTTCTGTATATTTTCCCGTCAGGGAATGACTCTATACAGTTCTGTAAGGTATTCACTAAATAACCGGCATCTTGTCCGCCTGTTTTGGCAAGGATTCTTTCAAAGACATCGATGTCAAAACATTTCTTGTTGAAGCATACTGCATGTACCATAATTCCTATTTTATAATATACTACAAAGATATGGAATTTGTTCCGAATCCGTAGATGGCTATATCCATTCCGAAGGACAAATCCATTTTTTTGAGCAAAGTTTCTATTTCCACTATTGATTTATCTCCTATATTCCTTGCCTTTTCCATTTCCCTTTTCCTGTATTTGACAATATCCGCCAATCTTTGTACACCAAGAGCTTTCAAAGAATTGTAGGTTCTTGTGGATAACACATCTTCAGGAAGTTCTTTTTCGAGAATTTTTCTTATCTTGTGACGGCTATTGTCTGCTTCGTGAATATTCCCGATTATATGACATTCTTCCCATACAGTGATTGAACCACATTCAAAGGACAGTCTTTCCTTGTTCCATCCGACAACATGACAATTACCATGGATATTTTCTATAATGTCCCCTTCATAAATACAGTTCTGACTGGCATCTTTTTTCCCTATATATCTACCTACTGTATTGAGGTCGATATCTTTCATGTCTACTGTTACCGGGGTGGTTCCAGTTATATGCCAATAGTTCCATTCCCCGGTTTCGATATTTCTTCCCCTTAGTCTTATTTCTTCCATTACGCCGCCTCCTTCTTTCTTCTTTCGATAAGAATTTTAGCCAGGGCTTCACAAAGGGATTTTGCCATTGTAACCTCTACGGCATTTCCTATGAATTTCTTTTGGTCGGCCTGTGTTCCGACAAGAATATAGCCTTCGGGAAATCCCATTATCTTCTTCAGTTCCGGAACACTTAGCATTCTCATTGAAATATCAACGATGGAATATATAGCCATAAATTCCTTGATATTTTTCATCATGGGGCTGTCTGATTCATAAATACAATACATATAACCTTCTTCAGTCGGAATGATGAAATCCGGCAGTTCGTTACCTTCCGTCTTTGTTTCAATGAGATATGGAGGCATTTTATCCATTCTGGCAATAAGAGTGAAACAAGGGCTGTCCATGGATCCCCCTGCTGAGTTATATTGAGGATTCATCAGGAATCTCTTTACTGTAACCACTTTTTGTTTGGGAGTTGTAAGAATGGCAGGACAGGGAGTTTCAACGTCAGACAGCTGTCCACCTCCGGAATATTCATTGGCTATGAAACGGCAGGAAACTAAGGAATATCTGTCTTTAGTCAACAAAGTTGGACTGGGCAGGTTTATGTCTTTTCCACCATCCTTATAATTATAGGAACAAAGGAAGCGTAGGCCGACAAATGCATGATGGTCCTTGCATGTTATTGTTCCAGCCGGTGTATCAACAGATACATTCTTGCTCATCGGGTCACCACTGAACTGTTTTGAAAGGAATGATACCTTTGCAACCCCAAGCCGGTTCTGTGTAGCGATTGTTGGACATGGTTCTTCAATGGACGGAGGTATATGTTTCCCCGTCCTTGAATTAACGGAATTGTATTTGACTATGAAAGATTCCTTCCCGTCTGCTATGAACTTGATAAGTCCGGCATATATCCTTTCCAGCGTGGATTCTGCAAGCTGCTTTTTTCGTTTGAAGATACTTGTTCCTTCATCTTCAAAGTTAAGGCATTCGCTGACCGGTTTCCATTTCTTCGTCTTACCGAATATATCATTGTGTCCGTACTTACTATGTGTGGCTTCCGGGAATGCTATCGGACAGCCCTTCCTTGCGAATACTCCGAAATATCTTTTTCGTGAAGTGTACGCCCCGTAATCCGCTGCATTCAATATACGGAAGTCAAAGTCATATCCATATCCTTTCACTTTATTTACCCACCGGAGGTAACATTTCCCCTTGTCCATAGATATAGGTTTCCCGTTACAGTCCACATCTCCCCACGCCATGAACTCCTTCACGTTCTCAATCTGGATATAATCCGGTTCAATCGCTTCTATATAACGGAATAGATGTTCAGCTAATGTACGGCTATCCGCATCCCTTGGAAGCCCTCCTTTCGCCTTGCTGAAATTTGTGCATTCAAGGGAAGCCCAAAGAACAACCAATGCATCCGGATATTCATTTCTGCATTTTTCAAGATGTAAGACAAGCGGAGACAGTTCCAATGTCCGAATGTCTTCCGTGAAGTGCAGTGTTTCGGGATGGTTAGCCTTGTGGCTGGCAATGGCTTTGGCGTCATGGTTTACACAAGCGATAACTTTTGCACATTTATCACCTTCATAAAGGGCGTGTTCAACACCGGTTGAAGTGCCACCAGCACCACAAAACAAGTCTATATATAGCAGTCTTATATTATTCATAATGCCTTTTCATATTAGGAATGTGAAACTTATTCCATATCGTATTCTCCGGTGAAGTTGGGTTCAATGGAAACATTGAATGTAACTTGTGTCGTGAGGAAAGTTCCCGTGATATCGGTAGCGAACGACCTTCTGACCGGAACATTGTTCAATAAAATTTCTATTGGGGATATAACTTCGTTATACAGGACAGCCATTGTGTTTACAAGTTCCTTGTCCTGCACGAGAAAAGACGCACTTCCGAGTAGGGTATATCCTTTCCGGTCCTTGAAAAAATTATGATCTTGTCTGCAAATGGAGGATATTTCTACCATATTTCTATTCATGCAGGAAACCTCTCCGGATAACGGGTGATATGTATCAGCCACAGCATCCATCATGAAGCTGCATGTGCATTTGGAAATATCCACTCCGGCTTTTCTTGCATCTTCCGCATCTTTTTTTTCAGTAAACAGATTTATTACTGAAAATGGACTTCTTAAAAGAATGTCTTTTGTATCATTATCTTCAGCAGAATAATTTTTCAGTACACCGTAATATGCCTCTTTCCGGTTGGCATTTGAATAGTCCACCTTTATATTCTTCAGATCCGTAATATCATATCCGGTTTCATCCTTTCCCTGTAACCAAAAGATAATGTCATATTTGTTGTCATTACCAATCTCAATATTTATCTGTCCCGGATTTTTCCCTTCTATGGGAACGATACCGTAATTGTAGCTTCTGCTGTCAAAACCTGTTTCGATTTTCTTACCGGTGTCGGAATCGTATATGGCAAAGAAGAGGTTCATACCGTCCGGATCCGACGACAAAGCGTTTCGGGTATCTACCGTTGTCGTAAAGTTGACGGTTTTCACTCTCATTTCATTACTGTTCATGTCATTTTCAGAACAACTGTATATAAATGTTGTCAATGAAAGTATGGCTGTTTTCAAATAGATTCTTTTCATGTGTATTCCTTATTTATCTGTTAGACATTCAATTATCTTTCCAGTCTTCGACTGTTGCATCAAAAATTATGGGTTGTAGAATTCTTGTCGGTATCAAACCGTTTATATTATACCAGTCACATCCATGTTCAAGAGTTATATTTATCTCATGAGTGCAATCCATAAGCCATTTGTCCTGGAAGGGTATGGCAACATAAGCGAAACCGCTGTCATTGCCACACCATATTGGGACATCATAATTTTCTTGATAGCCTTTTGATGCATCACAAATATTGAATATCCTGCATCCTAACAGGATATAGCTTCCGTTCCCTTTATGTGGTATTGATTCCGGATTCCAAGAAATTAGTGACTGGGGTATGATCGGAACGGGATTATCAAGACTAATTTTTATGGAATCTTGCGGATGTACCCCGATTGTATCCGTATTGACGGATATAAAATCTCCTTGTCCGGTATATTTCCACTCGGCGTCGATGCCATTGAACGGGAACAAGAACTTGCCTTTCTTTGCAATGTTGAATATATTGATTTCCCTTATTTCAAGAAACAGATTTTCCATTCTGTTTCTGACGGTAAAAGTAAGATTGGCAAAAGCATCATGGAATGTTATGGAAGAACAATCTGTCTTGTTGCTTTCGATTACTGCATAATTGAATCTATCGGTATAGATATCGTCCTTATTCTGTGAGTATCTGATTGATGGTCTGTTTCCATCAAGAAAAAAAGTTCCACCACTACCATCATATACATAGGCAGTATAGTTTTTTTTATCAGTAGTATAATCGGCTAAAGGATTGTCTTCATTGTGTTCCAAATCTATATATTCATAGAAGTCATTACCTGATGAATCAAGAATGACCACATTTGATGTTCTCGATTGTACATTGCCTTGATTGAGTTCAATAATCTCATGGGATGGAATTATCTGATCCAAAGTTTCATCAAAGACACAGGAAGACATCATCAATGGAATGCATACAAGTACGTTGGAATATAACTTTTTCATAAATGTAAGTTTTAATATTAAACCTGATAAAGCTTATGCTGCAAAATTTCCGATATTGTCAACCGCGAACATCCCGGCATTGACATGGATATATTTGCCTTCATTTTTGTTCCAACCTGTATGGAACCATTGTTTCCATACAGGAAGGTTCTTTTGAGGTTCCATTTCCTTGTACAGTTCCCAGAAATCATTGAAATCCTTTACATATACAACCATTCCTCCATTAAGGAGAACGGTTCTCAGATAAAACGCATAAAGTTCTGCGTTCTCTTTCTTCTCAAAAACGGTTTTCTTCACATTGAAGAATGTCCGTCCGTCTTGGATGAAATTCTTGATTAAACAACCTTTGATAGCCATAATAAAGTTTTTTAGTTTTGGCTGTAAGGCTCAGCCGGGTTACTATTATAACAGGATAGCCTTCATATCCCGCAACAAAGGTATGAATAATAAACGATACTACCAAATAATAATATAAATAAAAATAGATAAATAAATAGATATTTAATTATAAATATAAAAATATATATAATTATATATTTGAAAATAAGGGATGTACCCTTTCGAATACATCCCTGCCAAAAAGATACGGAGGGTAGGTATTTAATATCCCATATCTTTGATTGAGCTTCTTCCGGTACAGTTTTCGTATTTTTTCTTCAGTTTCATTTCGTAGGCAAGGGAATACTTTTCCTTCTTGACGAAAACGACTGTATATCTGTTTATTCTTACTGGTATTCTTGAATCATCCTTATTTCCCATGTCATGTGTATTAAGTTATCCTTTCATTGAATATACCCTGAATTTGGCATGAGCCTTGAATTTGACTTTTTCCCCTGCAGGAATGGTTATCTTTTCTTTCCGGTGCATGTCATACCCCATCTTTTCTTTCGTTTCAATGATTGTAAAAGTACCGAAGTCCTTCAACACTACATTTTCCTTATTGTTGATGGCATTGCTGATCTCACATAATATGGCTTCCATGGCCTGTCCAATCACTTTCTGTGATAACCCGGTTTTTTCCGAGACATTTTTTATAATTTCAGACTTTATCATACTCTTTTTTTTATTTGTTTTTGCAAAGGAAATCCGTGTTGTTATCAAAAAATTCACTTTTGGAAAAAAACCGAATAAATAATTTATCGACATAATCCTTTTTGGCTTTTAATTTCTTCTTGAATGACTGATACATATCTTTCCGCATATCCTACGGAAACAGGATTATCCTTTCCTTCAATGAACAAATGTATATTGTTCTCATCCTTTTTAACGGCTACCACCTTCCCTGTTGTTATTTCCGGTATATCTATGGTCTTTCCCAAGAATTGGGAATAATACAGTTCCATTTCATCAACAGTGGCATCTGACTCTAAATATTCAGGATTTCTTGAAACAAACATTTCATAAGCCAGTTCTTCAATTCTTTCTCCGCTGTCAAGACGTTTCCGGTCCTTTTCCTCCAACGGTAGGGAAAGATATTCCCCATTGACAATGGCAGAGATGAATGTATCCGATCCTTCTTTGAATCCTTTATTTGTCTTTATATGTATATCTTCTATGGTTACATTTTTCTTTTCCTGTTCCTTATCTATTTCTTTCAGGGCATTCTTTATTTTTTGTTCCAATTCCTTTGCTTCCCGTTTCATTTCTGCAAGCAGTTTTTCCTTTCCCCATACCTTTCCTTGCAGTCCTTCAGTCATTTCCAGGATATTCTTCTTGTTTTTGGCAATTTCATCTTCCATATATTCCGCCCTTTTCCCCAGGGAATTTCCTATGTCCTCCAGCCAACCAATGGTATCCGCATGGCTTAACGGAATTTTTCCACTGTTTGTACTGTACATCCTACCGCTTTCCTTTCCTATTATGCCGAATCCGTAATATCCGAAGTCATCCTTTTTCATATATACATCATGTCCATTATAGGAACCTACTATGATATTGTTAATGTTACTGCCTGTATGTTTGAGTTCATTCAAATATTTTCCCACTTCCTTTCCGTAGAGACTGTTTCCTTCCCTATCCTTGAATCCGTTCTTTTCTGAAGCAAGGAAGGAGTTATAATCTTTGTGCATGTCATTTGATGCTTTTGTCAGTGATTCATTCTTTTCCTTAAGATACTGGCATTTTCTTTCTGTATAGAGAATGTCTTTCTGAAAGAGCATCCGTTCCTTTTCCAACTGCTTGATTTTCTTGTCAAGCTTCGCTTTTTCAAGGAGGTCAGTATTACCGGATAATATGGCCACATATTCCGCAAAGTTCATTCCGCTATTTTCGTCCATAGAACCTTCATCCATGGAACGGCTTCCAAGCTGTTGACTTTTCAGTTGGGTAATGAACTGCTGTTTATTCTGCAATAGATTGAACTTGTAGGCATCCAAGGACATTTCCGTTGCATAAGTGATTATTTTTACTTTGTTTCCTGCAAATTCCTTTGCGACAATGTTACCTTTTCTGATGGCCCTTCCGTTCCTTTGTTCCAAATCGGACGGGACCCAGGGAGTATCAAGATGATGTACGGCAACTGCTCTTTTCTGTGCATTTACTCCAGTTCCGAGCATGGATGTACTTCCGAATGCAATTCTTACTTTGCCTTCCTGCATGTCTTCTATCAATTTCTTCTTCTGTTTTTCCGTCTTGCATTCCTGAATGAACCTTATTTCTGATTCCGGGATGTCGCAGTCTCTCACTAACTGCTCCTTTATTTCGGAATACACGTTCCATTCACCTTCCTTATATGTTCCCAAGTCGGAAAATACGAACTGTGTTCCCTTGCAATGGTCGAAATCACAATATAGTTTATACAGTTCTTTCACACAATAGTCCACTTTCCCGTCTATTTCATCTGCATATTTGTAAGGATCAATCATTCGCATGTCAAGAGCCATCTTTCGTGCATAATCCGTTGCAATCAGCATCTTCGCCTTTTCTTCCGTTTCGGATAGTTTTCCCCTGCCGAGTAACTCCCCTTTTCCGGTTTTCGCAAATTCAATCAAGGTCTTGTTGAACTCCTGTTGTGCTGGAGTGGGAGGTATATTTATAAAAATATGTTCAGCTTCAGGTCTGTCTATACCTATCATGTCGGCTGTTCTGTAATCCGTAATTTGATTATAAAATATGGCCAGTTCCGGAACTTTGACGAAATAACGGAACCGTTCTTTCTGTATGATGCTATTTGTAACGGAGAATTCGAAGTCTGTTGATTTTCGTGTATAGATGGCCGCCCATGCATCGAAACATGTTATACCTTGTTTATCCAAGGCTTTTGGCCGTAGATATTTGAAAAGGGCATAAAGTTCCGTCAAGGAATTGCTTATTGTTGTTCCGGAAAGGAATGTTGCTCCCAAATCCTTTCCCGTCCGTTTCTGTATGTCTCTGATAGCAAAGAAAAGGTTCAGTGCCTTTCCGCTACCGGTCGTATTCCCTATACCTGCTACACGCTGGTGTCTGGTATTGAAAGTGAGGTTCTTGAACTTGTGGCTTTCATCGACGAAAATATGGTCAATGCCCATGCTTCTGAAATCAATGTTGTCATCTGTATTCTCGTTTATTTTATTGATAACCATATTCAGTTTGGCTGCAAGATTTTCTTTTCTTGTTTCCATTCCTTTTATGAGCTTCTTGCTTATGGAAGTGCCTGATTTTCCCAATACTTCCAGAGATTCTTCTATGTCATTGATTTCTTCGAGGAATATTTCCTTTTGGATTTCCAATGCCTGGGGTATTTTCTTGAACTGCTCATGGGTAAGGATAATGCAGTCCCAGTTGTTGTTCTTGATATCCTTGAACAAGGCTGCCCTTTTCTTGGGAGTGAAATCATCCTTTTGTGGATAAAGGATTTTTGCGTTCGGGTACGCTTTTTGAAAAGTATCCGCTATTTCGTGTACATTGGCCTTCAGAGCAATGATCATCGGTTTGTGTATCATTCCTATCCGTTTCATTTCATAAGCGGCCACACACATAATCATGGTTTTCCCAGAACCTACCTGATGGTCACATATACCTCCTCCGTTCTGTTTAATCATCCATATCGCATCTTTCTGTGACGGATAAAGTTCCTTGTAGTCAAATTTGTCAAAGGACAGACCGGGGAAAGTCTGGCAGGAACCGTCATAATGTGGCCTGACAAAACAGTTGAACCTTTCGTTGTATGTATCTGCCAAAGCGTCCTTTGTCCTTACATCCCTTGCATCAAGCCATTCTATGAACCTTTCCTGCATATCCTGTATCTTGCTTGCCGCCAGTTGCGTAGCTTCCGCATCCACTTCCTTTGTTTTTTCATTTCCCTTATAGACTGTTTTCGTTATTTGCGGGAATGTATTGTACATGGCATTCAGCATTATGTCTTCCGCCGCCAGTTTCCATTCCACACCCCAAAGAGATTGGGCAGCGGATGAATATTCTTTCATCTTCACTGTAAACGTGTCCTGTCCGGTAAAATATTCTATTTTTGTCGGCACCTTGAATATTTCCGTTGCAAAATCAGAATAGATGTCACATGAAATCCATCTTTCGCCAAAATTGAAGTCCAGTTCCTCGAAGGGGATTTTTTCAGGCTTCCCTTCTTCCAGTGCTTTCAAAGAGTTTTCTATGTCTTCCTTATAATTTTCGCAGTATTCATCCATCAGGAAAGGTTTGAACTGATTTATCTTTTCATAGACATTCCCTGCAATCATTCTGCTTCTGATTTCCCATTCATCTTCTACCGGATTATATAGAATCCTGTCTTTTAATGCATTGAGAATTTCTTCTTCGCTTTTCTTTGAATAATGTCCTATATATGTCAAATCAACTTTTCCGTTGAAGTTTAGCGAAGCTGCCAACGCTTCTTCAACGGTCATGGTTTCTTCTTCCTTGTTTTTACGGAATGAGACTGGTTCAGAAAAGATATCTGCCTTTATTCTCTTTCCGTTTTCGTATCTCTCAAGTGCAAGAATTTCATCCGCCGCTGGATCCATCATGATAACAGGAGCAGCCTGTTTCTCTCTGAGACCACCGTATCTTTCCACAAAAGAATCATAGGCATCATTCAGCATATGACGGAATCCCTCGTTTTCTATCTGATGTTCATGTTCAAAATCGAAAAGTTCCCAGTATTTGTTCCGGATGGCAATATAGGATGAAAGGATATTTCTCTCGATAAGTGATATTCTTTCATGTGGGTTAAACATATATTTCCCGTTTTCGATGGAAAGTGTACCGACCTGTCCTTCATAATTTACGGTTATGCCGGTTTGATAATGGTTACTCCACCATGTGCCGTTGAATTCTCTTTTTCCTGTATTGCTTTGTAAAGGTACAGTATTCTGTTTCCTTTTCCTCTTTCCTGTTCCCTTAATCTGTGTTCTTTCTTCCGCTGTCAGTCCGAAAAGGTCAAAAAGAGACAGGATTTCCCCTCCAAGCACGTTCTTTGTGTCATCTTCTTTCCTTTCATTGCTTACCTTAACCCGATTCAGTAATTCTTTCTTGTATTTTTCCTTGAAGTCCCTATCAACAATATCTTTCAATTCATCAGCAATAATCACATCACAAGGGTCAAACTTAACAGTTATTTTTCCGAATCTGTCTGTAGTTTCATAAGGGTCACCTATATAGTTCGGGTAGTCCACCGGTGAAAACAGATAATCACCATTGATATATCTGTTTTGTGAAATCATACCGTAAATTCCTTCCTGCCCGTTTTCAAATTTCCGTACGTCCCATTCCCTTGTTTCCGTGAACATTCTCTCCTTTTCTGACATTCCATTTTTCCGGCTGTTCTTCTGAAGAATAATCAGGTCACTTCCTACTTCCACACCTGCTTCGGATTCAAACAGATTATCAGGTAGTCTGACAGCGGAAACAAGATTGGAATTTTGCATGAGATATTCCCTTATGGGTTTGTTCATCTTTGCATCCGCCAAACCTCTTGATGTTATGAATACAATCAGACCTCCTTCCTTTACGGCGTCCAGAGCTTTAACAAAAAAATAGTTGTGTATTTTAAGGGTAGAAGATTTCTTCACCTTGTCCTTTGAATTGGATAGTATCGGATCAAACACCCGGAAATCTCCGAAAGGGATATTTGATATGGCGAGGTCATATTTACCCATATCTGCAGCAGGTATAGTCTCGAACCCGGCTATATTAACTTTTGTTTCCGGTTCAAGGGATGTAAGTATGAGTCCTGTCAGTATATCTTTTTCATAAGCAGTCTTTTCCAACTTGTCCGCCGTTTCGGTTCCATCGAACGCATGAAGGAATCTTCCTGTTCCTGATGATGGATCTATCATGGTCTGTATTGCTCCAGGTGCTGCCTTTGATAGAATTTCTCCCAAAGTCTTGATGAAATATTCAGGAGTATAGAAAGCTGTAAGAACGGATGATTTTACACTTTCCATATATTCTTTTCTTTCTCTGTCGTCCTTCGTGTTTACTCCAATGATACGATTCAGCTCCACAACGGCAGGGTAAAGGGATTGGTCTTCTTTGCTCCAGTCTTTCACAGGTCTGGTGTCTATGACACATTTCAGCCCACCGAATCCGGTATATTTCTTTAGGATCTCCCGTTCCTCTTCATTTGCTTTCCTATTTTCCGCTTTAAGTTCAAAAGCTTTCTGTATAGCATGTATGTTAGCTATGAGTGCGGTTTTCTTATTGTAGGCCATATTTTTCCAGATAAAGTTTGATAGAACCGGTAATGAGATAATAAAGTTTCATGTAATTGACACTATCCTGAAATTCGTCATCAATGTCCGGAAACTTCTTGAATTCCTCTTTGGTATATTCCATCATCTGCATGATGAATTCATGTTTCTCGTAGTCATTTATATCAAATTCTTCTTCTACAATTTCCTTCACCAAATCATAGGCTGAGAATTTCAAGTCTTTATAAAGGACAATTAAGGCTTCACGCTTCGCTTCATTAACATTCATGCCCATGTGCGAACAACGCTCGAATTCATCTTCAGCCAGTCCGCTTCTTGCATTGATGAATTCCGTGTCTTCAATTTTATCCGGGTGGTGCTGCACCATAAAATCCGTCAATACCAGTTTGAAATAAGATAGATGTTCCATTTGATTTTCTTTTTTTGTTTCTCCGCACAAAGAAAGCCCGGTTGGTTATCAAAAAAGGCACTTCTTCCTTTAATTTTTGATGTTCCAATGACGGCATGATTCCGTAAAGTTCAAAATACACAAAATCATACAGTCTTTTCCTGCTAAGGAAAGGCTTGTATTCGTTTCTTTTCCGGAACTGTTCATGATACCTTCTCATGGTTATCTTCCAAGCGTACTGATGTTGTTTTTCCATTATCTTTCGGATGGAAGTGACTTTGGACAGGTCTTCTTCTATATGGAAGAAGAATTTCACTCTCGGATGCCGTTCTATCATGTTCCGGATATACTTCCTTGCGTTGAAGTGCTTGAGCATACCGAGATAAGAGTTTATCCTGCTTACATAATCCTCTATCTTGTGGGTGTGCTTCATATAGTCGGGAAGCTCGTCAATATCCCGTAATACCCGACGGAACCCGCCACGAATTCTTTTTCCTGGTAATAACGCCTTTCCCTTGATGATTGCACCCAAGAACGGGATTCCCTGTTTGTAATGCAACACCCTAATCTTGTCGGGATGGAGTACAAGACCCATTGATTTGAGGAATTCCTTTAACACCTTTACGATGTTCAGAAGAAATTCCTTGCTCTCATGAACGATGTAGAAATCATCCACATATCTGCCATAGAATCTTAACATGCTCTTGCAGAAATGGTCGAAAGGAGAGAGGTAGAAGTTACCGAGCATCTGTGAAGGCAATGCACCGATGGTAAGACCTTTCTTGTTGACATCCATATCCGCTGTATATTCACCGTCATAATCGCATGGTTTGGGTGCTCCGCAACACGAGAATACGGATTTGTTGTCAGGGAGCTCCCTCCATAATTTCCTGTTTCCACGAATCACTACATTGTTCAGCGGTGAATTGAACAGGAACACATGAAGCTGCCATAGCAACTTTTCCTTGTCATTATTGTGGTACTTTTCTTCCACGAACGCTTTCAGTTTCTCCCAAAGATTTCCACGGACTATACTCATGAAATAACCTTTGATGTCACCAAGAAGGATATAACAATCCTTTGTGAAATTGGCGGAGCATTGGGCAATGAACCTCTGCAATCGTTTGATACCGAAAAGGGTTCCCTTCCCCTTACGGCAGGAATAGCAGTCGTATATGAATTCCTTTTCAAAGAGAGGTTCCAACTTTTCAGATACGAAATGCTGGTCCACACGGTCCTTGAAATCCGGTGCGAAAATTTCACGAAGTACGGGTTTTGTAATAAGAAAGGTACGTGCCGGTAATGGGGCGTATGTTTCTGTTAGCAGTTCATTCCTCAGTTTTGGTAGAGCGGTCGTTATA
The DNA here is from genome assembly GCA_045586685.1 of Clostridia bacterium. Classification (GTDB taxonomy): domain Bacteria; phylum Bacillota; class Clostridia; order HGM11514; family HGM11514; genus SIG438. The sequence goes on from JAZNAU010000032.1 coordinate 52,975, forward strand.
TGGAATGAAAATTCCTGTTCCTGTAGGGTGTTGCGTTTCCGCTTCCTGCAAGAACAATATCCATGATACAGTTCACCCATATCAACATCTGACTTCCGGATAGATTTAGCCATATTGTCATTGATAGTATCTCCATATCCCGCACGAACCGAACCCGATTGTTGTTGTTCTTATTGTTGTTGTTCACGTTGCCATTGTTGAAGTTCACGTTCCAGCCGTTGTTGGAAGAGTACTCTGAACTACTCCAATAGTTGTTGGACGCCAACCTTATCCTTTTATCCCGTGGGAAGGCTTCTTCCCAATCGTCTGTTAACCGGTCATCAGACCGGTAGATAAGCGACATAAAGATACTAATTATCTTATTATTTACCTTTCGCTCTTTACCAGTTACCCTTCTGTAACCGGCACTTTAGCGGTCTTGTTTCTGAATCCGTTAATTTGTCTCTCTACGGAATCCAGTCTTTCCAATATGGCAGGGAAATCCTTATGCTGGAATAGTCCGAGTTGATGAGCTACATCCACCAATGTTTTCAACTCCGTCAGGTGTTCCATGAATACATCGAAAAAAGCCATTTTCTTTTCATAAATATCTTCTGTATATATATGGTAAAAATCCATAGGTAGATGGAGTGCTGAAGATGTGATTCTTTCACCGAAAGTATATCGGTACTGGCGTGATGTCTTACCCATTGCTCTTTCTATCTCTGCTGTCAGTTCCACGGTCTGACGGTATAGAGGAAGTGAATTATATTGTCCCATATCATTTCAACATATTCTGCCAATCGTTAATAAGCGTAATTGCTGCAACTGGTGTGAGTGTACCCAAATTCAGTTTCTTTAGCTGTTCGATAACTTCCTTTTCCCTATTGTTATTGGAAACGGTTATCACTTCATTCTTTCTCTTTCCTCCGCTTTTTTTGATGACATGGACATTCGTAATATCTTCAAGAGTTGTTTTTATTTCGTCACATTCAATCTCGATGTATTTTTTGAATTCTCCATTTTCATCTTTCAATGTAATGTTTTCAAGCATGGACGAATTCTGAACGATACCGATACGGAGATACCAATCTCCGTTTTTCAGTTCATGTTTGAGAAAAACGACACTGCCGTTTATAAAATGACTGAAGCGTACAGCGGAATGGTTGTACGCTACATAGAAGATACCTTCTCTATAAAGTCGGATGATCTTTTCACCCGACTTTTCTAATGCTAATTTTTCTTTGACTTCCATTGTTTTTTGCTGTTTGACAGCCTATATTTATTTTCTGACAATCATATTGCTTTTCTGACGAACCCTGCCCCGAAAAGGGCAGGGTATTTATAAAGAAACTAAAGATTTAAAAGTCCCGCACGAACCGAACCCGATTGGTGTCGAGCTTACAGTAGCCGTCCACGCGGCCACTGCCGAAGCTCACGCGCCAGCCGTCGTCGGAAGAGTACTCTGAACTACTCCAATAGTAGTTGGACGCTATTGTCTGACCTCCAATGGCAGTGAGAGCAGTGTTGATGGCAGTCATGTTAAGGAACATTAGGGAAAGCTGACCACACGCAGGGATGTACCAGTCTGTGTAACCTCCATTTTCTTCATTGTTAGCATCATTGAATTTATTCAGGAGGATACCCATTGGTGCATAACTCTTGTTGCTGCTTGTACCATTGGTAGTAATTGTTTTTATGACATCAGAATTTGCCTTGCCATTAAAGTCTGACAATGCTCCGCTTGTCCATGTTGTGTAGTCCCCGGAAAGGTTTGGTGTAGAACTATAGCTACCATTAGCCTGTGGCAAGTAACCATAAGAATTAGAAGCATCTGCTTTATTATATGTTGGAATACCGGTCTGGTCTGTGCCGTAACCGCCCCAATAAAGATAAGTGTAACCAGTATTTGTTGCACCGAATTCATTGTAAGCAGCCTTATATGTCTCTGTATTCTTCGTCTCGTTCTTTTCAATCCAGAACTTATGTTCACCGACAACCAATGCCACTGCAATGCACGATTCATCAGCATTGGCAACATCAATCAACGCTCCTGAAGATGAAACTGCGTAAACTCCTGCTGTCGCAACTACCGGAATATCTTCTACACCGTCAAATGTTACAGTATAAGCTGTTGTTTGATTTTTGATTGTGATTGTTCTGACACCAGTCTCACTGTTCAATGATTGGGTCATTGTTGCAGAACCGCTACCGCTAACTTCTTTTACTCGTTTTCCTTCAACAGTAGGGGTAGCAGTGATTGTTACCGTACCGTCTGCCGCTACGGATTTAGTTACGGTCATACCGGATTGGTCACCAGCTAATACGAGTTGGTAACTTGTACCTGCAAAGTTTACGGTTACGTTGGACTGAAGGCTACTTACTGTAACTGTTCGGATTCCGCTTGTTGCATCGATGGATTGTGAAACGGTTGCAGTACCTTCATAGCTGACTTCATTTACGGGTTTGCCATAGACGAATGGCACAGCTTTGATCGTTAATGTTGTACCGCTGACAGTATTGGCCAAAGCTATATCTGTAAGGTTTCCGGCAATGGTCACTTTATATCCGAGATCAATTACCGGATTACCTGATTCGTTGTAACCCCAATCGCCTACGGTTACACCTGACAATTCAAGGCTTGTTGAATTGACGGTAACAGTGTATTTATAGATATTGCTTTTGGATAGTGTCAGGGCATCGGTCGTAACGGAATATGTCTTTCCATCAATAACTACTTTCAGAGTCAGAGCTGCGTTTGTTCCTGTTGGAACCACAATAACATCGGCATTCTGTTCGGTTGTTGTAAGCGAAATGCCTTTGGTCACAGATATTTCATTTCCACTGCCGGTAAAATTACTGAGTGTCCCGGTCTTGGAATTCATGGTAGCTCCTGTAGCTGCAGCTGTACTTGTTACGGATACGGAAGTAACTGTACCTGTTCCTGTATATGTTCCTTTCTTCAAGGCGAAACGGATGGCAGAAAGAGCATGATTCATGGTTATATCCACTTCTGATTCCGCATCATATACACCGGTTACTTCTGTAGCATACATATAGTCAGTCTGTGTGCCAGTTTCAACCGGAACTGCTGTAATGTCGGTTACGCTTGAAGAGTATGGATAATATGCATATACATTACCCGGAGTGGCTGAAAGTAGGATATTACTGCTCCCTGTCCAAGTCTGAGAGGTTGTACCATCAGCTGTAAACTTGATGTTAGAATAAGTCTTCCCGTCATAATCGTTGCCGTCAGAGGCAAGTAAGGTTACCCCTATTTCGCTGTTGTCCGGTAAGTAGGTTTCTTCAATCAATGCCCTCGAAGCCGTAATTGCGGATGTATTGACATTGAGTTTCAACTGGTTTTGGGAACTGGTCAGTTCATTCAACTGTCCCTCCTGGTCTGAAGTGCAAGCCGTAAAAGTATAATTCACGACAGTCATTGCCATAATAAAGGCATAGAAAAATAACTTTCTCATCTTACATAATTTTAATTGATTAAAATAATTTGTCGCAAATTAAATGTGGCGTGTTATCAAAAAACTCACTTCTGGTAAAAAGGTGCAAAAAAAGTCCCGTGATTCACATCACAGGACTTTCATTCTCTTATCATCTATATTGTTGCAATTCATCTTGTATGCTTAAAATTGATTTTATGGCGTTTCTCAAATGCTCGTTCTCTTTTTTCAGTTGGTTCCTTTCTTCCATCATTTCCTTATAAAGTTTCACGATTCTTGAGTATCCTTTACATACAGCCAACATGGCCTTTGAAGCTTGCTTATATCCGGTTTCTCTGATGGCAGTCTGTATAGCCTCCCTATCATCATCTGTAAGATTTCGTATAAGGACATTCTTTATCTGTAACATGACTTCTTCCCTATTGTTGTTCTGATAACAAATGACATAATTCTTTGGATTCCTTCCATGTGTTTGGCTTTATTGATAACAAAGTTTCCAATTCTTTTCTTGTCAAGTTCCGGCATATCTTCTGGCAAATACGCTGTATATTCTTTTCCTCTTCAAGAGAACGGGTTGGTTCCGTTCCTTCTGTGATGACAGCCCATAATTGAAAGGATTCATCTTCAAAACATTTGTCCTTCTTACCGGACTTATATTCCTTTATAGCCCAGCCAACCGTGAATAACGTCATTATCAATGATATAATGACATATTTCAAATCTCCGTTCTCTATCAATCCATTATAAATCCAAACTCCTGTCGAGATTATGGCCACAATAGTTCCAATAGGAATAATGACCATCCATCCGTCCAGTTTTTTATTTATTATCACAGAACCGGCTGACAACATTACGATACCCAGACTTCCGTAAAAAGCCCCTTTAATTACATCCAAAAAAGTTATAGCATCCATAATCAAATGTTATTAGAAACAGACCTTATTCATTTTTTGGAATATCACCACGTCTGCGGTGATATTCGTCCAACATCTCCTTGTTCCGCTTGTATATACCCCATCCTCTCGCTGCGAGTATACCTCCTATCAAAGCTAACACTAATGGTAAAAATTTGATCAATTCCATATTATTATAAATATTACGTTTATAGTACTCCGAAGGGGAATCGAACCCCTATTGAGCGTTTAGGAAACGCTTGTTCTATCCGTTGAACTATCGGAGCTTAAATTTAAACTTATTTTATAGAGTTTTTGATATTATATAATGAATTATTCTCATCATTCGTTTTCCTGTACTTTATGATTTCTTCCGGTGAGATGTTCAGTTCTTCCAGGATGGAAGACATCAGTTCTTTCTTGAAGAAATGCTTGTCCTCGTCCGAATATGTAAAGGTATTGTCAACACCCATGTGTATAAGCATAAGCACCGCCTGTCCCAACCATATTTGGGTATCCCCGTTCATTTCAGGCATTTTAATGATGCTTTTTGAAATTTCTTCCTTTCGTTTTTTCTTTATGGTCAATGATTTATCCATGATGTCAATGAATATTTTTGAGAATACAATTCGAAAAGACTAAATCTTATTTTATTTTATGGTCTAATTGATGATTGTTATCCAATGACAATTCATCATTTATCTTTTCAACAACAGTCATCAATCCGTCCACAGTTGCAACGGAACACTCGTAAAGAGTTTTTCGTGGGCCTTCGAAATAAAGATGTATGTCAATTCTTTTCAACCCCTTGAAATGAATTTTACGTTCCTCCCCGCAAATCTGTGTTGGTACACTTATAGGTTTCTTGAAACGACTGAAACCTTTTTCTTCCATTTTGCTGAGTTCAGCAATAATATCATCTTTCAGATTATTGTATTTTTGTGTCAACGAGTTTTTTGATTGTCTTGCCAATCTCTTTATTTCTTTTCCAGTTTCCATTGTTTCTTAATTTAATTATACTATTTTAGTTGAATTTTCTTCCAAATGTCTTTAAATTGAGTTACCGCATATTGCACTAACTCTGGTGACTTCAACTGAAGACGACTTCCGTGTCCACCCACAGCACTATGCAGACCATATTTTGTGCCGAACCAAGTGAATTCTCCTGTAACCATGTAGAACCAGGGATAATACTTTCTTCCATCATTGTCCCAGTTTGGTTTCCAACCTTCATTAAGAGCTTCGATGATAACATACATCTTATACAAAGCCTCGAAGTGCTCTTGCATATCTTCAGGAAAGATGGAAAAGTCCGGTGTTTCTGTCCGTCCTGTTGCAGCTTGAGCGTCTTCAAACGTTTTTATTCTGTCTCTGATATCCATAATTTACTAATTAATCATTTTTAGGTGACATGTATGAAATTTAATCCGGAAGTTTCACCTTTTCCGATTCTTCTTTTTGGAATGCACGGAAATCCGGAATGACATTTCCTTCAAGGTCTTTAATGAACTCGCTTCTACACCCCAAACTGCGGGCTTCAGCTGCATAAGCCATAAGTGCAGTCATTGCACAGGCATCCGTACCTGTAAGGACGAATACCGGTATTTCATTTTCAACGCATCGGTTGAGCAGTTTTCTTTGGTCTTTTGTTGCTGCCATATTACAATACTAATTATGTCCAACATTAGGGAAGTTGTTATTCCTCTGTCCCTTCAATTCTGCTATGATATGTTCCAAACGCTCATATTCAAGTCTTCCACTTTCATAGCTTGTATCAATGCAATCCCTACAGAATTCCATTCTCCTGATTTTTTCTTCCAATGTTTCCTTCATGGTCATTATGGTATAAGTTTCATTTGGTTTTCCGGAACTCCGATCATTGTCCAGTTCTTTCCGTCCTTCCCTTTGTAATCTACGGAATATTCTCTCTCGAATGTACACAAGTTGTAATCCCAATCCTTAACTGTACCGGTTATCACTTTGCCCCTGCATTTTACAGTAACCTTCTGTCCTTTGCTGAATAATGGTTTCATATAATTTCATTTCTTTATTATCACAGCACAAAGGTATATATAATAAACGATACTACCAAATAATAATATATAAATAATTAAATAAAGATAAAAATAAAAGTGTATATATCTATATAATTATATAAGTTTTACTTGGAAATCTTCATTAAGAAGCATGGCTCTCTGGATTGTATGCCCGTCTTTGGTATGGAATTCCTTTATTCCGGTTTTCCTCTGCGAACAAAGCATCTTCACATCTTCCACTGTTGTTTTTCGTCCGAAGATGTTCCTCCATATTACGAAATCACATTTGACGAGCATATTACGGAAATTACTGCAATTATATCCCTTTACTCCGGCATATATGAAACCTCCGCATTTAGGACACTTGCATATTTTCCCGTCAAGGGTGAAGTTACCGTTCTCCTGTAACACCAGACAGGATGAAAATTCTTTTCCGTTGGCAATAAAGCCGTCAAGTACTTCTGTCCTCCCGTATTCGAGGCATTCTTCCGCTTCGGGTATGGATATTTCCCTTCCGCAAATTTCTTTCGGAATCCATACACCACAATGTTCATTCTCTTCCTTGAAGAAATTTTCACAAGCATACCCTTTCTGCATTTCCTTCACTTTACCTCCACATTTGGGACATCTGACGCTCAGAATGGCATTTTCACCCACGACCTTTATCTTATTGCCGACAAGTTTCAGTATGGCGGTAAAGGGTTTCCCGTCCAAGGTATGAAAATTACGCTTCCCTGTTTTCCCTGCTGTTATAAGTTCCACAGCATCGTCTTCTGTTAGTACATATCCGTCGTATGACTGGAAAATTGTGAATGTACATTTGTCCTGAAGGTTCTTGAAATAGTCACAAGTCCATCCTGCCGAACCTTGCAGCATCTGTCCTTTATGGCATACCGGGCATTCTCCGATTCGGTGAAGGACAACTTCCAAAGGCAAATCGTTCTGGTTCATAATATCATCGGCTCATTCTGTCAATATCCCTCTTTATCTGATTCTTGATGTTTTCACAGTTGACAAGCATATAATATTCCTTCGGTGCGAGATGACGGGCTATGTCCGCCCATCGGTACACCCTTATTTGATATTTCAAGGCTGTCAGGTTGCGGTTGATGGTGGAAAGTCTTCTGGTCACTTGTGTAAGGATCATGTTTCTTTCCGCAGAATTAAGTAGAACGGTTCCGTCGCTTTTAGTTACCAGTCCGGAGATATAGCCATAAAGGGCACTTGTTTCCTGTGTTATTTTTGAATATTGTTTGGAAACCACGGTAGAAACGATAGCACCCTGTGGATGTCCGACAATGGCGTCCGTACATCCTCTAAGATTGTTGTATATCTGAGTTATCAGATCTCCGCAACGGTAGATATCATATGCGTTTCTGATAATGCTCTGTGTTTCCTTCAGATAATTGTACATCTTTTCTTCATATTGTCGGATTTCATCCAACTGGACAGATATGCCGGTATTGATACCGATAATCTGCAGCTGTTTGTCGTTTTCCTTCTTCAACTGGTTTTCCAGTGTTGTCTTCTCAAGTGCGACCGCTGCCGTCAGTGCCGGGTCAGTCTGTATCTGTGCCTTTGTCGTTTGTCCTATTGCCGCCAACAGAAAAAGGCATAATAATTTAGCGATTGGTGATTTCATAGATTTTCTTCTTCTCTTTACATTGTTCGACATGGGTACTGAGGAATTCCACAATTCTTACGTTTTCCTGTATACCGAAAATTATCAGAATCGGATGGCTCTTGTCACCGGATGTTATGACCACTTCCTTTATCCCGAATATTTGTTGGATAAAGTTCTGCTGTTCTCTATAGTCTATTATCCGGTACAGTTCCATATAATCCGTTGTACGTTGGAAAATGCCTCTTGCAAACTTTATCTGTGTTTCCGAGATTGACCAGGTGATGGTATTCAGGTAATACAGTCTGCCAAGCAGATATGCGAAGCATCCTAATGATACTGCCAATCCGCATAGCATGAAGAATTTGTCCGGTAATCCTATGCATATTGTGGATACCGCCCATAGCAGCAAGCATCTGAATCCGTCAACGAACAGTTGCTTCATGGAAGGTTTCAGAATTATTTGGTTCATAATTTCCGTCCTCCCCGTCTTTGTTCCGATTCATATTCCATTTTCCTGTTCGCTTCCTCCTTTTCCTTTTCCCTGTTTCCTTCCTTTACCATCAGTACATCGTTCCAGTCCTTCATCGGCTCCGGAGCTTTCCATACCGTGAGTTTTTCCCTCAATCCGCTTCTTTCCCTGAAAGAATCATAAGAAAGCTTTTCCAATGGGACGGTAAATGCCTTTTCTCCTAAAGTAAAGCAAACATGTTGTCCGTCTGAAAATTCCTTTATCTGACATTTCAAGTCTTTTCCCGCCATGATTGAGGCTGTTCTGCAATCATAGATGATACCGTTCAGGTCATTGTCGAAATGTAGGACAGGTTCTGCACCGGGAAAAGTTTCAAGCAGCTTCTTCATTTGTCCGTCTGCGAATGTTCCTCCGAATGAAACGAAAATACATTCATCCAGTTTGAGTCTAAGTCTGTTCACTTGTACAAACGCCATTATATCCAATGCACTTTCTGCAATATGGATTTCATGAATCAATCCGGCATGCGGATGTGTTCCGAGGTATGCCATCCAACACGCATTGCTTGAGTTCGTCCCCTTTGCCTTTGACTTGAAGTTGTTGTATCCTCTCAGCTCATAACCTGCTATATCATCATTTCCTGGAATACGATAGGGAAAGGCAAGGTTCTTGAAATGGTACTTGCTTTGCTTGTCATGTACCATCTCTATGGAATTTCGGAACAACTCTGCCGTTTCTCTGCTGATACCTCTTTGGGAAAGGAATTTCATGGCACTTTCCACATTACCCTGTTCCCTGTCATATCTGTCGATGTCGAAGTCATCCGTCATGTCTTCTTCTTCCTTGTATTTACCCAGGAAATTTTCAATTTTGTAGTCCGGGTCTTCCACCACATTGGCCAGACTTGCCAATACTTTGTTGATGGCATCTATTTCATTTCTTGCTCCAGCTGCCTGTGTAAAGGATGCAAGGTTTTCCCTGACAAAACTGATAAGGTCCCCGGAATCAACTTTCCCGGAGAGACTTCTTCTCCAATAACCCTGTGTTGCATTGTCATGAGGGTTTTTTATATAGATACTGTCCAACTCACCGCCTTTCCCGTCCGGAAGAATGAAATGGGGCTGTGTCTTGCTTCCTTTCTTCAATCTGCCTTTCGACGGATCATACTTGTATCCGATATGTATTGCGGCATCAATGACACCGACACGTTCCTTGTAATATGCATAGTCATACTTCATATACCCATTCCTTTCTTGTTTTCTTTGTTTATGCGGAGAATCGCTTCATCCGCCTTTTCCTTTATTTTTCCGTTGGTTTCTGTGAGTTCCTTCATTATCTCCTCTTTCCTTTCTTGTTTTCCTTGTAGCTGAAATTCTTTCGAGCGGAAGTCCGTGTAAAGATTCTTGAGGTCATATTTGCTCAGGAATGTATCACGCTCCAAATTTAGGGTTTTATTTCCATATATATCGGAAATGCCTTGAAAACCTTTCCTTGCAATCCATTCCAGTTTTTCCCTGTCCGGAGAAGTTTTTGTAGGAACCTTTTTCATTTCCCTGTCATTTTTCCGTTCCTCATTACTATCTCGATGAGACGGTTTTCAAATTTTTCATCCATAAGCCCAAATATTATAATTATCTCTTCAATCCTCTTTCGGTCAGTTCATTTATACCTTTCGGGAAGTATTTCTCCGCCAGTTCCTCCTTTGACAGCTTTCCTTCAATGAATTTCTTCATTTCATTCTTCCTGAGTCTCTCTGCCGGTAGATAGTTCCCGTCCATCTTCACCCGTATCAAAGCCGTCCCGTCTGCAGTCGGTATGATGTCTATTTTCTGCCAGACTTTCCTGTTGTCCTCATACCCGATGAACGGTCTACGTTCATTGTTTTCAAGTATTCCTTCGTCGGATGCGGATTTCCATCCGATACCGTCCGATATGACACAGTCAGCAAGTTTGACGGTTCTTCCGCTTGCCCTGTTAACAAGTTCGTTCAGGTAGCTTGCACTCATCATCATCCTGTTCTCCGTATCTTTTCCGTAGATGATGGCAGCACATCCTCCGGCTGTGATGGTAGTATCCGCCATATAGTCAGCAATCCTTTCAAGGTTGCTTTTTGACAGTTCGCTGACCGGTATATGAAAGTTTCCGAGCACTTTCATGTTTGCGTTTAGAACAAGGAATGCATATTTTTCCCTTTCTCCGAACCGTTGGGAAGAAAGGAACATGGCCACGTCCCTGCTGCATGTTATCTGCATCATGTCAAGCAGTTTGTATTCCTTATTGAATACCATCCGGTCGAAGGAGAATACTGGAATTTCCACCATATCCTCATTCTTCTGTCTTTCATCAAATACAAAGCAGTCCTGTATGCTGTCGCTGAATATTCCGTATGCACCGGTATCACTGTTTAGAATGATACCCGGTTGCAGCTTGTTCCCGAAAGATTCCTTCATCCGCATCCAAAGTTCCTTGTCTTCCATGGACGCAAGTACTCTTCCCGACGGATGGTTGTGAACCAGATATATTTTCTCCGGTTTGAATTTCTTGTTTGCTTTCACTGCAGCCGCTACATCCACTGCTGTCGAGAGCATGGAACCTATACCCGTTTCGAGAATGATACATTCCTTGCCTTTCGTCATGACGATGAAGGAATGTTCCGTACTCTTGCTTTCCAGTTGACGGAATATCCATGCCACATCTTCTGCATTCCGGATCCTTTCTCTTCCCATGAATGAAAAGTTTCCTTTCAGAGTGAATACCCTTTCAGCATGTGACATGTTCCCAGGCATCAGTCTCTTACCGAAATCCTCGTCAAATGCCGTCATCCGTGAAGCGGTATTTCCTTTTCTATTCATGAACTTTGCATATTCACCTTTATGTACTTCTATGATACGGTTGATTTCTCCCGTATCGGTTACATTTCTTTTTTTCCTGTTTGCAAAGGCCGCCATTGACACATCCGTTGACCTGTCAGGCTTGAAGTTGCCAAGGAGGAACGCAACCTGTTTGTCGCTTCTTCCCTCCATCCGTCCGGTATTCCCTATATGATAGTCCTCCAGTACAAGATTCCCGTTTTTCTTTGGGGATTCCCTATACCGGTCTATTGCTGCTGAAAGCCATTCTTTCCAAATATTTTCCCTGTCCTTTTCTTCATATATGTCAGTGACGAGTATTTCCGTTTCCGTTTTCAACAGAATTACGCCTCCGTAAAAATTTCCCTTTTCCATAATCGACCTTCATTTATCTTTTCATTGTCCGTCTGCCGGCTTCTTCCATTCCGGAAGACATGTCTTTCGACGGTTTTTCCTCCCTTGCTCTTTCTGTGATGGAACCGGTGATGCTATAATGGGGGATTCTGCTTCCCTCGGTAATGATGCTGCCTTCCTTTACGGTTACCTCATTGCCTATTGTCGTACCGTTTCCTATTTTTGACATACTTTCTATACGTGTCTTTTCTCCTATAAAAAGATTGTCGCCCAGTTCCGAATGTTCCTCCACCTCTGAGCTGTTGTTTATGATGCTGTATCTACCTATGGTACAATGCCCTGCTATATGGCAGTTTTTCCCGATTTCCCCTCCTTCCTTGATGGTCACATCATTTTTCACGAAAGCATTGAAACCGACAAAAGAATCCTTCTCCATTGTCACGTTTCCCAACAGGCAGGCTTTTTCCGCAACTATCGCCATATTGCCGATTTTGCATCCGCTCCCAATATATGCACCTTTATCGATGACCGCTTCATCCCCTATTGATGTTCCGTTTTCAATGGTGCATCCATCGCCGAGCATGGTCATATAGCCGAGTTTGACCGTTTCTCCTATGCGTATTTTCCTTTCTTCCAGTTCAGGCATAATTTCACTGATGGAATAGAATCGTCTTTCTCTCCAGTCATTCATGTTCCCCTCCTGGAGATACACTACGTTCCTTCTTGTATTTTCATCGTTTCTTTCCATCCTATCTTTTGTGGGAAACAACCCTTTCCCTATTGTTCGTCAGTTCTGATTCGAAATATTTTGCGGCAAGCAATATCTTGTCCTTTCCTCCGAGCATTTCTTCCTTGTCCTTTTCGGTCATTTTGCAGCCCAGTGTCGCTTTTCCGTCCAGAAAGCATCTTATATTGATTTTTCCGTCCGATGACGGATAGAATCTCACATTTTCGATTCTCTTGTACAGGGGCTTTTCCTTATGGATTGAAAGGATGGATGAAAGTCTTTTCTCCTCCCCTTTCCGTATATCCATTCCTTTGATTATTTCCATCACTTCCCGGTACGGGACATTTTCTATCTGGAGATTGTCAAGCATGTCCGTCCTTAACGGAACCCTTACCCTTACCCCCTTCATGTCTTCATTTCCGTTCAGCATGACCGTAGCGGCATTCACATCCGACGGGTATCCCCTGTTTCCGAGCATATTGCTGTAATAGGTATGTGAATCCGCGAATATTTGGGAATAGTCTTTTGGAAGCAATGCCAGTGATGCTTTAAGTTCCCCGTATTGAACCAGTAAATCATTGTTGAAGTCGTCCAATAATCCGTCAAATTCCCGTTCCTCTTCATTTTGTGATTCACATTGTTCCATTTTAACAAGATGTGCAATGCTTTCTTTGGCAAGGTTTATTTCCACTCCTTCAGGGAATAATGAAAGTAATCTTTCAGTTACATCATTATTGTCGTAGAGGATGACTTCCTTCCCTTTTTCAATCGTTTCCAATTCCGCTTTCGGATATTTCCTGATGATTCTATCGAGGTAGTCATCGCCCGAAAGGACCAGTTCACACCTTCTGACCATTTCTTCCGCTATAGCCTTTGCTTCATTCTCCCCGAAAGCGGAGATGTCCACCTTTTTCTGTAGAACTTCAATGACGGAGAACAGATGTTCCTTTTCACCCGACAACTTCTTTGGCAAGGTCTGTTCAGTCAAGTAGAAGAAGTTTTCATTCTCCGCTGTGAAATTCCTTTCAATGAAATCACCGTCATCAAGTACAATTTCTTCTTTTTGTATGCGTTCATCAAGGATTCTTTCCGCTTCCGTACTGTTTTCCGCTTTGATGGAAATGTCCCTTGCAAGAAGTTCCGTTACGGTTATCTGATAAATCTTGTTTTCCTTCATGTTTCCGTTTTTGTACAGGGGGCGGAATTCCGTCCCCTGCCGGTTTTATCTTGAAATTCCTTTCTTCACTTCCTGTTTCTGCCCATCCAGCTCGTTCTTGAAATATTTTGCCGCCAGTTCCGCTTTACGCATTTCCTTGTCTTCCGGCGACATTTCCTTGAATCCCTCAAAGAAGGCTCTTGTATGTTGCGGTCTTACTCTTGTACCGGTCATCTGCACGCCGTCGATCTTGCAGCGGACAGCATAGGTCTTCCCGTCCTGCATCTTGTACACGCTTGTATCGGTAATCCTTGCCTTTGTTTCCGGTGTTATTTTGGGCAGCGGTTTCGGGAAATAGAGTGCCTTCAGCTGTTCCCTTCGTTTGTTGACTTCATCTATACCCTGTCCTTTCAAACCTTCGAAATACTGTTTCGTGTCTTCGTCGGACATCTGGCGAGTCTTGCTCCGTACACCGTTTTCCACAAAATAGACACCATATTTCCCATTGTCCATCTTATAGACGTTGATACCGTCCTTCATTTCTTTCTTAGATTCATTTTTTTCTTCCATATCCATATCTGTTTTAGAGTTAGAAATTCCATTTTCCTGTTGTATTGCAGCCATTCTGTCCTCTTTTTCCTTCAGCATCCTTGCTGCATAGTCTACCAGTTCCTCTTCCGTCAGCCATTGCGGCTTTTCATCCAGGCTGTACCAGAATCCTTTCATAGCCTGTATCTGTTCTTCTACATTTTTTGCCCACAGCTGTTCTTCGGACCCGTGATTTTCAAGATAATATTTGCAGTCCTCCACCATTCTTCCGAGAAGCATGTAACTATGCCGGACATCTCTTTCATCCGTCACAGTTTTTTCCTGTATTTCCCCTCTTTCCATGGTTTTGTTCTTTTCGTATTCCTCGATATCCATATATTTTTCAGGTTCATCGGAAATGATAGTCCTTCCAGAACATACATAATGTTTGCCTTCTACCGTTTCCAACGAATATCTCTGTTCTGCACCGGAAACGGGATTAAGTTCGATTTTGCTTGGAGGATTCAAAGGATCCAATGCCAGTTTTCCGTCATCTGCAAGCAAGTTACCTGTTCTTGCGGTTTCTTCTATCCTTGCCTTGTTCTCCGGTGTGAACTCCTTGTATATGGTAACTTGTCTGTCGCATGATATATGTCCCTTGTATTCGAGATCGCCCTCTTCCCAAAAGGAAATTCCGTTTCCGAGATAAGCGGAATGGAGCTTCTTTCCTTGTTCCGTCGATACATTCCTCCTCAGTTCTGCAGGCGGAAGATCGCATATGGCCACTTTCTCCCCTGCACGCACCAGTTTCGGCAGGAAAGTATCAAGCATCTCAGCCGGGAACGATGCGTAGGGTATCTTCCTTTCATCCCCGAAGTCCCTGTTGCTACGTATGATACCGAGCAGTTCTGCACATCTTATTGCATCCGCGTTGAAAACCTCATACACTTTCGTGTTCCTGAAAAGCAATATGGCGTTCGGGAAGCGTTTTTTCAGCGTTTCAAAGGAAAGCCGGTCCGTATTGTCATTGTCGCTTCCTGCTGTCCTTCTTGCAACTGCATCCTTGATGCTGAAATTCTCCAGCTCGGAAACTGAAGGAATACGTTTGGCGTTCTCTTCATTCCTCCTTTCTATGAATTCGCCTATATTTTTTATGGTGTTTTCCTTAATTTTTTCCCTTACTTCCTGGTTGCATACATTTTCCTGTATCATGTTTGCCGCCTTGGAGACATCTCCGAGTATGCTCATGATGAATTGCGGTTGTTCCTTCAGCGTGTCTATCCATGATTGCAGATAGGCGACATTGTTATCCTGTATGGTGGAAGTCAGCCCCATAACATTCATGCTCAATGCCGCCGTCAATTCTGCAACCAGTTCTTCCCTTGCATAGCCTTTATCCCCGAAGGTATTGTTCATTTCCCTGTTCAACCTTTGCTCCGAACCGGTGGAATGGGCCATTTCATGAAGTAATGTCCCATAGAATTCCTCCCCGTCCTTGAATTGTTGTTTCAAAGGTATGGTGATGCTGTCTTTGGAAATACTATAGAATGCACTGTTGGATTTTGTCACATTCACGGGACATATCCATGAATTGTTCTCCAGCATATAGTCCAGTTCCGGGCATACGGTTATACCTTCATTGTTGACAAGTTTTGAAAGATTGAATCTTTCCTTTATTTTCTCCCACCTTTCCGGTTTCGCTTCCGGGAGCGTTGTCTGTTCCACATTGAAGACGTTGAAGTATTTGATGAACGGTACAACCTTATACCGTTCTTTCTCCGAATCAGAAAGTTTTCTGTAATCATCTATACTTATCCTTTCTCCGGATTCTCTGTCTTTTACTGAAAAGTTCCAGAAATGCACAGGAAAGGATGTTTCTCCTTTCTTTACGGAAACGCCTTCCTCCATTGCTTGCTTGAATGTCATATATACGGGTGTGGTATATTTCTTTTCTTCCTGCAACATGAGCAGCATAAGGCTGTTCCAGCCGCCATATGCTCTTCCGTTCAAGTTTTCAGGGAGTGCGGCAGCCGTACAGTTCAGCCAAGGCTGTTTCCAGTCAAGAGCCATGCTTTCCATTTTCCTTATCATCATTTCCGCAAATACGGTGATGTTCTTGTCTTCAATTCTGGAATTCTTCATGATAAATCCATTTTTCCGTCATTTAAAAGGTTCTTCCCCTTGAATAACCTTTTCCTCTTTCCTGTTCCCTTTCCCTTTCCATTTCTTTCCGGTATTCCCATCCGTTTTCGGAGGTCTGCCAATATCCTGTTGCACCCGGTGTTATTCTGTCCCATTCAATTAGTTTCTTAATTCTCCATTCGTCAAGGTCACCTTTGATGACCTTGAATCCTGTACGGTCATTGAGATCTACACCAACTGTTACGGTCGTATCTTCCATATGGATTTCGACAGGTTCCCCGTTCCGTAAGCGTTCTTTCTGTTCTCCACCGATCACTGCTTCCCCTATGGCATCAGGTATATGTATTTCACTTGCCTTTACATGCATGACAGTGTTCGTTTCCTTGTCAAGCTGGAGGTAGCACCGTTCCGTCCCGTTCCCTCTGTCTATGGATTTAACTATGGTTTGGTTGTCTTTAAGCTTTCCCAGTTCCTTCTCTGTCAATGAAAAGTCATTTCTTATTTCCTTCATTGAAGGGAATATTCGTAGTGCGGTCGTACCGTCCGCATTCCTGTGGAGCTTAACTTTTGCAGGAAGGGAATAAATCTTCCCGTTCTTGCCTTCAATACTGAGTTTCATCAATGGAGACAATCTGCCTGTAAGTAGATTGTCCAATGCTTTCTTTGGCAGATCAAGGAAAGCTTCTTTCGCTATGCCGTATTGTTCCAGCTCTCCGAATGGTATTTCTTTTGCCTTAAACAAGTTTTTCATATTCATAAAAAGAATAAAATGATTATCTTTGCAGCAAAGATAAGTCTAAATATTCATTATATGAAACAAAAGAGAGTTGTTTTTTTGCTGTTTTTTTCACTGATTCTTGTAAACCGTCTGCCAGCACAGTTTTATACGGTCAAGAAAAAAAAGGACGCTGTCCGCGTTTATTCATCAGGTGAAATATCTGATGACAAGGTATTCAACCATATGACGGAATCCATCCGTAAAAATCCACTTTCGGATACCCTGTCATCCCGTCATTCCTCCGCTTTGGAAGAACTCATGAAGAACAGGCTTCTGTTTTCTTCCCCGCTGGAGAATGATACGCTTATTGTTACTTCACATTATGGCCACCGTCCGGATCCCTTTAGCGGAAAGCTTAAGTTCCATACGGGAACGGATTATCTTACTTTTTCTGAAAATGTGTATGCCATGATGCCAGGACGTATAAAATCTGTCGGTTACAAGAGGAAATTGGGAAATTACATTGAAATAGAACATGGTGATTTCACCGTACTTTATGGACATCTCTATACTGTCATAGGAAGAAAAGGGGATTCCTTGGATGCCGGACAGTCTGTTGGAATATCGGGAAGTACCGGTCGCAGTACCGGAGAGCATCTTCATATTGAGGTAAAATACAAGGGGAAGCGGATGAATCCGCATCCTTTTGTACTCTATATCTGTAATTACGTGAAATACTTGAGGAACGCCATTTCCGTATCCGGAACGGATTCGGGAAAGCCGTAGAATCATTGAAAAGCTTGTGTAATGGGAATCCCCTGTATCAGCATTTATGCCGATGCAGGGGATTCTTATTATGCGATTATAAGAGATTCTACCAACAGTAGGGAAAGGATTTTGTCAGGTGGGTGTACGCATCCCCTTTTCATCAGCATTCATGCCGTTGCAAAGGGGATATGTGCATTCGCCGTCCTTATTCTTCTTTTCCCGTTATTCCCGGACATTCTTCCGCCACTTCTTTTGCGGCAGTTTCCGCTTTCAGAAGCTGCTCATGGGTGAGTGCATGAATGCACTCTATTATAAGCCGTTGCATAGCTATTATCCTCCATTCCCGACGGCTTTCTTCATTCTTTATGGCGTTACAGGCACACGCATCAAGGAAGTTTTCCAATGAACCCTTTACTTCTTTTGTAAGGGTTGTCTTGTCTGATTTAGCCCATGCTATTAGAATGTCATGGGCTGTTGTCATAGCATCACCTTTAATGTTCATAAACTTATCTTTTCTTCCTTTCATTTTTTGTTGTTTTCAATCAAATTCAGCTTTCCAATGCAGTTCCGGCTGTGAAATAATTGTTTGAGTTCCTTCGCAGTCAATTTGGAAACGACTGATGTACGCAGATTATCATCAGAGTAACCTTTGATCTTTTCCAGTTCACGGAAATATTTGTCCATATAAAAGACTCTTTCTTCAGCGTCTGTTATGCTTTCAATCTTGCAGTACAAAAATGTGATGGCATTTATCTGTTCCCGTGTTCTTGCTACATGAATCAATCCGTCTATATAACGCATTTCTTCAACAGTTAATTTATGTGGATTGAATGCTTCCGGATTCAACAACACTGACTCCGGTATTTCTATATTCCTTTTCTTCATAAGTCAGTCAAATTTTAATTATAACAATTTAATTGTATTGTTTTCTATTCATGAACTTTGCATATTCACCTTTTCAGTGTACATTTCTTCGTGTTATCAAGCTCGTTCTTGAAATATTTCTCCACCAGTTCCGCTTTCAGATTGGCTATGTCCGATTTGTTTCCGGACAACTTCACTTCTTCATATCTTTTTTTGTCCTTTTGGGAAAGATTCTCACCCATCTGCCAGTTACCGTCGATCTTGCACCGGATTTTGGTTTCCATGGCAGATTTGATAATGGTTATATCAGAAATCCTTTCCTTTCTTTCGTTGGAACTGTTTGTGTTCACAGATTCGTTCTTCACTTTTTTTTGAATGATTTTTTCCGGAGGAAGCAACAGCCTATGATTGTTTGCAATCAGATTGGCATGATTTTCATGTACGCCACAATTCTTTGCATATTCCTTCCATCTGCTGACAACATCCACAATTTCCCCAATGATGTAGTCTGTATTCTTTATATCCATTCTTGAACCGACTTCTGTCAAATCGGACCATTTAAAATTGTCCTTTTTTCCGTTTATGGACATTTGATGAGTATCTGTCCATTGTCCTTTCGGAGAATAGGCATAACAGATATCATAAGCAGGAGAGAGAGTCCATTTTCCTTTTCTGTCCATGAGGAAACTATGATTCTTTGTGTGGTCATCATGATTTCTGGAAATTACATTGAACACCATTCTACGGAAGAATTGTTCCATTTCATCATAGTTCAGTCCCAATTTTCGCATAACCAGGAATGCTTCTTCATATGAATGGAGTGCATTCCTGTCATAATGGGCTATAGCTGCCAATGTCTGGGAATGTATCTTTTCCCCATTGTCCGTCCGGTCAAATCTTTTTGTCATGAAATGATAAGAATCCCGTTCCTGAAGCAATCTGCATTCAGTCATCTGAATGTTACAATCAACAGCCATTTTATGGTAGGCGTATTCAATGTTTCCTATCCCTTTGGGATGATCAATTTTTTCCCCGTTCTCTTCAAATGTAGTGCCGTCAAATTTCAACAGCCAATATGTGAATCCTTCCGGTGCCTTAACCTGCCCCGACCGTACTTCATTTGTCCGCTCATCAATGGCGATAAGGGCTTTAGGTTTTGCTCCACCGGCTGAAGTGCCTACTTTCAATATATCCAATATGGCTTTATCTTCCTGTCTGATATTTTCTTTGAAAGCTTCTCTGTCGCGGAATACCTTGTCTGCCAAATCAACGAGACTTTCCATTCTTAGAACCGTTGATTCATTCAGTTCCTTGATATCCCTGCTCGGATAAAATTCCAAAGCTCCCATTGCCCTGCAACCTATATAGCAAAGTCGGTCCAATGGCGTGATACTTCTATCCGATACGCCACGGGCGGCAAACCATGTATCAATGATTTCATTCCCGTACTTGTCCGGAAGTGAATCCGCTATCATTCCGGGTAATCCCTTAAA
Source organism: Clostridia bacterium (assembly GCA_045586685.1). Classification (GTDB taxonomy): domain Bacteria; phylum Bacillota; class Clostridia; order HGM11514; family HGM11514; genus SIG438. The sequence goes on from JAZNAU010000032.1 coordinate 73,033, forward strand.
ACAATCATTCTTGTTGGTAGGGAATGTATAGACGAAATCCATCAATGATTTTTTCAATGGCATGATGATTGGAGAAACATTGAGTCCGGTCCTGAAGAAATCGGGATAATATTGGAACTCCGCCAAACCTCTTTTTTCGTTCCATGACAATAGTCCTACATTTTTGCCATACAGTTTAACGTCAACTACCAGTTCATTCATAATCGTCCTCCTTTGATTTCTTAATTCTTTGTTTCTTCTTTCCCATAAGCTTTTTCATAAGCAAGGGACTCCTTGGCGGTTCCGGAATGAATTCATCCAGATTGTCCAACATTTCCAGCACCCTCATTATTCTCAGATAACTGTCAAACATGATGTTCTGTCCTTTTTCTATACGGGAAACCGTACTGATGTTGACACCGGCATATCTGGCCATTTCTGCCTGTTGCAAATTTCTCCGCAAACGATACTCTTTCAGTCTTTCCCCCAATGTCTGAAGGATAGCTGCGTTCGTCATCTCATTCCACATAACTATAAATCTTGTAATTCACTGCAAATATAACTATAATAATGCATAAATGCAATATTAAAGCAGAAAATAAAGATTAAAGTGCAATATTGAATGATTAAATCAACGTTTATTCTTCCAGTAATGCTTTGGAGGAATCCATTCCTCTCTTCAAATAGATATCGAGTCTGTTCAGTGACTTGTTGATGTCCGCTTTCACCTCTGCGATATTTTTCTCCATCTGTCCTTTCATCACATCGAGTTTTTCATGTACAATGGAATTCATATGCGGTTTTCTCATCAGCATATCCTTGTCCTGACTGGTAATGTTCCATGCCTTGTCATCAAGCAGTACGTCAATGGAAACGTACTGTCTGTAGAAATGAAGGAACTGCAGTAAAGCTCCCGCACTGATTGACGTGCCGTTCTCCATTCTTGTTACGGTAAGTTGTGTCACTCCCATTTTGGCTGCCAGTTCCGCTTGTGTCAGTCCGAACATAAGCCTTATTTCCTTGAATCTTGATCCAAGAGTCTTCAAATCCTTGTTTTCTTTTTCCATGACAATAAATTTGTCGGCAAAGTTACGGATTTTCATTTTTTCTCAATCCCTTATTCATGACATAATCGGTCTTCAATTCTGAATATCTTTTTTCCATATCCTTGAATCCTTCGCTTTTCCTCAGTTCGCTCCTTTCCTTCTTGGTCATTTTCCGGAAATTCCTGATGATATCCTGTTTATGTGAAATTACTTGTTGCAATTCAGTTATTGTCCTTTCCTTTCTTTCCAGTTCTTTGATTAAATGTTCAATCCTTACTTCTTCCGGTACATATTCATTGAGTCTTGTCTCTTCCTGGTTTGATTCTATATAATCCTGAAGATATGTCATTCCTTCAATGAAGGTCTTGGTGTCACCCCCCCCATTTCTTATAAACTCCAACAAGAGTTTCTTCTTTACTCTACTGAAATCGATTGTTAGTTCCATGATAATTTACTTTAAAATACTGTTCCTCGATTCACATCGAAGAACAGCCGTTAGTTTTATTACTCTTTAATTTACACTTTTTATGAAGCATTTATTCTATTCATTTGCAAATTTCGTTTGTGTTGTTATCAAAAAATTCACTTTTGGAAGAAAGGTGTAAAAAAAGTCCCGTGATTCACATCACAGGACTTCCATTTCTGATTTATGCGAATGTCTGCTTCCTCTTGAAGCAGTAAATATTGTATGAGTAAAGAGTTTGTATATCTTGCCGGTCATTTCCCGGTTCTTTTATTTCTTGTAATCTTTCCATACCTTATTGGGAAAATCTTTCTTGATTCTTTTTATATATTCTTCCAGTTCTTCTTCCTTATGTCTTTCCTTGCAGAAGAAAACACCAAAATCCAGGGCCAATTCAATGAATGCTTCCATCTGTATTGGATATAGTTTGACGGATAGAAATTCTTCATCGCTATCCTTGAATTTCTTCACCATGCTGTAGTTCTGTAGTCCTTTCTTCAATATTTGAAGATAATCATACTGATAAAATTCTTTTTGTTCAGGATGTTCTTCAAAATGTTCCGTTGCCAGACTTATCAAATTGTTTATTTCAGCGAATCTCCTTCCCGTCAATATGAATTCTTTTCCATTTTCATTGTTGTTCCACATATGCTTATTTGTTTCTCCGAACAAAATAAGTGGGCGACGTTATCAAAAAATTCACTTTTAGGAAATAATTATAAAATTATAAATAGATATAATTATATAATTCTAAAAATAAATAATTATATAATTATTATAAAGGAGGAATTAAAAAATCCCGCCATAGGACGGGATTATACCATTAAAATCAAATTCTGTAAGTTACAATATTATCGGCAATCATCTGAACGATAGCTTGTTATGTAAAATCTATTGGTTTTTATGGTTTTAAATACTAAAATGAAAGCAAATCACAACAACCACTATGCTGAACGTCTGATAATATTCAAACAGCTTCTTATTTCTTCAAAAGTATTGCTATCTTCAACAAGAACATGTATGTTTGGACATTGTATCTTGTCTGTTTGAATAAGGAGATGGAATCTGCCTTTGTTGTTCTTGTATGATGATGAAACTCTTCTGCTTGTAGCTCCACCTATTGCACCTCCCACGTTACCAAAAAGCAGCCAACCCAAAAGAGAACGCTTTACCATATTGGAATTGTCCGTTTCATACACTTCATGTTCCTGTGGTATGCGTACATCCACTATATTATTCCAATCCAATAGTTGTCCTTCAAGGTATAGCATCCTTTTATCCTCATATATGAGCATATATTTGTCCTCGTATCGGATAATTCTTGAAGGTTTTCCATACATCACAATGCTTCCACTCAACCGTTCGTTATAATCCTTTTCTGCTTTCTGTTCATTCTTTTTTTGGATATAAACTTTAATTATCACCCATATAATCAATATAGGAAGTAAAATTGGTAGAAACCAAATTGCAACAACAATAATTATTAGCCAAATTAACATATTTGATGTGTTAAATTATTTTTAAAATCCGTTTCGTCTATTTTCTTCATCTATTTCAATAGCTCTATACCAATTTTCTTCAAAGATGTTAGTCGTTTTAGTTTCATTCCAACCCTTTCTGAAAGAATTGCTTGTAAACCAGAAGTAACCAACAACAGCAGCCAATATATATACCAAATACGGTTCAATTAAGATGAAGAATTCATAGACTCCCCACCCTGCCAATACTACACCTGCCATCAGCAGTACCAATCCGGAAATACCATGCCGGTTTCTGTACCCGACAAGAAACTTCACCAGTTTATACACTGCTTTAAGCAACAGACAACCCATCACTCCTACCAGTACAAGGACTATGATTCTTTCAATAAAAAGAGCATCCATATATACCTCCTATTCTAAAAATTCCGGAATATGCAAATGGGACAGATTACACACTTCTTTCCGCAAAGTATATTCCACATTGCAAATATACAAATAATAAATGATAGTATCAAATATTATGATAAAAATTTTGGTATAGGAATTGATTTCTTATTGTATGTGGTTTGAAATACACCTTTCCCTGCCGTTATTCACCTTTCTTCATCAGAATATAATAGTCCACTGTCCTATGGAAATTTTCAATGAATTCCCTCATTCCTTTTCCTTCAAAACGTATGTCCTCTTCTATTCCAAGAATTTCTCCCCAGAAAACCCATCTTTTCTTGTCCAATTTAACGGAACAACTGTAACCGTTATATTCCAGTGTTTCTTCTTTTTCCTTCATAAAACAGAATTTTTCGCAAAGATAGGCAAAACTATAGGGAAAGCAATCCCGTTTATCAAAATGCTGGACGTTTTTATTTGCTCAATTCATCTTGAATACCTATTTTTGCAACAAAAACTTGTAATTACACAACAAAATAAACTTGTAACTACAAAGCAATAAAAACTTGTAATTCTATAATAATTATGGCAACGATAGCAGAAAAGATGGCAGAATCCCTTGAAATCCTCCATCAATTACAGAAAGACAGCGAGCGGGTTGTATTGAGCGGTACTAAACAAATAAGTAGAACACACCTTACCCGTTTACTGAATGCCGGCTATTTA
>JAZNAU010000033.1:0-55025 GCA_045586685.1 Clostridia bacterium
AGATTCATTCTGTCCTCCTCTACCTGACGGATGATTTCTTTATCGTCTTCAATAGCGGTCAGATTTGGGTGGTTCAGTGTATGCACTGCCACTTCATGACCTTCATAAATACTTTTTACATCTTCAGGTTGGACTTTATCATAACAAATTTCTTTTTCTCCGCGTAGGCGGGTTTGCTTCTGCCCAAGCATCTCTGAATTTAGATTAAAGGTCGCCTTCAACCCATATTTGTTGAACAAATTCACCAAACGAATATCCTGAGTCACACCATCGTCAAAACTAAACGTGACTGCTTTCATTTTTCCTTGAAACATAAATAATTCTCCTTTTCAAAAAAGGAGCTGTAAAACTTATTTTTACAGCCCCTTTTATTTATGACAAATCTTCTACATACAGTGTACGGACACCGCCCTCATCCTTCTTTGCAGAAGCAACGGGTTCTTCGGTTTTTTTGCCTCTGGTTTCAAAGAATTTCGATGCCACCTGAGGGAAGAGTGCATAGCTTAATACATCCTCTTCTGATTTAGCAACATCTTTACTTTCTTCACGGTATTTTTCCAATTCAGGTTCCAGTAAATCAGCGGGGCGAACCGTAATAATATCATCCTTTTCAATTCCCGCTTTTTGGAGAACTTCAGGATTTACTTCAGAGGGTAACTGTCCGTATTCCCCACGGAGTACGCCTTTTGATTCCTTGGTCACCATTTTGTACCGTTCACCGGTTAAGACGTTAAGCACTGCCTGAGTACCAACAATCTGGCTGGTGGGAGTAACAAGAGGAGGATAACCGAAATCCTTTCTTACTCTGGGCACTTCTTCAAGCACCTCATAATACTTATCCTCAGCATTCTGCTGTTTCAACTGACTGAGCAGATTGGAAAGCATTCCGCCGGGTACTTGATAAAGCAACGCATTCGGGTCAACATTCAGCACCTTGGGGTCCAAAGTTCCTTTCTCCTTCATGGAGGTTGCAACCGTTCTGTAGTATGCTGCCGCTTCACTCAGCTTTTCTAAATCAAGACCGGTATCCCGTTCAGTGCCCTTTAATGCCGCAACTAAGGATTCGGTTGCAGGGTTACTGGTACCGTTTGCCATAGGTGACAAAGCACAGTCTACAATATCAACCCCTGCCTGAGCTGCAAGCAGATTGGTCATATCCCCTGTACCGGAGGTATTATGGGTATGCAAATGAATTTTTGCTCCCACTCTTGCCTTCAGTTTCTTCACCAGACTATACGCATCATAAGGAAGAAGCAAGTTTGCCATATCCTTGATACAAATAACATCTGCACCCATTTCCTCTAACTTCATTGCCAGTTCCACAAAATAATCTTCGTTATGAACAGGGCTTGTGGTATAAGAAAATGCCGCTTCGCAGATTCCGCCGTGAGCCTTTACAAATTTAATCGCGGATTCTAAGTTTCTGGGGTCATTCAAAGCATCAAATACTCTGACCACATCAATCCCGTTTTCAATGGATTTTTTACAGAATGCTTCCACCACATCATCTGCATAATGCTTGTATCCCAAAATATTCTGACCCCGGAACAACATTTGCAGTTTTGTGTTGGGCATTGCTTTTTTCAGGGTTCTGAGTCTTTCCCAGGGGTCTTCATTTAAAAATCTCATACAAGAATCAAAAGTTGCACCGCCCCAACATTCCAAAGACCAGTAACCGATACTGTCTAAGATTTTACAACCGGGAAGCATTTGCTCCGTGGTCATACGGGTTGCCGCCTGAGATTGGTGAGCATCACGCAATATGGTATCGGTAATCATCAATTTATTCATAGCAATTCACACCTTTCTGTCTGCCAATCTTTACAAGAAATCTCTATGCAGCCGCAGACAAGGCTGCATAGAGGAACTTATTTACATAAACAGTGCCAGTAATACTCCTGCCGCAATAGCAGAGCCGATAACCCCTGCCACGTTGGGACCCATTGCATGCATCAACAGGAAGTTGGAAGGATTTTCCTTCTGTCCTACCATCTGAGACACACGAGCCGCCATAGGAACGGCAGAAACACCTGCAGAACCAATCAGAGGATTGATTTTCTTCTTTAAGAACAGATTCATAAACTTCGCCAGCAACACACCGCCTGCTGTACCCATTGCAAAGGCAACAATACCCATTGCCAAAATTCCTAAGGTCTTAGGAGTTAAGAAGGTTTCAGCAGTAGCAGTAGCGCCTACAGAAACGCCTAAGAAAATGGTGACAATGTTCATCAGTTCGTTCTGAGCAGTCTTGGAAAGACGATCTGCAACCCCTGTTTCCTTAAACAGGTTACCCAGCATCAGGCATCCTACCAAGGGAGCTGCAGAGGGAACCAAAAATGCAACAAATACAGTTACCACAATAGGGAACACAATCTTTTCCCGTTTAGAAACAGGACGAAGAGTGGTCATGGTAATCATCCGTTCCTTCTTGGTGGTCAGAAGTTTCATAATGGGAGGCTGGATCACTGGAACCAACGCCATGTAAGAATAAGCCGCAACGGCAATAGGTCCAAGCAGGTCAGGAGACAGCTTCGATGTAACAAAAATTGCCGTAGGACCGTCCGCTCCGCCAATGATACCAATAGAGCTTGCCTCTTGAGGAGTAAATCCTAAATATCTTGCGCCGATAAATGCCAGGAAAATACCCAACTGTGCTGCTGCACCCAGCAGTAAGCTCTTGGGATTGGCAATCAAAGGACCAAAGTCGGTCATAGCGCCAACACCTAAGAAAATCAAACAAGGATAAATCCCTAATTTTACACCTAAGTACAAAATGTCAATCAAGCCAAAGCTGATAGACTGCCCTACTGTCAGGGTATCCAACAAGGACTGGGAAACCCCTGCCGCCTGCATTTCACTGATAAATTCAGCTGTAACGGGAGCACCGCCCAGCAAATCCCAATGAACATGACCGCCGGCAAAGAAAATTTCATGAAACATCTCTGCACCTGGCAAGTTTGTGAGCAGCATACCAAAAGAAATAGGCAACAACAATAAGGGTTCAAATTTCTTAACAATTGCCAAATAAAAAAGAACAAAAGAAATCAAAAGCATAATGAGCATTTTAGGGTTGTTTGCAACCATGGAAAACCCTGTCTGCTCAAAAAAATTCATTAAAACATCCACTGTATTGTGCCTCCTGTCATTACTGAATGGTGCACAGCGCTGTTCCGGATTCCACAGTAGCTCCTTTGGTTACACCAACAGAAGTCACCGTTCCGTCTGCAGGTGCCATAATTTCATTTTCCATCTTCATTGCTTCTAAAATCATAAGAACCTGACCGCTGGTTACTTTATCCCCTACATTCACCTTCACATCTAAAATTGTTCCGGGCATGGGGGCATTCACTGCCTGTCCGGCACCGTTTGCAGCAGGTGCGGGAGCGGTTGTTACAGGAGCCTGAGCGGGTGCTGCGGGAGCCTGAGCAGGAGCTGTTTCATTGGTCAGTTCAATCTGAATCTGATATTCTGTTCCGTTTACATTTACCTTATATTGTTTCATTGTTTGTTTACCTCTCTTTGTTAAATTTTTTTAAATGATAGTACACGAATACTTGATACATCCGTCCCCAATTCTTCTGCGATCACCGCACAAATGCCCGCAATCAGCTCTTGTTTATTTGCAATCGGTGCCGCCTGTACAGGGGGAGCTGCAACAGGTGCGGGAGTCTGAGTGGCTGACGCCTTTTCCTTACAGAAAAAGCTCATAATCTTACAAAGTATAACAATGCAGATCAATCCTACAAACACTACACCAAGACCCATAGCGACTACAAAACCATTTGAAATTTCCATCAAAGATGCCCTCCTTTCCGGTAGAGTCCTCTATTTGCACAGGATAAATCCTGTAAAAATCAAAATCCTTCCTATTCTATCCCTTCTTTATTCTGCCTTTGCTCCGCATTCACCGCAGAACTTTTCTCCTTCTGTGATAGGAGCTCCGCATTCGCCGCAAAATTTCTTCTTATTTTCCTTTCTTTCCGCAGGAGCGCCACATTCCCCGCAAAAGGCTTCTTCGGGGAAAATAGCAGAGCCACATTCACCACAGAACACTACTTTTTGATCAACTTGCTGACTGTTTTCAACATCGGTTTGCTCAATTTCACCGCTGTTGTCGCCCCCTTCTTCACTATTGGGGCTGACTTTTTGCAAATCGCTACCGCTTGCTTGACTGTCAACGGACTTTCCTTCACCGCTTTGGTCAAATTCGACTTCTTCATTTTCCTGACCAGCTTTTTGGAGGATTTCGTCACCCGCTTTATCCCCGCCTTCAGTTGTTTTCTGGTTTTCCTGTTCAATAACTTCATTGTCTTCCTCCTTTTCTGCCTCAGGGGCTACCAATGCACCGCATTCGCCACAGAATTTTAAAGAGTGAAAATCAAATTCTGTAGGTCTTATATCCAAAGAGGATTGCTCTCTGCGAACCTTATGATATAATTTACGGAAGGAACGGGAGATTTTACTCAGCTCTGCATAAGACTGATCTGCTCCCATCTGATCCAACTGACCGCAAGTGAGCAACTCACGGGTCAAAAACCAACTATCCAAAAAAGTATATTTAAAAATTCCTGTTACAATCAACGCCATAACCAATGCAGAAAACAAACCCAAAAACGGAATGGAAGAGAATAACAACCAAAAAATCAAGGTTGTTGCCAAAAAGCTGGCTGCCACAATCAATCCGGTTGACTGGCTTTTAACAAGCAGCTCTTTCTGATTCTTGGAAAAAAGCACAACTGCATCTGCCATGGTCTTATATTTTCCCGCTTTCTTCTTATAAAAATTGATACAGGTACAGCAATAGGTCATGTAATCCAACATAATTTTATCTTTCCAGTAGTTACCCTTATGTAAATCTTTCACCGCACCGCCAATCAAACGGTTCAGATAACAAAAATTTGCAGCATTTTTAAACTGACCCTTTACAAACTGCTGAACAAAATCACGATAACTGGAAGGCAACGCCTGATTCACCGCATATTCCGCCGCAGCCGCTAAAAAGGCAGTCTGATACACATAACCGTAGTAATGAACCGAAAGATAATAAATAAATGCGGAAATGAGCGCCCATAAAAGAACCACCGCTCCTCTCCCAAAGCCTTCTAATCCATAATCACACCAAATCTTTACAGGAACATACAACACCACTGCCAGCAGCAGACTGAACAGACCGGGCAATAATTTCATAAACTGAAAACGCAAGGTTTTCATATAAATTTGTTTCATTTCTATTTTCCTCCGTGTAATTTACCAATTTTTGGGTATTCTATTTTTATCTGCTCCCAAATAAACGTTTCAGTATCTATTATATCAAATATTTTTCAAAAAGAAAAGAGATAATTTAAAATTTGTCAAAAAAAATTTTTATTTTTTTAAAATCTCTTGACTTTTTTAAAGAATGTGCTATAATATAATTAAAGTCAAAGAAAGTCAAAGTCATAAAAAGAGGTGAATTCCAATGAAAATCAGTGATATTATTGAACAATTTCTTTTAGATATGATGCATAACAGCGAAGGAGAAGTGGAAATCAAACGAAATGAGTTGGCAGGGCATTTCAACTGTGTTCCTTCTCAGATAAATTACGTTATTTCCACCCGTTTTACAGCCGAAAACGGATATATCGTAGAAAGCCGACGGGGCGGTGGCGGTTCTATTAAAATCCGCCGTGTTGCCATGACTCCCGGAAATTATATGATGCATGTCATCAATTCTGTGGGAAATCATATCAATCAACTGTCGGTGCAGGTGTTCATAAAAAACTTTTTTGAAAACGGACACATTACCTTACGGGAAGCAGAGCTCATGCTTGCTGCCCTGTCCGACAACTCCTTGCCACTTCCTCAGCCCATGAAGGATCAGGTTCGGGCAACCATTTTTAAAAATATGTTAACAAAACTGTCGTAAAGGAGAGAAGCATTATGTTATGTTCAAAATGCGGAAAAAAACTCGCCACCGTACATTATCAGGAAAACATTAACGGAATAAAATCGGAATATGAATTATGTGAAGAATGTGCTAACCAAATGCAGTTTTCAGAGTTGGGCGGATTCACTCTTGATCCCTTATGGATGACACCCAAGCTGTTTCGCGAAGAAACGGGAACGTGTCCCTTCTGCGGTCTTACATTACGGGAATTTTCTAAAGACGCAAAATTTGGCTGTAGAGAATGTTACAACGCATTTTCACATCACGTTCCTTCCTTGTTAAAGAAAATTCACGGGCATACGAAACACATAGGAAAAATTCCGAAACGAATGGGCAGAAATTTACGTACCAAGAGTAAAATAGAAGAATTAAAAAATCAAATGAATCAAGCGGTTTTGGATCAAAACTTTGAGCTTGCAGCAAAATTAAGAGATGAAATCAGGGGATTGGAGGGAAAAGAATGAACAATATTGTCATCAGCAGCCGTGTTCGTCTGGCAAGAAATTTAAACGATTTTGCCTTTCCCGCAAAGTTAAACTCTTCGGCAAACCTGATTGATGTGGTCAAGGGTTCGGCAGGGAAAGAATTTTCCTGTTTTACCTGTAATAATATGACCCCTCTTGACAAGCAAGCCTTGGTAGAGGAGCACGTAATCAGCCCCGCCCTTGAAAGAAAAAGGGACGGTGCAGTACTGATAAACAAAGACCGTTCTGTGAGCATTATGCTCAATGAAGAGGACCATTTGAGGATTCAATGTATTATGCCGGGGCTTCAATTAAAAGAAGCTTATGAGCTGGCTGACCAAACAGACGATTTACTGGAAGAAAGCCTGTCCTTCGCCTTTGACGAAACAATCGGCTATCTTACTTCCTGTCCCACCAATGCGGGAACAGGGATGCGCGCCTCTGTCATGCTCCATCTCCCTGCTCTCACTGCCAATCACCAAATGAACAGCCTGATCGCGTCAGCCGGAAAAATGGGGTTTGCAGTACGGGGAATATACGGAGAAGGAAGTCGGGCAGAAGGAGATTTTTATCAGATTTCCAACCAGATTACTTTGGGTCTTTCGGAATCAGAAACTCTCCAACGGCTCCAATCCGTTACCGAACAACTGATTGAACAGGAATTACAGCTTCGTCAGGCAATGATGGAACGAAACCGTGCTCAGATGTGTGATATTATCTGGCGTGCCTTTGGTACGGTAAAATATGCACAAATTATGTCCGCCAAGGAATTTATGTCCTTGGCATCCCAGATAAGGCTGGGAATTTCTATGGGTGTCATTACTCATATCAAAAACGAAACATTAAATCGGCTGATGACCGAAATTCAACCGGCTCATCTGCAAAAGCATTTCGGCAAAATCATGTCCCCTTCAGAACGGGATATAATGCGCGCCGACTATTTGAGAAAAGAAATAGAAAGGACGGATGCACAATGATGAACAGTTTTACAAAAAAAGCAAAACAAGCACTAACCATGGCAGAACAATCTGCCGGTCAACTGGGACACAATTATATTGGCTCGGAGCATCTGCTTTTAGGACTACTAAAAACAACAGACTGTATGGCATCAAAACTGATTGGAGAATTTGGCGTTACCGCAGAAAAGGTGGAGGACTGCATTAGCCGTCTTATCGGAACCGCCACGCCTACAGGGGGCAAAGTGGCAGGGCTTACCCCCCGCACAAAGAGGATTTTAGAGCTGAGCGCAGCAGAGGCAAACCGCCTTGGACACAATTACATCGGTACAGAGCATATTCTTCTTGCCATTATCCGAGAAGGCGAAAGCGTTGCCATTCAAATTCTTGCCGATTTGGACGTAGATATACAAAAGCTTTTTTCTTCTCTTGCAGAAAATATGCAATCAAACAACGGTACAGTAAAAACCACATCACAGCCTTATAAAAACAAAAATTCTTCCACCCCCACTTTGGAGGAATTTGGAAGAGATTTGACCGAAATGGCAAAGCAAGGAAAATTTGACCCTGTCATAGGCCGTGACAAGGAAATCGAGCGGGTCATTCAGATACTAAGCCGACGTACCAAAAACAATCCTTGCCTAATCGGAGAACCGGGTGTGGGAAAAACCGCCATTGCAGAAGGACTGGCACAGAAAATTGCGGAAGGAAACGTACCCGAATTACTCCGTGACAAAAGAGTGGTCACCATGGATTTATCCTCCATGGTAGCGGGAGCAAAATATCGAGGCGAGTTTGAAGAACGACTGAAAAAAGCCATTGATGAAATTATTGCCGCACAAAATGTGATTATTTTTATTGACGAAATGCACACTATCATCGGTGCGGGAGGTGCTGAAGGTGCCATAGACGCCTCAAACATTTTAAAACCCGCTCTTGCACGAGGCGAAATGCAGGTTGTAGGGGCAACCACCTTAAACGAATACAAAAAGCACATTGAAAAAGATGCCGCACTGGAACGTCGGTTTCAGCCCGTCACCGTAGGAGAACCGTCGGTTGCGGAAACAGTGCTGATTTTAAAAGGTCTTCGTGATAAATACGAAGCTCATCATGGCGTAACCATTACGGACCAGGCATTGGAGTCTGCCGCAGAGCTTTCTCACCGTTATATTGCAGACCGATTTTTACCCGATAAGGCAATCGACTTGATTGACGAAGCCTCCAGCAGAATGAGACTCCAAACCTTTACTGCCCCTCCCTCTCTCAAGGAATTAGAGGAAAAGCTGGAGGGTATATCCAAGGAAAAAGCAGAGGCGATTACTCATCAGGATTTTGAAAAAGCAGCAAAATATCGAGACGAGGAAACCTCTCTCAAAGCAGAGCTGGAAGACAAAAAGGCGGAATGGGAAAAAATTTCTGCCGCTCACCATAAGCAAATCGGCAAAGAGGAAATCGCCTCCATTTTATCCGACTGGACAGGAATTCCTGTTAACAGCCTGCAAGAAGAAGAATCTCAAAAATTACTGCGGTTAGAAGAAACCTTGCACAAGAGAGTCATAGGACAGGATGAGGCCGTTACCGCTATTTCAAAAGCCATCCGACGGGGCAGAGTGGGTCTTGCCGACCCCAAGCGTCCCACAGGCTCCTTCCTTTTTTTAGGCCCTACAGGGGTGGGAAAAACAGAGCTGTCAAAAGCATTGGCAGAAGTCTTGTTCGGTGATGAGGATGCCATGATTCGGGTGGATATGTCTGAATACATGGAAAAGCACTCCGTATCCCGTATGGTGGGCTCCCCTCCCGGATATGTGGGTTATGACGAAGGAGGTCAGCTTACCGACAAGGTTCGCCGAAAGCCCTATTCCGTTATTCTGTTTGATGAAATTGAAAAGGCACATCCGGATGTCTTTAACATTCTGCTTCAGATTATGGAAGACGGTATGCTCACCGATTCCCAAGGAAGAAAGGTGAATTTTAAAAACACCATTATTATCATGACCTCTAACATTGGTGCCCGTCACATTACCGAACAGAAAAAAGCATTGGGCTTTTCATCCGTCGAGGAAAACGGGCGGGATTACCAGACCATTAAAACGGATGTAATGACAGAACTGAAAAAAGCATTTCGTCCGGAATTTTTGAATCGGATTGACGACACGGTTGTGTTCCAGCCCTTATCCAAAGAGGCAATCGAAACCATTGCACGAAATATGCTGGGACAATTATCTGAGCGTCTGTCAAAAAAGAACATCACTGCTGAATATACAGACAAAGCAGTTTCTCATCTGGCAGACATTGGCTTTGACCCCGTATATGGGGCAAGACCCTTAAGACGTGCCATTACCTCCGGTGTAGAAGACATGATTGCAGAAAAACTGCTGGAACAAGTCATTGGTGAGGGTGATACTATAGTTGTGGATTTTGCAGAAAACGCTTTTACGGTTACAAAAAAATAACGAATGGGAGAAAGGGGTGTGAAAACACCCCCTTTTCTTTTTGTTTATATTTATATTTTTATTTTATTTTTTATTTTATAAAGGGGGTCGCTCTTTTGGTCGCATCCGGGGTTGCTCCCTTGGTCGCATCTGGAGGTGCTCCCTTGGTCGCTCTTATTCCCGCTTCTATTCACACTCCTGCTCTATTTTTATTATATCATAAAAATCTTGCCATCACTTGGACACTTTTTTTAAATCTAAAAAGTTCCCAAAGAATGACAACAAAAAAAGGAGAGAACCTAATCCCTCCTTCCTGTTCTTATCGCCAAAATATTTTTTTATAGCATAAAAAGAGATTGATACTACAATCTCTTCTTTCACCTATTTGACCATAATGACACAAGCACAACTTAGGCTTTATTCAACATTAAAGCCAGCTGAGACTTTTTACGTGCTCCTGCATTTTTATGGATAATTCCTTTTGCAACAGCCTGATCGATTTTCTTAACAGCCAGTTTGAACGCATCGGTCTTCACCTGAGCATCATCCTGCTTCAAAGAAACTTCAAAACTCTTAATCGCAGTTTTCAGCGCAGATTTAATCATCTGATTTCTCAGGGTTTTAGTTTTGATAACGCGAACCTTTCTGATAGCAGACGCTGTATTAGGCATAGGGTTCACCTCCCATTTTAGAATCATGCACATAATAGTATAACATAATACTGGTAAAAAAGCAAGTATTATTTTTATTTTTTTAAAAATTTCTTAATAAGGATTTCCGGAACGTTTATAGCCTCCGCTCCGACGGTTGTTGTCCACATTCTTTTTAAAATCAGAAATCCGCTCCTCACTGTCATTTTTAAAGCGAGCCATCTTTTCCTCAAAAGAAAGATTTTCTGACGCAGGTCTGCTCCAGTCAATTTCCGTGGGACGGGTGCTTCGCTTGGAAGGCTGCTTTTTCTGCCCCTTCCGTTCTTCTTCCAGCACTTTTTTAATAGAAAGGCACACCTTCCCTTTTTCTTCAGACAGAATTTTCACTCTTACCGTCTGATTTTCTTGTAGGTGATCCCTTATTTCCTTCACATATTCTAATGCAACTTCTGAAATATGTACCAATCCCTGCCGATCGTCCGGCAAACGGACAAAGGCGCCAAAGTCGGTAATCCCTGTAACCTTTCCTTCAACAATACTTCCTACTTTTACTTCCTGCGGCATGTAAAATAATTCCCCTTTTAAAAATTGTGGCGGCGTACAGCCTTAGCGTGAGGTATCAACAAATACCTGCTCGTCCGGTTTCACAAAACCCAACTTCTGCCGTGCAACCTTTTCAATGTATTCATCGGTGTCCATAATATCCATAACATGAGTCAGCTCCTTGTTCTCTGCTTGAGCCTGCTCAATTTCGGCGGTCACCTCTTTTTCTTCTACACGAAGGTCATGAAGACGGATTTGTTGCTGTACAAGGACATATCCCACATACAGAATTGCAATAGTCCACAGCACTCGGGACAACTTTCTTTTCCCTTGTTTTGGTTCATTTTGTCCCTTTGCCATCTGCCTTCCTCCTTGTATCAGAATCTATTAACATTATACACTACTTTTTTCTCTATTTCAATAGTAAAATCAAAAATTTTTTGGGGATTTTAAAATTTTTTTCAGTTGTTGACGGGTAAACAACCATTTTTGCCGACGGACAGACAAGCTGAAAGCCAGCTTTTTTCGAAATGGAGCCGTCTTCTTTCCAATCCATCTAATAGGATAAAGAAACAATCTGACAGGAAAAGACAGAATCCGAAGGATGAGCACCACCAGTCTGATTACCAGACGGAAAACCTTTTCCATCCATGTTACCATCAGAGACCCAAACAGAAGAAAATACAGCCCCGTTCCCAGAAACAGACCGATAAATTCATACCATCTCAGCTCTCCTTGATTGGTTAGTCTTGCCGTAAGAAACACAACCACTGTACAAACCATCCAAAACATCAGGTCTGTCAGATTAACCCACAGACTGTTCATGGTAACAATTTTTCGAACAGCCCTGAAAAAATCAAACAAAAATCCGAAGCCTATCCCGCAGAGAAACATCCCTGCAAAGATAAGCCCCTGCTCCGCTACATGAATTTCCATTACTGAAACAGTCTGGCAAGCAGGCTTCCTGCCGCTTTTTTGGTGGACTGTGCCTCAGAATAGGCAAGGGAATCTATTTCTCCTTCAATACAGATATCCCCCGTTTCCACATTTAGCTTGTTAATATGCAAATCCCTTCCCTTAATGGTCAGGATTCCCAAGGTTGTGTACAATACCACGGTATGCTCGTCAAAGCTGTCCACATCGCTTACGCCCGTGACTGTAATTTTCCCTCTGCCTTGTAACGAGATATTTTGGTCTTTCAATTTTTCTTCAACCATAAAACCGCCTCCTTACAAATATTGTATGAGGCGGTTGTTTTATTTATGATAAAATTGTTTCGTACATGGCAGAAGCATCCTCTTTTTTAACATGCTCGCTGACGTTAAGCACCTTAATTTTCATCTGATTGTTTCCGAATGCAATCTCCAAAATATCCCCCGGCTTTACGTCTGCAGAAGCCTTTGCTACTCTGCCGTTTACCATGACTCTTCCGCCGTCGCATGCTTCATTGGCTACTGTTCTTCGTTTAATGATTCGGGATACCTTTAAAAATTTATCAATTCTCATAATTCCTCCCAAGAATGAAAAAGGGTTGTCCCATCACGAGACAACCCCATTCGATTTTTATGGTTTACGCAATGCTGTCTTTGAAAGCTTTTCCTGCTTTGAATACAGGAGATTTGCTTGCAGGAATGGTAATTTCTGCACCGGTGCGAGGATTCTTGCCTTTTCTTTCAGCTCTTGCTTTTACTTCAAAAGAACCGAAGCCAACCAGCTGAACCTTTTCACCGGCTTTCAGAGCTTCCTGAACAGATTCGATCAAAGCGCTTACTGCTTTGTCAGCATCCTTCTTGGACAGTTCCGCCTTTTCTGCAACTTTGGAAATTAATTCTGCCTTATTCATTCTCTCATTTCCTCCCTTTTAAATAATTTAAAAATAAATAAGCATTATCATTGCTATTAAGAGTATTTCTCCAATCTTGGCAAAAATCCTCTTTTTTTCTCAAAATTTTTTATTTTTTCCACAATTTTATTCAAATTCCTTAATTTCTTCCCATAAGCAATCCATTTCCTCCAAAGAAAGTTCGGATAAAATCAAGCCTTTTTGAGTTGCCAGAGCTTCCATTTTTCCAAATCTTCGAATAAATTTATTGATTCCTTTATGAAGAGCCGTTTCGGGCTGAATCCCTGTAAACCGAGCCGCATTGACTGCCGCAAACAGTAAATCTCCAAATTCTTCTTCTCGTTCTGCGGGAGTATTGGCACCTGCAAATTCCTCCACCTCTTCCCGAAGCTTGTCCAACACAGGAGGCAGCGTATCCCAATCAAAACCCACCTTCGCAGCACTTTCCTGTACCTTCTGAGCACGCATCAAAGAAGGCAAGGAGGAAGAAATCCCTTCCATCGCTTGGGTCTGGGTTTTCTGCCCCTTTTCCTTTTTCTTAATCTGTGCCCAATTTTTCAGTACATCATCAGCAGTTTCCGCCTTCTCCTCTCCGAATACATGAGGATGGCGGTGAATCATTTTTTCACAAACACATCGAAGCACATCATCCATGGTGAACTCACCCTGCTCTTTCCCAATCTGGGCATAAAACACCACCTGCAGCAACAAATCCCCCAGTTCATCTGCCAACATCATTCGGTCAGGGCAGTCAACCGCCTCCACCACCTCGTAAGCTTCTTCAATGGCATATCGCTTTAAGCTTTCGTATGTCTGCTCTTTGTCCCAAGGGCATCCTTTCCGAAGTTGCTCCATAATATTCAATAAATCTTCTAATGTATATTGTTTCATCTGAATCCCTCTTTTATCGCAGTAATTTTCGTTTTTTCATAATTGCTGCAATTTTTTCTCCCTTAGGAAGCATTTCCACATCCTCCTGTTTCAATCCGCCAATCAGCAATAAAACGGCTAAATAGATGCAACCGCCAATTCCCACAGCACAAATCGTTGCTAATTTTGGGGAAACCCATTCCTCCAGCAACCGATAACAAAAGAGGGTTGCTACCCCCATTGCACCTGTGGAAAACAAGGGTTTCACCAGGGTATCTGTCAGCTTCAGCTTAACCTTTGTCACCTTCATTACCCAATACAAATCCAATGCTGCAATCACAAAGTAACAAAGATTACTGCTGATTGACAAGCCTAAAATATTGATTTGAGGCATGGAAACTAAAACGATGTTTGCAACAATCTTCACGATGGCACCAATCAGCATATTGATAACAGGAATCCATACCTTCCCTGCCGCCTGTAAAATGGCAGTACACACTGACACCAAACTGACCCAGATACAAGCCACTGCCAGAATTTCCAGCATCGTGCCGGAGGAAGTGTTGGAATACAGCAAATACAAAATAGGTTTTGCCATTACCGAAAGGCCAATGGTACAGGGCATGGCAAATAAAATGGTGATTCTCATTGCGGATGCAGTAATCCTCTGAATGTTTCGCTGATGCTTCACCGCAATCGCCTCTGCCAATGCAGGAACTACACTGATGCTCATGGCAGTAATTAAGGTTAAAGGCAAATTAAATAAGGAAAATGCATACCCACTGTATGCTCCGTACAAAAATTCCGATGCATGAGTGTCCAACAGATGATTTTGAAGCAAAGACGCCATTTCTCCGTTTTTGGCAAAAATTGCATATTGCTGATAAAGAGCTTTTGCTTGCTCTGCTGTAAAAGAAATATTCTGCAACAAACTCCGAACCATCAGGGTATCCACCAAAGAGGTAACACTGGATACACAGGCACCAATGGTAATGGGTACTGCAATCCATAAAAGCCGTTTTAACAAGCGGGGATAAGACAAAACCTCACTATGTGCAGTCCCTTTCGGCAACACCCTTTTCCGTTTCACCAAAAACCAGATACCCAATACAACGCACCCTGCTGCCGCCCCTGCTGTAACTCCCATTAAGGCACCGGCAGAAGCCTGTACCGCACCACTTCCTATCAATACAAAAGCCAGCGTGTACCCTACCACAGGTTTTCCCAGTGCTTCTAAAATCTGGGAAACAGCAGTAGGAAGCATGTTCTGTGTGCCCTGAAAAAAGCCTCTCAGCCCCGCCATGATTGCCACAAAAACGAGAGCAGGTGCCACGGCCTGAATACTAGGTGCAATCTGCACATTGCCAATGCCCCGTGCAATGGGCGTTGCAAAAAAATACAACACTCCTGCTCCTATCAAACCTAAGCATGTAATCAGAAGCATCTCTGCTTTAAACAGTCGACGGACCTGATAACCGTCCTTTAATGCGAGTTGCTCCGACACCAGTTTCGACACTGCCACAGGCAGACCGGCAGTGGCAACAATAAAAAACAGAACATAAAGCTGATATGCTGTATTATAAATTCCCATCCCGCTTTCATGAAGCAGATAGGTCAAAGGAATTTTGAAAAATGCACCAATAATTTTGGTCAGAGCATTTGCCAGCACCAAAATAATGGTTCCCTGCATAAACGTCTGTTTCCCCATGCCCTCATCCTCTCTGAATTCATCCGTTAGTTTATTATATTCCACTCGTTCCTTATTATTCCGTCTATGGGAAAAAGGGCGGACAGAGAGATTGATTTCTCTGTTTGCCCGCCCTATTTATCACTCAATACTTTATCTCAGGAAAGAAGGAACATCAATGTCATCGTCTGCCTTGCCTTCAGAAGTCGTTTTAACAAAAGGAGATGCAGGCTTTTCTGAAATGGAGAACCGTTTCTTTAAAACAGGACCATCTTCACTCTTAAAGCCTGTAGCGATTACCGTCACACTCAGCTCGTCACCGTAGCTTTCATCAATCATAGCGCCAACGATAATATTTGCATCATCATCAACAGAGTTCTGAATCAATTCTGCAGCAGCATTGACTTCCAGCAATCCTAAATCACTTCCGCCTGTGATGTTTAAGATAACACCCTTTGCTCCCTGAATGGTAGTTTCAAGCAGAGGACTTGCAATAGCAGCCTTAGCCGCTTCTTCTGCACGGTTTTCACCCTTTGCCCGTCCGGTACCCATATGAGCATAACCTGCATCCTTCATAATGGTTCTTACGTCTGCAAAGTCAAGATTGATCATGGCAGGTGTTACAATCAAATCGGTAATGCCCATAACACCTTGCTTCAACACATTGTCAGCCATGGAAAATGCAGATTCCATCGTGGTGTTCTTATCAGCGATTGCCAGCAGACGATCGTTGGGGATAATAAGCAGAGTATCCACGTTCTGTCTCAATTCCTCAATTCCTACATCTGCATTTGCCTTTCTTACCTTTCCTTCAAAACCAAAAGGTTTGGTTACAATACCAACGGTCAGAATGCCCATTTCCTTTGCAACGGATGCAACAATGGGAGCCGCTCCCGTTCCGGTTCCGCCGCCCATACCTGCCGTTACGAATACCATATCCGCACCTTTTAAGCAAGCAGAGATTTCTTCTCTGCTTTCTTCAGCAGATTTCTGACCAATTTCAGGTTTTGCTCCTGCTCCTAAACCGCGGGTCAGTTTTTCACCAATTTGCAGTTTTTGATTTGCTACAGATTTTTTCAGTGCTTGCTTGTCCGTATTGATAGAAATGAATTCCACCGTCTGCATACCGGTGTTTACCATTCTGTCAACAGCATTGTTTCCGCCGCCGCCGACGCCCACAACTTTTATGCGGGCATAATCTTTTTCTGTTGTATCAAATTCCAACATTGATAACTCCCCCTTGTAACATATATATAATAAATTGCAGTTTATATCAAACCCGGCCTTTCACAAAATGCCGTATGTGGTCATTCGGAAGGGTCTGTAAAAAAACCGGATAAAATATCAATTATTCTTCCTCTGAATCCGCCTCTGTTTCTTCGGATTCTTCTTCCTCCTCCGACTCGGTGCTTTCTGTATTTTCAGAATCAGAAAGCCGATAGGTAGGATCCTTGACGGTAAAATCAATCACACCTCTGGGTGTTCCGCCAAGCTTGTCCAGAATTTCTTTTAAGAATTTCACCCGATAGGGAAGGTCGGTTGCATCACCCATGAGAACGCTCAGCTTCCTGTCATTCATCCTGAACACAACCCCGTCATCCTGACTTAAGTCAATTTCGTTTGTATTCCCTATAAGACTATTATGAACTAATTCTGTCAAACTTTCAAGTACTATTTGCAAATTTCTTTCATTTTTAACAATAATTTTTTCACCAAGCTCAAAATTTTTGATTTCTAAGCCTATTAAATTTACAATTTCTGGAAGGTTTTCCAAATTCTGAGGTGTTTCCTGTTCCAGTGTTTTGCCATACATATCAATTAAAATATAATTCCCCATATAGGATGCAGCCGCCACAGGTTGACTTTCTTCAATTTCAATGGAAATCTGATTAGGAAATTCTCTTTTGACACGCACGCTATGTACATAAGAAATTTTTTCAAGCTTTTTTCGCACGCTACTCAGCTTCACACGAAAAATATTACTCCCCTCGGTAATTCCCGAGGCAGTTTCAATTTCTTGGACAGACACTCTGCTGTTCCCTGTCACATTCACTTTCTTAATATTAAAATAAGGGGTGAAGGATGCAATCACCGCACACAGCACGAACAGCAGAAACAGTCCGACCATTCTTTTAAATACTCTTTTACGTTTCTGTACTTCCATACGTCTTTGGTTTTTCACCCTGATTTCCTCCTACTCCACTCTTTTTATCTCCGCACCTAAAGAGGCAAACACCTTTTCCGGTGCTTCATATCCACGGTCAATCAAATCAATTCTGTGCACTTTACTTGTTCCCGATGCACCCAATGCCGCAAGCATCAAAGCCGCACCACCTCGCAAGTCTCCCGAGGTAACCTCTGCTCCCGAAAGCCTTTTCACTCCTCTGATTACTGCTACACGGCCATCCGTTTTAATGTTAGCACCCATTTTTATCAGCTCTTCCACATGCTTAAACCGGCTTTCAAAAATGGTTTCTGTAATCATACTGGAGCCACAGGCAGTAGACAACATCGCCATCAAAGGTGCCTGAGCATCGGTAGGAAATCCGGGATAAGGGGAGGTTCTGATTTTATCTGCCGCACCAATCCGTTTGGGACAGTTCATTTTAAGAATTTCCTCACGGGGATACTCCAGCTCACAGCCACATTCCTCCAGTACTGATAAAATTCCGTCAATGTGGGCAGGCTCCACTCCCCGAAGGAGAAGCTCTCCTCCCGTAATTGCCGCTCCCATAAGATAAGTCGCGCCTACTATCCTGTCAGGAATGACCCTATGAGTCACACTGTGTAGTGCGGGAACTCCTTCAATATAAATTTCCGAACCTCCGGCACCGTAAATCTTCGCTCCGGCATGGTTCAAAAAGGTTTGCAAATCTTCAATTTCCGGCTCTTTTGCCGCATTCACAATTCGGGTTACCCCCGGTGTAAACACAGCCGCCAGCATAATATTTTCGGTAGCACCCACACTGGGAAAATCCAGATGAATTGTCGCCGGTCTTAAACGGCGGGCATCACAGGTAATTCTGCCATGCTCCTCCGTAACTGTCATCCCCATGGCCCGAAAGGCTTTCAAATGCAAATCGATGGGTCGTGCCCCCAGCTCGCAACCTCCGGGATAAGTAATTTCAGCAGAGCCGCATCGAGATGACATAGCTCCCACAAAAATAAAGGAAGACCTCATTTCCCGCATAAGGGCATCCGATACGGTACTGCAGTTCACACCCCTTGCATCTACCGTTACCACATCTCCCCTTTGCTCTGTCTTACATCCAAGATGTCTCAAAATATTCAAAGAAGCGGTCACATCCCGCAATGCGGGACAGTTATGAATCTCGCTTGTTCCGTTAATCAACACCGTTGCCGCCAAAATGGGCAACACGGCGTTTTTTGCACCCTGTAAGGTAATTTCTCCCCTTAAGGGCTTACCTCCCGTGATAACAAAATGACCCATCCTCACACCTCCGCATACATGTCGGCTATTTTGCCGCACCTTCATAGTATGCAAAGGGGTTTAGAGTGTGCAAACTCATTTGACAAGAGTCAAAACCGTTTGGTAAATGGTCTCGGTTGCATCGCAAATCCCTGCTTTTTTGGACTGTTCAGCCATTTTCTTCTGTTTATCTTTGTCCTGTAAAAATGCATCTACCATTTGGTATAATTTCTCTGCTGACAATTCACTTTCTGTCAGTACCATCGCCCCGCCCTTTTGTTCTAACGCTCTGGCGTTGTACTCCTGATGATTGTGGGCAACGTTGGGAGAAGGAATCAGAATAGCCGGCTTTCCAATAGCAGAAAGCTCACTCACCGTCATAGCACCGGAGCGGGCAATGACCAAATCGGCAGCCGCCATACACTCTCCCATATTATATAGATAAGGTTCGATACGCACATTTTCATATTCATGACCCTTCATCTCCTCCATAACCTTATCATATTCCCGTTTTCCTGTGGCATACAAAATCTGATATGTCCCCCTCTTTGCGGTATTGCGAATCATTTCGCCCACCGTTTCGTTCACACGTCTTGCGCCCAGGCTTCCACCATAGGTTAAAATCAGGGGACGTTCATCAAAACCAAGGGCACGTCTTGCAGATTTTCGTTCGTATGTAACCAAATCGGGAGAAATGGGATTCCCTGTTAAAACGAGATTTCCCTTTATATATTGACTGGTTTCAGGAAAACTGGTCAGCACACCATCCACCATTCGAGATAGCATTTTTACAGTAACACCGGGGATTACATTCTGTTCATGAACCAATGTTTTAATCCCCATTTTACAAGCTGCATATAGCACTGGACCGCACACATAGCCTCCCGTGCCAATGACAATATCGGGCTTGAAATCCTTCAGAATTTTTTTTGATTGGGCATACCCTTTGAACATCTTTTTTATGGTGCCCAAGGTTTGCAAAGATAATTTTCTTACAAACCCCTCTACTTCAATAAAAGTAATGGGAAATCCCGCTTTTGGGATCAACTCTCCCTCCAGACCCTTATGAGTTCCCACAAACAAAAATTCTGTATCGGGATGTTTTTCTTTTAAATAACGGGCAATGGCGATAGCGGGATTGATATGTCCTCCCGTCCCACCTCCGGACAATAATACTCTCACGTTTTTTCCTCCATTATTTTCTGCATTGCCGCGAAACATTCAGCAAAATTCCCATACCGCTCATTAAGAATACCAGGGATGAACCCCCTGCACTAAAGAAGGGAAGCTGCATTCCCGTAACCGGCATACTGGCAGTAACAACCGCCACATTGATGATGACCTGAATGGCAATAAGAGCCGTCATCCCAAAGGCAAGATAAGAACCAAGCTTATCGGGTGCATTCAGGGCAATTTTAATTCCTCTCCAGATTAACAGAGCAAACAGGGAAAGAACCAGAATGGCTCCCAACCAGCCAAGCTCTTCACAGATAATTGAAAAAATAAAGTCATTTTGGGGTTCTGGAATGTACAAATATTTCTGTCGGCTTCGACCCAGACCCACACCAAACAGCCCGCCTGAACCAATGGCATACAAACTCTGGACAATCTGCCAACCTTCATCCATCTTATTGGCAAAGGGATCCATAAAAGTAGTGATTCGTTCCAAGCGATACGGTTCTTGCACAATAGCAACCACTGCCACTGCCACAACACCGACAAGGGCGATACCGAAATGAGCCAGCTTCACTCCACCGACGAACAACAAAAGCATAGATACTCCGGCAAGGACAACCGTTCCGCTCAGATGTTTTTCTGCCAGTACCAGCCCGCAAAAAACTGCTATTACTAAAAGGTAGGACCCTAATGCTTTTATGTTGTGAAACGCATTGTCCTTTTCCTGAGAAAGACGGTAAGATAAATAGATAATCAGTACAATTTTTGCAAGCTCGGAGGGCTGAATACTAAAACCGCCCACCCCCAGCCAACGTTTTGCACCATTTACTTCATTTCCCGCAACCAAAACCAGAAGCAACAAAACAATCGTTACTGCCATAACAAGAGGCAATCGTTTGACAATCACATGATAATCGGCTCTTGAGAAAAACATCATGGCCACAAATCCAATCAGTGCCCACCTTCCTTGAGAAAAAAGATAATGATAGCTGTTTCCGTACTCATAATAAGCATTGATAGAGCTTGCACTGAACACCATAATCAATCCAAAGGATACCAGAATTACCAACAAGGTAAACAACACTACATCCATCTGCCCTTGTTTTTTTTGCTGAGGCATAGAAGAAATTTTTGTTCCGGAAACAGAGCCGGATTTCACGGCATTCGATTTTCTCTTTTGCAGTTGTAGTTTCTGTTTCCGAGTCATAATTTCCCGTCCTTTCTATTATCAAATCGCAGCTGCGGCAATAAAGCAAAGGATTGCCGTTATTACACAAAATGTCAATACAATTTTTTTCTCGCTCCATCCGCACAGTTCAAAATGATGATGAATAGGAGACATTTTAAAAATCCGCTTCTTTGTCAGTTTGAAAGAGGCAACCTGCAAAATCACAGATAGCGTTTCCATAAAATAAACAAATCCGATGAGCAACAATAACAAAGGTTGACCGAGGAGTACCGCACAAGCACTGACCAATCCCCCCAAAAAGAGGGAGCCGGTATCCCCCATAAACACCTTTGCAGGATAATGATTATATACCAAAAAACCCAAACATCCCGCTAAGGCAAAAATAGAGAGACGCATAAGTCCATCTTCCGTGTACTGCCATGCCATGCCTGCCATAAACAACATTACAATAGAGGTAACGCTTGTTGCCAGACCGTCAATTCCGTCAGTTAAATTCACGCTGTTTTCCGTGCCCAAAATCACAAACAGGATAAAAGGCACATAAAGCCAGCCTAAATTCACCTCTGCTCCCGAAAAGGGAATTAGAATGGTTGTTCCGTTTTTGATGATTGCCGCCACAGTCAGAATAATGGCAACTATCAACTGAAGCAAAAATTTTTGCTTTGACGTAAGCCCCAGATTTCTCTTTTTGGCAACTTTAATATAATCATCATAAAAACCGATAGCACCAAACAAAAGGGCAACCATCAATGCAATCCAACCGTTGCTGTCACGCAAGCAAAAGAAAGATGCAAGAAGTATTCCCAGAATAAACATAATACCGCCCATAGTAGGAGTTCCCTGCTTATTTTTGTGCCAGTTTGGACCGATTTCCAGAATACTCTGACCAAATTTCAAGCTGACTAACCAGCGAATGATAAACGGTCCTGTGAATACTGTTACCAAAAATGCAATCAAAAATCCAACAAAACTCAATTTTTCCACCCCTCGTTCATCCGGTTCCAGATTTCCTCCATCTTCATTCCTCGGGAGCCTTTTATGAGCACTGTGTCCCCCTCGCAAAGATAAGAGCTTAAAAACCGGCAAAGTTCTTCATTTGTTGTAAAATGCTGTTTATTCAAAACGTCAGCACCTCGATTTATCTGTTCCGACGCCTTCCCTACGGTAAACACTCCGTCAAGACCGGAGGCAAACTGTCCGATTTCAAAATGGGCTTGTTCACTGTAATCTCCTAACTCCAGCATATCGCCTAGTAATGCAATTTTTCTGTTTCCGTCAGATTCTCTCAACACCGAAATTCCGGCACGCATAGAATCGGGATTGGCATTATAGCAATCTAAAATCACGGTAATGCCGTCCTTTTTTTCCGTTCTCATTCTCATTCCCACACTTTGGGATTCCTCAATGCCCTTTTTAATCAGTTCAGCGGGAACGTCAAACAAAAGTCCTGTGGCAACCGCCGCCAGAGCATTGCTGATATTATGCCGTCCCGGTACAGGGACGGTAACCCTCTCGGGTAATTTTTTACAGGTAAAGGAAAACAGCTGTTGTTCCACTTGTATTTCTTCCCCACGGATTTGGCAGTTTTCTCCGCATCCGTACCGAATTACCGATACATCAGGGTTTGCCTGATTCAGATAGTCATCATCTCCGTTGAACAGAGCAACACCCTCTTTTGACAAGCCCTCTAAAATTTCCAGCTTGGCTTTTAAAATCCCCTCACGGGAGCCTAAATTCTCAACATGAGACATTCCGATATTGTTAATAATCACCACATCGGGACGAGCGGAACGGGTCAAACGGGACAACTCCCCAAAATGGTTCATACCCATTTCCACAACCGCCAATTCATGGCAGTCCTCCAAACGAAACAAGGTGAGAGGAACACCAATTTCATTATTAAAATTTCCTTCTGTTTTCAGACAGCAATATTTTTGGGACAGCACCGCCGCCACCATTTCCTTTGTGGTGGTTTTCCCAACACTTCCCGTAATGGCAACCACAGGAATAGGAAACTGTCTGCGATACCCTGCCGCCAAATCAAGAAGAGCCTGAGACGTATCCTTTACCCTAAGATAGGGCCCCCCCTCAAAGGGAATTTCTCCCATGACCGCAGCCGCACCCTGTTCCAAAGCTTGCTGTAAAAACGCATGACCGTCAAACCGTTCCCCTTTTAGTGCCACAAACAAACACCCGGGGGTAATCTTTCTGCTGTCGGTACAAATATCACTAATGACAACAGTTTCCTCCACAAGCTGGGGCACTGCATTGCTCCATTCTATCAAATTTTTTAACACTGTGGGCTTCATTTATTGTTCTAACTCCTTTAACCATTCCTCTACCACTTCACGCTCATCAAAATGAATGGTTCCTTCTTTTAGAATCTGATAGGTTTCATGCCCCTTTCCCGCCAGAATAATCACATCGTCAGGTTGTGCATTTTTCAGTGCAAAACCGATGGCATCCCGACGGTTTACAATCACAACATAGTCACAACCCGTCTTTGAAATGCCCTCTTCAATCTCTTGGATAATGGCTTGGGGATTTTCTGTTCTGGGATTATCCGAGGTAACGATACAAAAATCAGATAATTCTCCCGCAACCTTGCCCATCAAAGGTCGTTTTGTACGGTCACGGTCTCCTCCGCAACCAAACAGCGTCACCACTCTGCCCTTGGCAAAGCCACGTACACTCTTAATAATATTTTCCAGACCATCCGGTGTATGAGCATAATCAATCATGACAGTATAAGGTTTTCCCAAAGGAAGCACCTCTGCCCGACCGCTGACCCCCGACACATCGGAAAGTCCTTTTACAATCACATCAGACGGAACACCGCACACCGTACAGATTCCGATGGCACAAAGGCCGTTGTATACAGAAAATTTTCCGGGTGTATTTAAAGTAATTCTCATTTCCTTGCCCAAAATATTTCCGGTAAACATAGAAGCTTCTCTGCCAAACTCCATATCGAAAGCATAAATATCTGCTGCATTGTCCACCCCGTAGGATAAGGGGACACAACTGCATTGCTTCAAAATACGGATTCCCGCATCATCATCTATATTAACAACACCTGTTTTACATAAATCAAACAGCTTTGCCTTTGCCTGAAAATAATGCTCCATATCCTGATGAAAATCCAGATGGTCCCGAGTCAGATTGGTAAACGCTCCCACATCAATATCGCAGTATGCCACACGGGACAGTTCAAGCGAATGAGAGGAGATTTCCATAATCACATAATCAACACCATGTTCCGCCATTTGCGCAAGCAGTTCCTGAAGCTCCAGTGATTCGGGTGTAGTGCGTTCAGAGGGAAGAACCGTATTCCCGATCATATTCTGATTGGTACCGATTAACCCCACGCAATATCCCGCATTTTCCAGAATTTTCTTCACCAAATAGGTGGTGGTTGTTTTTCCATTGGTTCCGGTAACACCGATTACTTTCATTTTTCCGGAAGGGTGACCGTAATAACGGTCTGCAAGAAATGCCAGTGCTTTACGGCTGTCATCCACAATCACCTGAGGAACAGATGCCTCCACCTCATGCTCACAAATCAATACAGAAGCACCCCTTTTGGCAGCATCCTCTGCGTAGCGGTGTCCATCTGTAACAAAGCCAGTCACACACACAAAGACCGAGCCTTCCATGACCTTTTGGGAATTATAACAAATATCCTTAATTTCCACATTGGGAACAGGACTTAGCAGTCCTGAATAGTCACTGAATAACTGTGTAAGCTTCATACTGTTTTCCCCTTCCTGTCATTCCTTAATAATCACTAATCTGCGAACGGAAGTCAACCGAAACGGTACTGCCGCTTACCACCTCTTCCCCTGCAGCAGGAGTTTGAGAATAAGCAGTTACACTGTTTTCCTGATTAGGAGCAACATCTGTAAACCGACAGTTCAGACCATATTCTGCTAAAGTTCGTCTTGCCTCGGCAGGAGTCATGCCCATTACGTCAGGAACCTTTACCTTCTGGTCTTCCATTTGCTTTTGCGTATATAAAATAACAGTTGAATTCAATTCCATGGTAACGCTTCCTACAGGAATCTGAGACAATATTGTCTCCCCGTCACCCATAATCTGATAATTAAGCCCTGCAGCAGATAAGGTATTGGCAGCTTCATTTACTGTTAAATCCACAACATTGGGAACATTCACCGTTTCCTCTGCTTCCTCTTCTTCTGTATACTGAGGCTCCATTCCCAAATAGTGTAAGGTATCCTCTAAAATAGAACGGACAACCGGTGCCGCAATGGTACCGCCGTAGTACACCCCGATGGGTTCGTCCAGGATAACCAGCACCACTACCTGGGGATCATCCACAGGAGCAATACCCACACAAGAGGCGATATACTTTCCGTTGCCACGGGGCAATTTTTCAGAGGTTCCCGTTTTTCCGCCTACACGATACCCCTTAATATAAGCGTTAGATGCCGCACCATCCAGTACAACCTGTTCCATGATATTTCGCATGGTGCCAGCGGTTTCGGAGGACATAATTTGACGTACAGGCTCAGGTTCAATGGTTTTTACTACATTTCCTTCCTGATCGGTCATCTGTTTTACCAAATGGGGCTGATACAAGGTGCCTCCGTTACAGATAGCAGATACAAAGCTTGCCAGCTGTAAAGGCGTAACCTGCAAGCCCTGACCGAAAGAGGAGGTTGCCAGCTGTACTTCGTTGAAATCCGCTTTAGAAAAGAATACGCCGTTTGCCTCACCGGGTAAATCAATTCCGGTCAAATCACGAAATCCAAAGGCTTCTACAAACCGGAAAAAGTTGTCATTTCCAATTCGTTCTGCAATCTGCATCAAAGCAGGGTTACAGGAATTACAAATGGCTTTTACAAAGGTCTGCGGTCCGTGACCTGCAGTATGGTGACAGTTGATTTTCTTGTCCGCCACACGATAAGAACCTCCGCAGTCAAAGATATCGTCAAGCTTGCAAACATTCTGCTCCAATGCGGCAACTGCGGTGGCAAGCTTAAAGGTAGAGCCCGGCTCATAACTGTCCGTTACCGCTTTGTTTCTCCACATTTTGAAGAGCATTTCTGTTTCCCGTTTACCCAGCTCCTCATCGGATAAATCGTCCTTATCTATTCCTTCGTCCTTTAATTTTTCTTCCAGCTCCTCCTCTGCTTCTTCTGTCAGAGTTCTGGGCTGATTCAAATCATAATCAGGAAGGGAACACATGGCGTAAATTTCCCCTGTTTGGGGATTCATCACAATTGCCGCTGCACCTGCCCCCAAATCGTTTTCAATATACGCCTTTTCCAAATATTTTTCTACAAAGTGCTGAATGGTTTCATCAATGGTCAGCACCAGATTTTGCCCATCCACAGGGTCGATGTATTGTTCAAATTTATAGGGTACATCCGTTCCCTTGGCATTGCTTGCAGTTACAATACGGCCGGGAGTACCCGCCAATACGCTGTCATACTGTGCTTCCAGTCCGTCCAGACCTTGATTGTCGTTTCCGGTAAAGCCAAGCACATGGGAAGCAAATTTTCCGTAAGGATAATACCTCTTGGTATCCTCATCCAGATTAACCCCCGGCAATTCCAGTTCACGGATTCTATCCGCCGTATCCTTTTCCACACGGCGGGCAATAGACACATAATAGCTGTTTGCCGTTACCTTTTTTCGCACAGCATCTTCGTCTAAATCCAAAATATCAGACAAGGCCTTCACAACCTCATCTTCATTTCCTTGTTCCTTAATCACATTGGGGGAAACGGAGACCTGCTCTACGCTTGCACTGACTGCCAGAGTCTTGCCGTTTCTGTCTAAAATTGCACCTCTCTTTGCACTGACCTGACGATCTGTTGTCTGTTGCTCCAAGGCTCCCTTTTGAAGCTCCTCACCGCGGACAATCTGCAAATATCCCGTCCGCAGAATCAGCCCCAAAAGAACTACCACTACCACCGAAAAGATAAAAACAATCCGCTTGTTCATCTGTTTATTCAAAGCCATTTTCAGGGCTCAGCTCCTTTCTGAAAAACTTCCCAAATTTCTAAAAAAACCAAGGCAACCCCTAAGATTGCCTCGGCACCTTTTTTGCAATTTATCCCCCAAACAGACTTTTTTCGGGGGATTATAGACACGCAATCTATCACAATATATGAATCCGATTAATACAAATATTCCAAAACGTTCCCCAAAGTCTGAATAATGGTAGCATAAAAATTCTTTCCCTCAGCGGTTTCTTTCATTTCCTCCGCTACCTCTATATAATCGTCTCCCTGAATATTTACATACACCGTCTGATATTTTTCAGGCTTGCCCATTCCAAGCTCTGTCATGGCAATCCGTTCCACATTATCCAGATTCAGGGCACTGTCAATCTCCACCTGTAACCGTTTGTTTTCGTCCAAAATAGTATTTCGCTCTACCTTCAGAATTCCAAGCTGATGATCCCGCTCCACAATAGCAGAATAACGGAATAAAATCAGCAATGCCGCAACACAAATTAACAGAACATTGCCAATCAGCCGAGCCGGTAATCTTCTTGCTCCGGAGGTATGCTGTACAGCAGTCTGTTTATGCTTTTCTACTTCAGTATTTAATTTTACTCTCCGCATCTCGCCCTGCCGTACTACACTCACGGGATCATTCTCATATAACCGATATGCAGAGGAAGAATTTGCTCTTCTGGACATACTATGTACTCCTTTTTATATCTTTTCAATCACTCGTAATTTTGCGCTCTTTGCTCTGGGGTTTTGGGCAAGTTCTTCCGGTCTTGCCACAACCGCTTTTTTCAGTACCATTTTTCCCTTTGGCTGGTTTCCGCAAACACAAACAGGAAATTCAGGGGGGCAGGTACAGCCCGTACATTTTTCACGAAAGCTCTGTTTTACCATTCTGTCTTCCAAGGAATGAAAGGTAATCACGGCAAGTCTGCCGCCTGGCTTTAAACACTCAAAAAAATCAGTTAATGCTTTTTCTAAAACCTCAAGCTCCTTGTTTACCTCAATACGAATTGCCTGAAAGGTTCGTTTTGCCGGATGCTTGTCCGAAGGTCTGTTTCCCATAGCACTGCGGATAACTTCCGTCAGTTCAAAAGTGGTTGCAATGGGTTTTTCTTCCCGTCTCTTGACAATCATCCTTGCAATTTTTCTTGCAAATCGTTCTTCGCCATAGGTGAAAATCACACGAGCAAGGGCTTCTTCGGAATAAGTATTGACCACATCAAAAGCGGATAAGGTTGCATCCTTGTTCATCCGCATATCAAGAGGGGCGTCAAACCGATAGGAAAATCCCCGTTCCGCCTCGTCCAACTGATAGGAGGAAACCCCCAAATCCAGCATGGCTCCGTCAATACCGTCAATCTGACATTCTTTTAATATCTCCTTAATGTCAGAAAAATTCCTATTCATATATAATACGCCGTAATCCTCTGAAATCCTCTTTTTTGCCGCCAATATTGCATCTGAATCCTGATCAATGCCAATCAACGTGCCCTTTTTGCCCAGTTTTTCCAGAAGGTAAGCCGCATGACCGCCACCGCCCAAGGTTCCGTCAACATAAATTCCGCCCGAGCGAACATTCAGCGAATCCACTGTTTCGTGAAGAAGCACGGACACATGAGAAAATTCTCCCATATCACCTACTCCTTACATTCCCATATCTTCCAACATCTGAGCAACCTCATCAGTATCAATTTCAGCATAGGTGTTCCAGGCATTCTTTGCCCAAATTTCCAAGCGGTCAGAAACTCCGATTACCACAACCTCACGGTCGGTAATATGAGCATGATCCTTCAGACACTGATCCAGCATCACTCTTCCTTGCTTGTCCAGCGAGCATTTTTTCAAACCTGATGTAAAAAATCGTTGCACTTTTCTCGCCTTGGAAAAAGGAAGTTCTCTGATGGTAGCAAAAAACTCTCTGCCTTTTTCTTCAGGAAATACAAACAAGCAGTCGTCCAGCCCTTTTGTAATATAGAAAACATCTCCCAGTCCCTCCCGAAATCCGACAGGTACTGTGAGTCTGCTTTTATCATCCAAATTACAAGCAACCTCTCCGCTGAACAGCATGATTTGCACTCCTATAATCAATTAAGGGTAATTTTACCGTTCGCGCCCCACTTTTTCCCACAAGGCACCACTTTTCCCCACCCTCAATTTAATTATAACTGATTTTTGTGACTTTTGCAAGAGGTTTTTTAAAAAAATTTAAATTTTTTTTACCGAAATATTTCAAAACACAATATCTTGTAACATTTTGGTAATCTAATACAATAAAATGTGCTCTTTTGTAATATTCTCTTAAAATTCGAAAAATCCTCTTTTTTTATATCTTGTATATTATGCATAATTTACCACAAAGTATTGTATATTGGAAATAAAGCAAACGTTTTTATATTCTTTACAGAAAGGTGATGAACCTGTTATGCCAGACATTCCCACCAGAAGACCGCCCTCGAAAGCTGCGGAGCCTGAATCTCTTCCTATATTCTATCCCCGCATTACAGAACGAATGTTAATCAGCGGATGCTTATTCGCCCTTTGCTTTTTTGCAGGAAAAACGGATGTATTTCACGACCGGACGGAACAACTGAAGAAAATTCTAAATACCCATACCGATCCACAAATTGTACGGATGAAGGCAGAGGAGGCAGTCAATTACTGCGAAACCTTCCTCCCTTCTTTAGAAGTAGGGGCGGAAAGTTTAGAGGACAGCACCCGCCAATATGACATTATCACACAAGAACAAGAATCGGTTTCTGTAACAGCACAAACCGTTTTTTCCGTTCCTCTGAAGGGAGTGATTACCTCCGGATTCGGGGAACGAACCGACCCGTTAAATGAAACGGCAAGTTGGCACACAGGTCTTGATATTGCCGCCAACACCGGAACACCCATCGTTGCTTCCGCATCGGGAGAAGTCATTTTTTCAGGAGAGCTGGGTGGATATGGCTTAGCAGTAAAGCTTCGTCATCCGGACGGATTGGTGACCCTGTACGGCCACTGCAGTGAGTTGTTTGTTGAAGAGGGACAGACGATTTGCGCAGGAGAAACCATTGCCGCTGTTGGCAGTACAGGCAGAAGCACAGGACCTCATCTTCATTTTGAAATAATAAACGGAGAGGAATATTTAAATCCTTCCGACTACTTATCCTTTGTATGAAACTGAGAATTTCACCCCTAATGCCCCTGTTACTTCTTTTGGGGTATGTAACCAATACATTGCCTTTTATGCTTGGAATGTACCTATGCCTGCTGATCCACGAGCTTGGTCATCTGATTACAGCGGTCAAACTTCACATGGGAGTTTCCTACTTAGGGATTCTCCCTTTCGGCATTGCTATCCGTTTGAAAGAAGAACAAACCCGTCCCATGAAAGAACGGATTTTGGTGGCGGCGGCAGGTCCCCTGGCAAGTTTTTTGGGTGCAGGGTTGGTTGTTCTTTGTCAGAAATGGCTTTTATCGGAACAGTTCTTTTTCCTTTTTTGCGGAAATTTTGCGTTGGGGCTGTTTAACTTACTGCCAATTTCAACTTTTGACGGAGGAAGAATACTTTTTTACTTGCTTTCTGACGCATTTGGGAGTATAATAGGATATCATAGGGTTGTTTTTTTGTCCCGAATTTCAGTTTGTCTGATGGCGGGGTTGGGATTGTTCATTCTGTACACGACCCGTTGGAATCCCTCTCTTTTAATGATTGCCTGCTTTTTTGGCTATAAAATGTGGGCAGAGGGAGGCTACGAGAGAGTGACCATGACCCAAAACGCCTTTGACTATCGACACAAGAAAAGATACGACGGTATCTATAAAACCAGAACCCTTACCGTCAACCACACGGTGCCCTTACGGCGGCTGTTAAAATACTTTTCTTCCGCCCGATACTGTGTGGTGCATATTGTGGACAATGAAATGAAACTTAAAACCACCCTGACCGAACAGGAGATTGCAGATGCACTCCTTTCG
The DNA here is from genome assembly GCA_045586685.1 of Clostridia bacterium. Classification (GTDB taxonomy): domain Bacteria; phylum Bacillota; class Clostridia; order HGM11514; family HGM11514; genus SIG438. Next base: position 31,114 of record JAZNAU010000033.1, read on the forward strand.
ATTGGGGGAACAGTAACAGGAGAAAAAATATATGGATCGACTACTCAAACAAGTGCAAAAGCCTTCCCGCTACACGGGAGGAGAATGGGGCAGCATCAAAAAGGATCTGTCCGCCATTGATATTCGGTTTGCATTCTGCTTTCCGGATGTGTACGAGGTGGGCATGTCCCATCTGGGAATGAAAATTCTATATCATTTACTCAATACGAGAGAAAATATCTGGTGCGAGCGTGTTTTTGCCCCCTGGGACGATTTTGAAACCCTGCTCCGCCAACACAATAAGCCCCTGTTCGCATTGGAAAGCGGTGACCCCATCTGTAATTTTGATTTTGTGGGCTTTACCTTACAGTATGAAATGTGCTACACCAACGTATTAAATATGTTGGATTTGGGACATATCCCTGTAAAAACGGAAGACCGCAAGGAGGGTGACCCCTTTGTTTGTGCCGGAGGGCCTTGTGCGTATCACGCAGAACCTCTGGCTCCTTTTGTTGACTTTTTTATTTTAGGAGAAGGAGAAGAAGTCAATTTAGAAGTGATGGATGCCTACTCCGAATGGAAACAGACGGGTGGCAGCAGAACCGACTTTCTTCTTAAAATTGCAAAAATTGAAGGAATTTATGTTCCCCAATTTTACGATGTCACCTATCACGAGGACAATACGGTAAAAGAAATCAAACCCAACGTATCGGGTGTTCCTTCTACGATAAAAAAGAGAATTATCCGTGATTTGGACAAGGTGTATTATCCCGATAATCTGGTAGTCCCCTTTTCCGACATTGTTCATGACCGAATTATGCTGGAGGTGTTCCGTGGCTGTACCAGAGGGTGCCGTTTTTGTCAGGCAGGAATCATTTACCGACCTGTTCGGGAAAAGAGCCCTCAGGTGCTTACCGACTGTGCGGATTGTCTGATGAACAATACAGGCTATGAAGAATTGTCCCTTACCTCTTTGAGCACAGGGGATTATTCTCAATTTTCCGAGCTGACAGACACTTTGTTGGAGCACGCAGAGCAAAACCGTACCAATATTGCTCTCCCCTCTCTCCGTCTGGATTCCTTCAATCTGGATTTAATCAATCGGATTCAGAAGCAAAGAAAATCCAGCTTTACCTTTGCTCCCGAAGCGGGAACCCAGAGAATGAGAGATGTGATTAACAAAAATATTACCGAGGAGGATTTGCTGTCCTCTGTCAAATTAGCCTTTGAAAACGGATGGAGCGGTATCAAGCTGTATTTTATGATTGGATTGCCCACTGAAACAGAGGAAGATGTTGCAGCCATCGGCGAGCTTGCCCATCTGGCATTGGATCAATATTACACTTTGGAACGAGGAAACCGACCTGCCAACCCCAGAATTACAGTCAGCTCCTCCTCCTTTATTCCCAAGCCCTTTACTCCTTTTAGTTGGGAGGCTCAGGACAGTATTGAAACCATTCAGGAAAAACAAAAGATACTGGGAGAAAACATTCATTCCAAAACGATTAAGTATAATTATCATGATTCCAAAACAAGCCGTTTGGAAGGCATTTTTGCTCGCGGGGACAGAAGACTTTCGAAAGTGCTGTACACCGCTTGGAAAAAGGGCTGTAAAATGGACGGGTGGACCGAGTTTTTCAAATACGACACCTGGTTGGAAGCATTTCGTGAATGTGGTATTGACCCTGATTTTTATACCGCAAGAACCCGCCCTTACGAGGAAGTATTTCCTTGGGACCATATTGATGTGGGCGTCACAAAAGAATTTTTGATTCGTGAAAGCAAGCGGGCAAAAGAGGCAAAAACCACAAAGCCCTGTCTTTCTGCCTGTAATAAATGCGGTGCAGACTGCTTTGAAACAGGTATTTGCATGAAATACAAGGAGGGATAATATGGCTGTCATTCGGTTACAATATACCAAAGATGATGAATTAAAATATATTGCACATTTAGATACACTCCGTGCCTTTATCAGAGCACTCCGGCGAGCCAAGCTGCCTATTGCTTATTCTCAAGGCTTTAATCCTCATCCCATTATTTCTTTTTTAATGCCCCTGTCTTTGGGTTTCACCAGTAATTGCGAAATGGTGGATATCGGTTTTTCGGAAGACATTTCTTATGACGAGGCGGCAAAACGATTGGACGAGGCACTGCCCCCCGGATTTCATGTGATTTCCGCCTCTGCTCCCGTTCACAAAGGGGCTGACATTACCGAGGCAGAATACACGATTACCTTTCGGGGTGAAATTCCCGACGAAGAAGAAATCCACCGCTTTTTTACACAAAAGGAACTGATCGTGCCTAAAAAGAGCAAGCGCGGACTAAAAGATGTGGATATTATGCCCATGATTCATCAATTCCAATACGAGAAAGGCGTGCTTACTCTAAGACTTGCGGCAGGCACACCGGAAAACTTAAATCCGGAGCTGGTGATGACCCATTTTTCGGGAGACACTTGTTGGGATTATCAGATTTGCAGACAGCGTATTTTTTGCGGTAACGAACTGTTTACTTAATGAAAGGCGTGAGAACTATGAAACAAATTATTGCTGAAAACGGAATTCGTTTTTTTCAGATTCCCGCAAAGCAGTTTAAAACAATCAGCATCCGTGTTGCCCTTTACCGTCCTCTTTGTAAAGAAGAGGCGGCAAAGAACGCACTGATTGCAAGACTCTTAAAAAGCGGAACGGTTGGTTTTCCCACTCCCCTCGCCTTAAACCGTGCCTTGGATGAGTTGTACGGTGCTACCCTCGTTGCAGACATTGTACGGCGAGGAGAGGTGTCGGCTGTTACCTTTGGCATCAACTGTATTAAGGATGAGTTTACAGGGGAAACAGGGGTGGTTCAGGCAGCCATCCGTCTGTTGTGTCAGGTGATTTCCAATCCCGTGACGGAAGGAAAAGGATTTTCCAAGGAGTTTTTTGAACGAGAACGGGAAAATCTGAAAATGAAGATTCAAAACCGCATCAACGATAAAAAGACCTATGCCTTTGAGCGGTGCTACGAAGAGATGTGTAAGGAGGAGCCCTTTGGGGTATATCCTTACGGTCAGGTGGAGGATTTGAAACAGTTAGACCCTCAATCCCTTTATGACCATTATCAAGAAATTTTAAAAAGCCCTATGGATGTTTTTGTATGCGGGGATGCGGATTTGGAAGAAATCATCCCCTTGTTTGCACACTTTTCTCCCACAGGCTCCATTCCCCAAACCTCTCTGATTACAGAGGTCAAAGAAGTAAAGCATGTGACAGAAGAATTGGATGTGAACCAAGGGAAATTGTCTATGGGATTCCGTACGGGGATTGGTGCAGACGACAAATTGTTTCCCGCCTTAACTCTTTATAACAGCATATTGGGATCAGGGGTCCATTCGAAACTGTTCCGCAACGTCCGTGAAAAACTGAGTCTTTGTTATTATGCCTATTCCCGTCTGGAACGGTTTAAGGGAACCATGATGATTTCGTCAGGAATTGAATTTGATAAATTCAAAGATGCTTACGACGAAATTCTTCTGCAGACAGAGGAAATGAAACGGGGTAACATTTCAGATGAGGAGCTCAGCTCTGCCCGTTTCTCGCTGACCAATCAGTTAAGAGCCATGGCAGATACTCCTGCGTCGCTCCTTGATTACGCCATGATTCAAGCGTTGATGCAGGACATCACAGACCCAACAGACATGATTACCGCCTTAGGGTGTGTGACAAAAGAACAAATTGTGGAAGTAGCAAACCTCGTCACCCTTGATACCGTGTATTTTCTGAAAAACAAAGGAGGGAACAGAGAATGAAACAAATTCATTGCAAACAACTAAACGAAACCCTCTTTCATCATACCCACAAAAGCGGGCTGGAAATTTACGTTCTGCCAAAAACGGGTTACTCCAAAAGCTATGCCATTTTTGCAACCAAATACGGTTCTGCAGATGCTCGGTTTTGTAACCCTCTTACAGGCAAACAAATTGAAGTGCCCGACGGAGTGGCACACTTTTTAGAGCACAAAATGTTTGAGCAACCGGACGGAAGCGATGCTTTTGCTGAATTTTCCAAAACCGGTGCAGATGCCAATGCCTTCACCTCATTTTTAACAACCGCTTATCTATTTTCCTGTACCAATGGTTTTTATGAAAATTTGAGTCACCTTCTTTCCTTTGTCCAGACCCCTCATTTTACAGAGGAAAACGTAGCAAAGGAACAGGGGATTATCGGTCAGGAAATCAGAATGTACGAGGACGATCCCGGCTGGAAAAGCTATTTTAATGTAATTGAAGCAATGTATCATCATAACACTGTCCGCCGTGACATTGCAGGCACGGTAGAAAGCATTGCAAAGATCACCCCTGAGCTTTTGTATGATTGCTACAACACCTTCTATCACCCCTCCAACATGATTTTATTCTGTACAGGAGATGTGGACCCCGATAGGGTGGTTGACGTTGCAGAAACAGAGATTTCTCCTAAATTTGAAGATAGGGGTGAGATTACAAGATATCAAGCTTCTGAACCCAAAGAAATTTTCCAAAAGGAAAAGGTGCAGACCATGTCTGTTGCCCAACCCCTCTTTTATGTGGGAATCAAATCGAAGCCGGAAGAAAATGTGTTCCGTCAGGAACTTTTATATTCTGTTTTGACAGAGGCGGTATTGGGCAAAAGCTCTGCTCTTTATCAGGAGCTTTACGGACAGGGGCTTATTACTCCCTCTTTCGGCACAGAGGTTACAAGTGAAAAGGAATATGCCCATCTGATTCTGGGCGGTTCTGCTTCCGACCCTCGAAAAACGGCGAAGGCTTTGAAAGAAGGATTACAGAAAATCAGCAAGACAGGCATCTCCCAAGAAGATTTTTCTCGGGCAAAAAAGGTTGTACTGGGGGATATCATCCGCCTGTTTAACAGCGTAGAACAGATTTCTAACAACTTTATTAACACCCTCTTCCGCGGTGCTTCCCTGTTCGACGCACCTGAAATTCTCTCTTGTATAACATTAGAGGATTGTAACAAGGCAGCAAAAGAGCTGTTTTCGGAAGAAAAAATGGTGTTGTCCATCGTGACTCAATAAGGAGTTGACCGGTATGACAAATATAGTAGGATTTCCCGCACTAAATCTTGAATTTGAAATAAACAGAGTTGCCTTCACCCTCTTTGGTCGGGAGGTTTACTGGTATGGTTTAATTATTGTATTAGGATTGGTTTTAGGAACCTTGGTTGGTTTGAAAAATGCAAAAAAAATCGGTCTTTCCGCCGATACCATTTATGATTATTTGTTGTTTGCCATTCCTGCCTGCGTAATAGGTGCCAGAATTTATTATGTGGCAACCAGTTGGAATGACTATAAGGACAATCTCATTTCTGTTCTTTATATTTGGGAGGGGGGCATTGCCATTTACGGCGCTATTCTTTCCGCCATACTCACGCTACTTGTCTTTTGCAAAGTAAAAAAAATCCCTCCCTACGATATGCTGGACTGTTGTTGTGTGGGACTTATTTTGGGACAGGCAGTGGGACGATGGGGCAACTTCGTCAACTGCGAAGCCTACGGCACCGTGACCACCCTTCCCTGGAGAATGAGCATTGAAGAAGGGGGACGGATATTGGAAGTCCATCCCGCTTTTCTATATGAATCCTTATGGAATTTGATAGGATTTGCCTTGCTATTGTTTCTGTTTCACCGCAAACGTACCTTTCAGGGGAAAGTGTTTTGGACCTATCTTTTATGGTACGGAGCAGGACGCTTCTTTATTGAAGGGTTACGAATAGACAGTCTGTATGTGGGTCCTTTCCGCATTTCTCAAATTATTGCTGTCCTTTCGGTGATTGTGTCGGTTGTTATGTTGGTTCGGCTGAAAAAGGCAAAGGCTTCTCCTTCTAAATCCGCAGATGCCATTTGAATAGGATAAAACCTCTGCGAGTTTGATGAAAGAACTTACTGCAGAATTAACTCGGAAAAATCATTAAAAGGGGGATGATGTCATCCCCCTTCACCCCCACAGCCTCCCGTTCTTCACTCAAGGCGGCGTTGCGGCAGTAAAGGCATACCACACTCCTCTCTTCCACCCCTACATCAAAGGAGAATGAAAAACGAAAGGAAGCACTTTTTTATGACTAAAACAAATGCCATGCGTCAGCTGGACAAAGCGAAAATCAAATATGAGGCTCTCACCTACGAGGTGGACGAATCGGATTTGTCGGGAATGCACATTGTGTCCCAAATCAACATCCCAGCGTGCAGAGTTTTTAAAACCTTGGTAGCAAGAGGAGAGAAAAAGGGAATCTGTGTATTTTGTATTCCTGTAGATAAAGAAGTGGATTTAAAAAAGGCCGCCATTGCGGCGGGAGAAAAACGGGTGGAGCTGGTTGCGGTCAAGGAATTACTCGGGTTAACAGGATACATAAGAGGAGGTTGCTCCCCTATCGGCATGAAGAAAAAATTTCCTACCTTTATTGAAGAATCCGCCCTGTCCTTTGAAACCATTACCGTCAGCGCAGGGGTGAGAGGTTGTCAGTTGCTCCTTGACCCTAAGGAACTTATCAACTTTACCAATGCTACCCTGTGTCACATCACCACGTAACAATAATGATCCCCCCGTACAACGGGGGGTATTTCATTTTCGGGCATAGCCCTATTCTCTACTGGCTACCCACAAGTGCGTATTTAATTGGCCTGCCAGCCATGGAATTGCTACTTGTTACCCATAAATGGGCTGTACTGCTCTAACAAGGGGTCCAGGGGCGAAGCCCCTGTGTCGTTTTAAGGGGTGCGGGGGAAATCGAAATCCCCCGCGTTTTTGCTACTTTTGTCGCAAAAAAGTAGGCCCGCTCGGCAGGGCATACAAAACAAAAAGTCTGAACAACACCTCCCTGTTTTGCACACTGAGAAACAATAGTAAATTTTTCATTTTGATATATTACTTATATTCTTTACATCTATTCTGTTTCATTTTTGTTTATCAGTTAACCTTTTTTGAACCATGCTACTATCGCTTGGTTTTCGTTACACAAAAAACATCCCCTTCTATTTTCGGATAGGGATGTTTGTTTTTATTCATCTGAAAACAGAAAATGGGAAATCGCCTTTGCCACGCCACCTTCTGTGACAGGTGCAGTGACATAATCACACAATGTTTGTACCTCTTCGGGTGCATTTCCCATTGCCACGCTGATGCCCGCCGCTTTCAGCATATCCAAATCATTCAAACTATCTCCTATTGCAATGCTTCGCACCATGGGAAGCTTTAAATAATTCATCACCCATTCCATTCCTGTTGCCTTGCTCTGTCCTATAGGTCCCAATTCGTTATAGGCAGGAAATGCAAAATAGCAAAAATGCCGTTTCAGTTGAGCTATGATATGTTGAGGGGGATTGTCGAAAATACACATTTTAGAAATTTTCGCACCAGGATACTGCTTTGAAAAAGGAATCCCCGAACAAATCGGTTGGCTTATTCCGTGAAAATTTTCACCATGTTGATACATATGCTCTTCCCCTTCAAACAAATAACAATAATCCTGTAAAAGCTCAGAAATCCAATCCAGAAGGGACATGGGCAGAATTTTGCTGTGTAATTGGTTTTTCCCCATACGGATATCCGCGCCCAAGCCTGCAACAATGCCGTCAACCGCCAACTCTTTTTTTAAAAGCTGGGGAACATAACAATAGGAGCGTCCCGTGTTAATCCAGACCTGATGCCCTGACTGTTGTGCCTTTCTTATGGCATGTTGATCCTCTTTTGACACCTCTCCCTTATGCATCACAGTTCCGTCAATATCCAAAAAAATCACATAAGGGTTCAAAGTTCCACCTCCACAGGTTTTCTGTTTTCATAGTAGCAATAATGGGTAAAACCAACTTCCTTTGCCGTCCTTACACCTGTTTCCAGTCCGCTTCCTAAAAATTCCGTCCCATGAGCATCGCTCCCCAGAGTAATCCTTCTGCCTCCAAGAGAATAATAAAGGGTCAGCAGTTCTTTATCGGGCATCAACTGCCCCCACTCCCTTTCTGCACCTGAGGTATTGATTTCCAGTGCAAGGTCACGCTTGATAATCTGTTTTAAAATCTGTTCTATTTGTTCTCCCTGATTTTCCAATGTCATATTACGACGAAATCTCCCGTTCAGATACTTTAACGGCATGGTCAAATGAGTCAAAACATCAATATCTCCTTCTTGTACCAGAGAATATACATTCTTGTAATAAAGCGTCAAAAAGGTGTGAATTTCTTTCTCTGTTAATTGGTTGATACAAAGGAAATTATATTGAGGATATCCCATTTGAAGATAGGTCAATTTACTATGTGTAGAGCCAAGTACCACATCAAAAGACAAGCTTTGACGGCATTTGTTCCATTCCTTTTCACACCCGACACTGTCCCCCAACTCTACTCCGCGAAGAATTTTAAAAGAATACCTTTCCCTTAGTTGGTCTGCCTGTTCCACAGAGGATTGAATATGAGAAAAATCAAATCCTGTAAGAATGGGATCATAATGATCGGTAAAAGAGACTCCATATAACCCCAATTTTTCTGCCCTGTTACATTGTTCTTCCATAGAGGAAGTTCCGTCATGGGAAAAGGAGGTGTGCACGTGTGAATCAAAAAACATAAAAATCCTTCTTTCTTTTGTCTTCCTTATTTATTATATCACGAAAATAAAAATAAATCAATGAATTTTCCGCCAATCTATTGGATTTCATTTTTAAAATCTTTGTTTTTTTGTTTTTTTATGTTTTCTTCTGTGAAAATCTTGACTTTTGTCTTTTTGTTTGATATAATAAAGTAAAATAAGGTGATAGTATGGATAAATTATTGATTTGCGACTTTGACGGAACCTTATACCGCAAGGGTGAGGAGCGTCAGTTTAAACAAATTCTGAACACGGTGAAAAACAATAAGATTCCCTTTGCAGTGGCAAGCGGAAGACCCTGGCATATGCTTCGTCCCTATTTTGAGGATATGCTTGAGGAAATTTTCCTCATTTCCAATGACGGTGCGCTTATCACATGCGGGGAACAGGTTCTCTACTCCCGTCCTATTGACAGGGAAAAGCTGATTCCTTTTTGTCAGGATAAACAAACAGACTGGGTCTGTTATGGTCAGCTTCTTTCCTATTTAAATATAAAGGGAAGGGCAGACGGAATCCGCTGGCGGCAAATATTCCGACAGCACACCGTAAAAATCAGCTCTATTTCGGATGTTGAAGAACCCATTTATAAAATCTTTTTTATGAATAAACCCCCATGCCCTGACTTTTTGTCCCCGACCTATGACCAGTTCGGCATTTTAGAATTTGCAGCAGCAGGAGTGAATAAGGCAGAGGCGGTCAAGTGGCTTTTAGAGACTTCTGGATTTTCAAGGGAAAACTGTTATGTGTTTGGTGACGGTGTTAACGATATCAGCATGTTTGAGGTTACCAATAACAGCTATGCCATGATCCATGCAAAACCGGAGGTAAAACAAAGAGCAAATCAAATCTGTACCAATATATATAAAGAAATAACCACTATTTTTTAAGAGGTGAACCATGATGAATTATCAAGCAATAGGAGAAATTCAAAAAACTCAAAGAATTGACCAAATAAAAGAAGATATGTTCCGAGGAATGCCGGAAATCGAATCTGCTCGTGCAGTTCTTCTGACCGAATCATATAGAAAAACAGAAGGTCTGCCTATGGTCAAAAGAAGAAGTGCGGCATTTCGCCATATTTTAGAAAATCTTCCCATTGTGATTCGCTATAATGAATTGATTGTGGGAAGTCCTACTGTAAAATCCCGGGGATGTCAGATTTATCCTGAATATTCTTACGAGTGGCTGGAACAGGAATTGGATCACATGGAAACTCGTTGTGCTGACCCTTTCATTGTTTCGGAGCAAACAAAGAAGGAGTTGCGTGCAATCTTCCCTTACTGGAAGGGAAAGACCTCCAGCGAGCTGGCAAATTCCTATATGTCAGAAGAAGCAAAGCTTGCCATTGAACACAATGTTTTCACACCAGGAAACTACTATTTTAACGGCGTTGGCCATGTATCGGTCAACTACGGAGAAGTGCTTGAAATCGGCTATGAAGGGATTCGTGCAAAGGCAGAGACCGCATTACATAAATTAAATCAGTATGATGCAGATTTTTGTGCAAAATCCGCCTTTTTAGAATCAGTTATTGAAAGTTGTAACGCCGCCATCACCTATGCGAACCGTTACGCAGAGCTTGCAAAAAAAGAAGCAGATAGCTGTGCTGATACAAAACGGAAAGCAGAGCTTCTCACCATTGCTAAAAACTGCGAACGAGTTCCTGCAAAGGGTGCAACCAGCTTTTATGAAGCTTGTCAGAGTTTCTGGTTTGTGCAAATGCTGATTCAGGTGGAATCCAACGGACATTCCGTTTCTCCCGGCCGATTTGACCAGTATATGTATCCTTATTTTAAAAAGGATTTTGATAGTGGCAAGATTACTCTGGAATTTGCTCAGGAATTGATTGACTGCGTATGGTTAAAGCTGAACGATTTCTGCAAAGCAAGAGACGTAGCATCTGCAGAAGGCTTTGCAGGCTATGGTTTGTTCCAAAACCTGATTGCAGGGGGACAGACAAAGGACGGTCAGGATGCTACCAACGAGCTTTCCTACATGACCATTCAGGCAACCATGCACGTATTCCTGCCTCAACCTTCTTTCTCAGTTCGGGTATGGAATGGTTCTCCTCAAAGCTTTTTGTTAAAAGCAGCAGAGCTGACCAGAACAGGAATTGGGTTCCCGGCCTATTACAACGACGAAGTAATTATTCCTGCATTGGTGAATCGCGGTCTGACCATCCAAGACGCACGTGACTACAATATTATTGGTTGCGTAGAACCGCAAAAGGCAGGAAAAACTGACGGCTGGCATGATGCTGCATTCTTTAATATGTGCCGTCCTATGGAGCTGGTGTTCTCAGGCGGTAAGGATCAGGGTAAACAAATCAGTGTTGACACAGGCGATGTCACCAAACTGACTACCTTTGATGAATTTTATGATGCTTACAAAGCACACATGAATTATATGATTGAGCTGATGGTCAATGCAGACAATGCCATTGATTTGGCACATGCTGAGCGTTGTCCCCTTCCCTATCTGTCCTCCATGATAGAGGATTGTATCGGAAAAGGAAAATCCGTTCAGGAGGGCGGTGCCGTTTATAATTTCACAGGTCCTCAGGGCTTTGGAATCGCCAATATGGCAGACGCACTGTACGCCATTAAAAAGTTGGTATATGAAGAAAAAAGCGTTACCTTGGCTGAATACAAACAAGCTTTGGAGCAAAACTTTGGTCAGGGCAATGCAACAGAAATTACCACCGCAGTAGTTCGCGAGCTGGTAGCAAAGGGTGTAACCGTATCAGAAGAAGATATTGCTTCTATTTATAAAAAAGCTTCTGAAGGACTTTCCCAAAACGGAAATACCTTGCTCAAGAAAATTGAAGCACTTCCCAAATTCGGAAATGATATTGACGAAATTGACCTTCTTGCAAGAGATGTGGCATACAGTTATACCAGACCTTTGGAACAGTACAAAAACCCCAGAGGTGGTCGGTATCAGGCAGGGCTTTATCCCGTTTCTGCCAATGTACCCTTGGGTGCTCAGACAGGTGCTACGCCTGACGGACGTCTTGCTTTCACCCCCATTGCAGACGGTGTATCCCCCGCTGCGGGAAGAGATGTAAAGGGTCCTACAGCTGCGGCAAACTCTGTCTCTAAATTGGATCACTCGATTGCTTCCAACGGAACCTTATATAATATGAAATTCCATCCCTCTGCCTTAAAGGGAATGGAAGGGTTAGAAAACTTTGTTTCTCTGATTCGGGCATTCTTTGACCAGAAGGGCAGCCACGTTCAGTTCAATGTAGTCAGCAGAGAAACACTGTACGATGCACAACAGCATCCTGAGAATTACAAAAATTTAGTGGTCCGTGTGGCAGGCTATTCTGCACTGTTTACCTCACTGTCCCGCTCCTTGCAGGATGATATTATTAACAGAACGGAGCAGTCAGCATTTTAGTAAAGGATTTTGATTATGACAAATTATCTGGAAACAAAGGGACGTATCTTTGACATCCAGCGATATTCCGTCCATGACGGACCGGGAATCCGTACCATTGTCTTTTTAAAGGGATGCTTATTCCGCTGTAAATGGTGCTGCAACCCCGAATCACAAAGTTACGAGATACAAACCATGAAAACAGAACAAGGTGACAAAATAATGGGCAGGGATGTTACCGCCCGTGAGGTGCTGGAGGAAGTCAAGCAGGATATGCCCTACTACCGCCGTTCCCGTGGAGGTCTTACCCTTTCGGGAGGAGAATCCTTATTACAGCCCACCTTTGCAAAGGCGTTGTTTATGGGAGCACATGAGCTGGGAATTAACACCGCAATGGAAACAACGGGTGCGGTTAGCATGGAAACCATTGCCGACCTTCTTCCTCACATTGATTATTTTCTGATGGATATTAAGCACATGAATCCTGAAAAGCACAAGGAATTTACAACCCGCGATAACAAACTGGCTTTGGAAAATGCAAAAACCATTGCACAAAGAGCCAATTACTATGCAGTACGGATTCCTGTGATTCCCGGATTTAATGATACACCTGAAGAAATTGCCGCCATTGCCCGCTATGCAGAAGAGCTTTCGGCAGACAGGCTTCACCTGTTGCCCTATCATCGGTTGGGGGCAGATAAATATGCCTCTTTAGGCAGAACCTATGAGCTTTCTGAAATTCTTCCGCCGGATGAATCAAAAATGGCAGCACTGTTGCGAGTGGCTCAGGAATTTAAAACACCTTGTCAAATAGGAGGATAAGCCGATGGAACAATTACAGGATAAAATGAGAATTGTACAGGAATTGGTACCGGGAAAACAGATTACTCTGGCACACATCATTGCCAATCCTGACGAAATATTATATCAGAAATTAGGACTTGATCCGGCAGAGGACCATAAGGGTGCCATCGGAATCATTACCATGTCTCCCAGTGAAACAGCCATTATCGCGGGGGATATTGCGATTAAGACTTCAGCCGCTGAGTTGGGCTTTGTGGATCGGTTCAGCGGAACGCTGATTGTAACCGGTACCGTATCCGAGGTGCAGGAGTCATTGCTGGGAGTGACTGAGTATTGTGCTCAGACACTGCACTTTACCGTCTGCCCCATTACAAAAACATGAAGCGAATTATTTTTATTGGAAAAAGCAGTGCAGGCAAAACCTCTCTGACCCAGAAAATGAGAAACAAGCCTGTTGCCTATCATAAAACACAGTATGTCAATTTTAAAGATATGGTCATTGACACACCGGGAGAATATGCGGAGAATGCAGAACTTGCCGCCGCGTTGGCTCTTTATTCCTACGAGGCGGACGTAGTGGGACTGCTCATCAGTGCCACCGATCCCTTTTCCCTGTTCCCCCCAAATATTACCCCTCTGGTAAACCGTGAGGTCATCGGCATTGTAACCCAGATTGACCGGCCTGATGCAAGACCTGATCGTGCAGAACGGTGGTTGCGATTGTCCGGATGCAAAAAAGTCTTTCATACCAGTGCTATCACGGGAGAAGGAGTCAAGGAATTACAAGATTATTTGCTATAAAAGTTTGTTTTTCTTTGGTTTTCGGTTTGAAAACAGAAAAAAACCACAAAAATAAAGAAAAAAACAGAAAAAGCTATTGACTTTTATGTCTTTTTATGCTATGATTGTACTATAGAATAGTACATTTATAAAAATCTGAAACAAAGGAGTAAACAAAATGGTATCAGAATTCGAAATCAAAAAACAAATTTGCGACATTGGTAAAAGAATTTATGACCGTGGCATGGTTGCTGCAAACGACGGTAACATTTCGGTTAAAATTTCTGACAACGAATTTCTGTGCACCCCTACCGGTGTAAGTAAGGGATTTATGACACCTGACTACATCTGTAAAGTAGACGCTGAAGGAAATGTGTTGCAAGCAAACGGCAACTTCAAACCTTCCTCGGAAATTAAAATGCACATGAGAGTGTACAAACAACGTCCTGATGTCATGAGTGTTGTTCATGCTCATCCCATCTATGCTACAAGCTTTGCGATTGCAGGAATTCCGCTGACTCAGCCGATTATGCCTGAAGCAGTCATTGCTCTTGGATGTGTACCGATTGCTGAATACGGTACTCCCTCCACCAACGAAATTCCCGACGCAGTAGAAAAGTACTTACAATATTATGACGCAGTACTGTTGGCAAACCACGGTGCTCTGTCCTATTCCGATTCTTTGCTGAGTGCTTATCACAAAATGGAATCCTTGGAATTTTACGCAGAACTGCTGTTCAAATCCAAGCAGTTGGGCGGACCTAAGGAACTGAGCGAAGAACAGGTTCAGCGTCTGTATGAAATCAGAAGACAGTTTGGTCTGAAAGGCAAGCATCCTGCTGATGTTTGCCCTAACGCTAAGGAAGGCAAGCCCAGCTGTCACAGTTGTGGCGGAAAATGTTCCTGCCACGTTGACCATTCCGATTCTGATGCAAAACTGATTGCTGAAATCACCAAAAAGATTATGGCTCAGTTAGGCTAATAAAGGGAGTGTTTCCCATGAATGAACAACAAATTATCAAAGCGGTAGAACAAGCAGTTCGTTCTTCCTCCTCTGTTACACTGGCACAGGCAAAAAAACTGATTGCCAAAGTAGAGGAAGAGGCTGCAAGAATTGGAGTTAATGCAGTTGTTGCAGTAGCAAACAGCGGTGCACACCCAATCGCAGTAGAATGTATGGATGACAGTTTTATCGCAAGCTATGATGTGGCGGTGCAAAAAACCTACACCTGTGTTTCTCTGAAAATGTCCACCATGGACCTGAAAAAGCTTTCTCAGCCCGAACAACCTTTGTACGGGATTCAGTTTACCAATCAGGGAAAGATTGTCATTTTCGGCGGGGGTGTTCCTCTGTTTCGGGGTGACCGAGTCATCGGTGCCTTGGGTGTCAGCGGTGGAAGCGAAGAGCAGGATACCTATCTTGCTGATTTTGGAAAAAAGGTGTTTGAGGAGGAAATTCTTTGACACAGCCCAAACAAACCGGACTACATATTCTATCCGTTTCACCGGAGGAAGAACAGTCGGTCATTTATCAGTTAATTGAACAGGGAGGATATCTTTGTTCCCGCGAGGAAGAACAGTTGCTACCTTCCCTGTTGAATAAAACCTCCAATCTGTCAGCAGTGTTGTATTTGCTGGGCAGTGCGGCGGGGGCAGACAGAAGCTTTCTGATTTGCCGAAAAAATATTTCCTATGACGGTACCGTTCCGGTGATCGTCGTAAGAAGCGAAACTACTAAGAATCGAGGGATAACTATGGATGCTGCAAACATTGAAAAAATTGTACAGCAAGTCATTTCCCAGTTGAACGGGTCATCTGCTGCTCCTGCATCTTCCGCAAAATCTGCAGGACCGATTCCCAAGACCGCAAAAGCTGCAATGCTCACAAAATTAGAGCATTACGAGATCAAGGAATTCCCCATCCCCGAATTGGGCGATGATGATATTCTGGTCAAGGTGGAAGGCTGCGGTGTTTGCGGAACAGATGCTCATGAGTTCAAACGCGATCCTTTCGGTCTGATTCCTGTTGTGTTAGGACACGAAGGAACAGGCGAAATCGTGAAGATGGGAAAAAATGTAAAAGTTGACAGTGCCGGAAAACCACTTAATATCGGTGACAAGGTTGTTACCTGTATGATTTTCAAGGACAATCCGGACATTACCATGTTCGACATGAACAAACAAAACGTTGGCGGGGCAGATGTTTACGGTCTGGTTCCCGATGACGATATTCATTTAAATGGATGGTTTGCGGATTATATTGTAATTCGCGGCGGTTCCTCCATATTCAATGTCAGTGATCTGGATCTGGATTCCAGAATTCTGATTGAGCCCTGTGCAGTATTGATGCACGCAGTAGAACGGGCAAAAACAACGGGTATTCTGCGGTTTAACAGCCGTGTAGTGGTACAGGGTTGCGGGCCTATTGGTCTGATTTGTATCGCAATTTTGCGTACCATGGGAATTGAAAACATTACCGCAGTGGACGGGGAAGAAAAACGTCTGTCCTTTGCAAAGGAAATGGGCGCAACAAAAACCGTTAACTTCAAAGACCATAAGGGTATTGAAGCATTGGCAGGAGCAGTGAAGGACTCCTTCGGTGGCTATGAAGCAGATTTTGCGTTCCAGTGCACCGGCTCCCCCATTGCTCACAGCAACATTTATAAATTTATCAGAAGCGGTGGCGGATTGTGCGAATTAGGCTTTTTCATCAATGGCGGAGATGCTACCATCAATCCTCACTTTGACCTTTGCTCCAAGGAAATCACCTTGGTTGGCTCTTGGGTATATACCTTAAGAGATTATGCAACCACCTTTGATTTCTTAAAACGTGCAAAAGGCATTGGACTTCCTCTGGAAAAACTGATTACCCACAGATATTCATTAGAGGAAATTAACCAAGCTCATGAAACCAACCTGAAAATGGAAGGTTTGAAGATTGCAATTATTAACAAATAATAGGAGGAAATAAAAATGGCACAGGAAGCATTAGGAATGATTGAAACCAGAGGTCTTACCGCTGCGATTGAAGCTGCAGATGCTATGGTTAAGGCTGCTGAAGTTACCTTGATTGGTACCGAAAAAATCGGTTCCGGTTTGGTAAGTGTTATGGTTCGCGGGGATGTTGGCGCTGTTAAAGCTGCAACAGAAGCAGGCTCCTCTTCCGCTCAGAAGCTGGGCGAATTGGTTGCCGTTCATGTAATTCCCAGACCCCATGCAGATGTTGAAAAGTTACTTCCTAAATTTTAATTTTGAAAGGAACGGTAACAAATATGGCTGCTAATAATAGTAAAAAAACAACAACAGCAGCGACAAAACCCGCTGCAGTTGCAGAAGAAGTAAAAACTATCAAGGAGGTAAAAAAGATGGCACAGGAAGCATTGGGAATGGTTGAAACCAGAGGCTTGGTTGCAGCAATCGAAGCTGCAGACTCCATGCTCAAGGCCGCAAACGTAGTACTGGTTGGTACCGAAAAAATCGGTTCCGGTCTGGTAAGCGTTATGGTCAGAGGTGACGTTGGTGCGGTAAAGGCTGCTGTTGAAGCAGGCGATTCCTCCGCAAGACGTCTGGGCGAAGTAATTGCAACTCACGTTATTCCTCGTCCTCACAGCGATGTTGAAAAATTATTACCTTCGCTGAAATAATGTAAGTTTTCGGGGTTACCGATAAACGGTAACCCCGACAAAAACTTCCGAATGGGAGGCTTTTAGTTATGTTAATCGGAACTGTAGTTGGAAGCGTTGTTTCCACCAGAAAATGTGAGAATTTAATTGGAAACAAATTTATGATTGTAAACCTGCATAAAAACATGGCAGGCCCCAGCAAGCAGTTAATTGCAGTTGACCCTATTGGTGCCGGTATCGGGGAAGTGGTACTGATTGCAACAGGAAGTGCTGCAAGAATTGGCTGTGATATGGCGGATACCCCTGTGGATGCTGCCATTGTTGGTATTGTGGATCATTGCTCTGAACTGGAGAGTTAAACCATGACGTATGAAGAATTAAAGCAGATAGTCCGCAAGGCGGGAGTGGCCGGCGCAGGCGGTGCGGGTTTTCCGACCTATGCAAAGCTTTCTCCAAAGGCAGATACCATTATTTTAAACTGCGCGGAATGTGAACCTCTGTTTAAAGTACATCGCCAGTTGTTGGAGCAATTTGCAGACGAAATATGTCACGGACTGAATGAAATTTGCATCGCAGTAGATGCACAGCAGTTTATCATTGCTGTTAAAGAAGAATACAAGGAAGCGGTTGCTGCCGTTAAGGCTGTACTTCCTGACTATGAAAAAGGAAAGCTGTCCCTTCTCCCCGAAATTTATCCGGCTGGAGATGAAGTGGTTACCATTTACGAGGCCACAGGCAGACAGGTTCCTGCGGGAAATCTCCCGATTTCTGTGGGTGTTACAGTATTTAATGTAGAAACCGTTCTCAATATAGACAGGGCTATTTGTAAGGGTACCCCTGTCACAAATAAGTATGTAACGGTAGCCGGGGCGGTAAAAACGCCTCAAACCTACTGTGTTCCTCTTGGAACAACCTTTGAGGAATTGATATTACTGTCAGGCGGAGTCACTGTTGACGATTACGAAATCATCAGCGGCGGACCTATGACGGGCGTTTTGTCTCATAAAAAAGCGGTCGTAACCAAAACCACCAACGGAATACTGGTTATGCCGGAGCAGCATATGATTGTTCAAAAACGCAAGGCAAAAACGGCGGTCAGCGTGAATCGGGCAAAAAGTTCTTGTTGTCATTGCAGAATGTGTACCGATTTATGCCCCAGAAATTTGCTGGGGCAGCCTGTAAAGCCTCATGAACTTATGAACGCACTGGCAAGAGGCGGAAATTACGTTGATGCAAAGGCCCTTATGGGTAATTTATACTGTGTATCCTGCGGCGTATGTGAACTATACGCCTGTCAGCAAGGGTTAAATCCCCGCTCGCTGATTGCAGAATTTAAGGATGCTATGAGAAAAGCCGGAGTCAGACCTGAGGTAACAGAACAAGCAAGCGCTGTTCATCCTCACAGAGAAAACCGCAAGGTTTCCATGCAACGTCTGAAAACCAGACTGGATTTGACCCGCTATGACTTGCCTGCTCCCCTTACGGAGCTGCAACCACATGCTAAAGCTTATACAATACCCCTTTCTCAGAGTATTGGAGCACCGGCAAATTCGATTGTTTCCGAAGGGCAAAAGGTAACGCAAGGTGAGTTAATTGCCTCTTATAATGAAGAAGCTTTATCTCTACCTATTTATGCATCAGTAAGCGGTGTTATCACAAAGGTTAGCAACAGAGACATTACAATAAAGAAGGAGGACTAAACCAATGGCAAAAGCAATCGGAATGTTAGAATATACAACCGTTTCTACCGGTGTTCAGGCAACTGACCTAATGGTCAAGACCTCGGAAGTAGAATTGATTGAAGCCCAAGTGGTTTGTCCGGGTAAATATATTTCTTTGATTTGCGGCGATTTAAGTGCAGTGAAGGCTGCCATAGATGCAGCAAAAACAAACTTTGGTGAAAAGCTGATTGATACCTTCATCCTGGGGAACCCTCACGAAGGTATCTTCCCCGCCATTTACGGCTCTGCAGAGGTGGAAAATCCTGCGGCATTAGGCGTTTTGGAAACCTACTCCGCAGCATCCATTATCGTAGCGGCAGATGCAGCGGCAAAAACCTCTGAAGTCACGCTGATAGAACTGCGGATTGCCCGTGGAATGTGCGGAAAATCTTACATGACTCTGACGGGTGATGTGGCAGCTGTAACAGCAGCAATAGAAAAAGCAAAAAAAGAGGTAGGAGAAAACGGAATGTTGTTAGATTGCTCCGTGATTCCAAGACCTTCTGAAAAATTGTGGAAAACCATTCTATAAATAAAGGGTGTGAAATAAAATGTTAGATGAAAGATATGTAAGCGAGTTGGTAGCAAGCGTAATCAATTCCATGACCACCACTACGGGGACATCCTCCACCAAGCAAAAGGGTGTTTTTGCAACCATGGGTGAGGCATTGGAGGCTGTGAACAAAGCGTACCAGCAATACCGCAGCTACACGATTGAGCAACGGGAAAAAATGATTTCTAAAATTCGCGAATTAACCTTGAAGGAAGCAGAAAACATGGCTGTCCTTGGTGTGGAAGAAACCGGCATGGGCCGTGTTTCGGATAAAATCATCAAGCATCAGCTGGTAGCAAATAAAACACCGGGAACGGAGGATTTACATCCCACCGCCTTTACAGGTGATCGTGGTATGACCGTTGTTGAAATGGCGCCCTACGGCATCATTGGAAGCATTACCCCCTCCACCAACCCCAGTGAAACCGTTATTTGTAACTCCATTGGTATGATTGCAGGGGGAAATGGTGTAGTATTCAATCCTCATCCCAATGCCTGCAGAACCGCGAACTATGCAGTTGATTTGGTAAACCGTGCTATTTTAGAAGCAGGGGGGCCTGAAAATCTGGTGGTTACGGTAGAACATCCTACCAAGGAATCCTCCAACGAAATGATGAAATCTCCTTTGGTTAAAATGTTGGTAGCAACAGGAGGTCCCGGAGTTGTAAAAGCATTGCTGTCCTCCGGAAAGAAGGCAATCGGTGCAGGGGCAGGAAATCCTCCTGTTATTGTTGATGATACTGTAAACGTTTACAAAGCCGCAGGTGATATTGTTGCAGGTGCAAGCTTTGACAACAATCTACCCTGTATTGCAGAAAAAGAATGTTTTGCTTTTGCAAACATTGCCGATCAACTGATTGACGCAATGCAAAAGCAAGGAGCTTACCTGATTTCCGGCGAACAAGTTGATCGTCTGGTAAAAATTGCTCTTATTGAAAAAGATGGTAAATATTCTATCAATAAAGATTGGGTTGGAAAAGATGCAGGAAAGTTTTTAAAAGAACTTGGCATTGATGCAGATCCAAGACTGATTATCTGCGAAACAAAGGCATGCCATCCCTTTGTTGTGGAAGAATTGATGATGCCTATTTTACCCATTGTTCGGGTAACGGATATTGATCAAGCTGTAGAGCTGGCAGTCAAGGCAGAAGCCGGAAACCGTCACTCTGCTCACATTCATTCCAAGAATGTGGACCATTTGACCAAGTTTGCAAAAGCGGTTGAAACCACAATATTTGTTAAAAATGCTCCTTCCTTTGCCGGTATCGGTGCCGGTGGAGAAGGATACACCACATTTACCATTGCAGGCCCTACAGGAGAAGGGTTGACCGCAGCTCACTCCTTCACTCGTCAGCGTCGTTGCGTATTGGTAGACGGATTGCATATTGTATAAGAAAGGTTAGAGCGCTATGAAAGCACTTGGAATAATTGAAGTATACAGTTTCAGTACAGCAGTATGCGTTGCAGATGCGGCGGCAAAAGCCGGTGGCGTTGAGGTGATTGCCTTTGACAGAAACCGTCCTTTTTCCAAAGTGAAAAACCCACCCGCGCCTTTGGTTATGAATGTGAAGGTTGCAGGGAATGTAAGTGACGTGAAAGCTGCCGTAGAAGCAGGAGTGGCTGCAGCTGAAGCAAGAGATAAATACATTGTATCCCATGTTATCCCCCATCCCGGTGAGGATGTAGAAAAGATTGCATACTTATTGGATATCAACAGGGATAAATTTAATAAAAAGCTGCCAAAGAGCTTTTTAAACTATGAAGGTGAATTGGAACAGCAAGAAACCTCTGCAATCGGTTTGCTGGAGGTTCAGGGGTTAGTTGCCACGATCGAAGGTCTCGATAGCATGCTCAAAGCCGCAGCAGTCCGCCTGATTCACACAGAAAGACGGTTAGGCGGCGGAGGGCTTTGTACCTTTGTTGTTGCGGGCAGTGTTGATGCAGTCACCGCATCTGTAGAAGCGGGTTGTAAGAGTGCATCCGCTATCGGCAAAACCTTTGGCTGCGAAGTTATTGCAAAACCTCATGAAGAAGTAACGAAATTTTTTGATTTTTCCATATAAGACAGGTGAAAAATGATGAATTATGATGAAAAAACCATTGCTCTGGCAGTGCAAAAGGCACTGGAACAAATTCAGGGCGAAAAAACAGAAATTACCATTGGTGTTTCACAACGGCACGTTCATCTGAGCCAACAGGACTTAGAAACCCTGTTTGGTAAGGGTTTTGAGCTGACCAAACAAAAAACCTTAATGGGTCGGGAATATGCGTCTGAACAGTTTGTAACCTTGGTAGGCCCCTCCCTTCGCTCCATTGAAAAGGTTCGTGTGCTAGGTCCGGTTAGAAAGAACACTCAGGTAGAAATATCCAGAACAGATACCTTTGTATTAAAGGTAAGTCCTCCGGTGCGTCCTTCCGGTGAAATTGAAGGCTCGGAGCGTCTTGTATTGGTAGGACCAAAAGGCACCGTATATTTACAACAGGGCGTTATTATTGCCAATCGGCATATCCATCTGTCTCCTGCCTTTGCCGAAAAGCATGGCATTAAGGATAATGATATCGTAGATGTTTTGGTAGAGGGCATTAAGCCCACCAAATTCTTTGATGTTCAGGTACGTGTACGGGATGATTTCCGAGAGGAAATGCATATTGATACTGACGATGCTAACTCCGCAGGCCTCAGAAACGGAGATACGGTGCGGATTATCCGTAAGTAAGGGGTGAAGCAGTTTGTTTGCTTTGGAACGTCAAAAAAGAATTCTGGAACAATTAAAAGCCAACGGTGCTGTTACCGTCAGCAAGCTAAGTACTCAACTGGAAGTGACGGAAGAAACTGTTCGCCGTGACTTGGAAAAACTGGAAAAGCAAGAAGCTTTGGTCAGAACTCATGGCGGTGCCATTCTCATTGACGAAAACAAACAAGAGGTTTCTTTGGAACGCCGTAAGAAAATTAGTACAGATGTCAAGGAAAAGCTTGCCAAGGAAGCTGTCAAGTTTATTACTCCCGGCGACTCTATTTTTATCGATGCCTCTACCACCACCTATTTCATGGCACAGGAATTGAAAAACATTCATGGTATTACCGTAATCACCAACTCCCTTCGGGTAGCAGAAAAATTAAGCGGTATTCCGGATATCAAGCTGATTGTGGTGGGCGGTATTGTAAGCATGAATCAATCAATGGTTGGAAGTATGGCGGAGAATAATATCCAAAATCATTATTTTGTCAATAAAATGTTCTTCAGCAGTCGTGGAATCAGTACAGCAGGAATCTTAGAAAGCAACGAGCAAGAGTGCTTTATTAAGCAAAGCATTATGCAAAATGCTACCGAAAAATTCTATCTGTGTGACAAAAGTAAATTTGGCAGAGTAGGCTTTGTGAAGCTGGCAAAGCTGGAAGATGTTCAGTATATTATTACAGAAGAAGGTGCTGTAGATGCCGAACTGAAAGCCGTGCTGGATGAATATAACGTAGAAATCAAAACTGTATAGAAACGAAAATCCTCAAATTTCTTGAGGATTTTTCTTGCTTTTTTTTTATATTTCTGTTATACTAATAGCAAGTAACAAAAAAGGAGGATGTTCCATGCCAATTAAAATTCCAACCCAATTACCGGCAGCAAATGTATTGCAAAAAGAGAATGTATTTTTTATGAGTGAACTTCGCGCCATGCGGCAGGACATTCGTCCTTTGCGTATTCTGATTTTAAATCTGATGCCCACGAAAATTACTACAGAAACCCAGCTTCTTCGCCTGTTAGGGAATTCTCCCTTGCAGGTAGAGGTGGATTTGATGCAAACAAAAAGCCATCAACCCAAAAATACGCCTGCAGAACATCTGCTGAATTTCTACCACACCTTTGATGACTATCAGAACAACACCTATGACGGTATGATTATTACAGGTGCTCCGGTAGAAAACATGCCCTTTGAAGAGGTGAATTACTGGGAAGAACTGTGTGAAATTATGGAATGGAGCAAAACTCATGTAACCTCCACCTTCCATATCTGCTGGGGCGCTCAGGCGGCGCTTTATTATCACTATGGTATTGAAAAGCATTCATTATCGGAAAAAATGTTTGGTATTTTTGAACATAAGGTATTAAACCCCCGCTCGAAACTGGTTCGAGGTTTTGACGATACCTTCTATGCCCCCCATTCCCGTCATACAGGAGTGGACAGAGAGTTGATTGCTCAAAATGAGCAGTTGTCTATCTTGGCAGAATCGGAGGAAGCAGGAGTCTATATTGTAGCAAGCAAAGGCGGAAAACAGTTTTTTGTCACAGGGCACTCGGAATATGACCCTATGACCTTAGCAGAAGAATATTTCCGTGATGTGGAAAAGGGACTGGAAATAGCCGTTCCCAAAAACTATTTCCCCGAGGATAATCCCAAGAAAAAACCAAAAGTCGCTTGGCGTTCTCATGCGAATCTCCTTTACTCCAACTGGCTCAATTACTA
>JAZNAU010000034.1:0-66238 GCA_045586685.1 Clostridia bacterium
ATATAGCAAAGAGACGAGGGAGTTTTTCTATTTTTCGGAATAGATAGGAGGTTACAACAACAATGAAAATGACAGGTTCACAAATTGTAATTCAGACCTTGATTGAACAAGGGGTTACCGATGTGTTCGGTTATCCTGGCGGTCAGGTGTTAGATATTTATGATGAACTTTATAAGTCGAAGGATTCCATCCGCCACGTGTTAACAGCACATGAACAGGGAGCGGCTCACGCTGCAGACGGGTATTCCCGTGTAACGGGAAAAGTAGGAGTTGTTATTGCAACCTCAGGTCCGGGAGCCACCAATCTGGTAACCGGGATTGCAACCGCAATGCTTGATTCTATTCCTATGGTTGCCATTACCGGAAATGTACCTTCCTTTATGATTGGAAAAGACAGTTTTCAGGAGGTTAACATTACAGGTGTGACCCTTCCTATTACCAAACATAATTACTTTGTCAGTAATGTGGATGAGTTAGCAGATACCATCCGTGAAGCGTTCCAAATTGCAAAATCAGGGAGACCCGGTCCTGTCTTGATTGACATTCCTAAGGATGTGCAGGTTGCAGAATGTGAATTTGTTTCTAAGGAAGTGGTTCCGTATTTTGAGCAAGAGGAAGCAAAGGACTCATATATTGACGAAGCGGTTCGATTGATCAACGACTCAAAACGACCTTACATTTACATCGGCGGCGGTGCAGCGGGTGCAGGAATGACAAAAGAGATCAAGAAGTTTGCAGAAAAAATTGATGGATATATTGGTTGTAGCCTAATGGGGTTATCTGCACTTCCTAATTCCTATTTTAGATTTTTGGGAATGCAGGGAATGCATGGGCAATATGCTTCTTCTATGGCAAACAAGGCGGCGGATCTGATTATCGGTATCGGAGTGCGGTTCAGCGACCGTGCAACCGGTAACGTAAAAAAGTATGCCAAAGGTGCGAAAATTATTCAACTAGATACTGATATTTCCGAAGTGAACAAAAATGTAAAAGTTGATGTGGGGATTGTAGGCAATATTGTTTCCTCTTTTGCTAAAATATTAGAAAGATGTGAGGAGAAAAAGCGTCCTCAATGGACCGCTTTTATAGAAGGATTAAAGAAAGAACAAAGCCAAATTGCCAATGAAACGGAGAATCAATCTGCAGATGCTTTAACACCTAAGAAAATTTTTGATGTTATCAATAGGGTGAAGGACGAAAACACCGTTATTGTTACAGATGTAGGACAGCATCAAATGTGGACGGCACAATACGCTCAGTTTGAACGAACCAGAAGATTTGCCTCAAGCGGCGGTCTTGGAACCATGGGCTACGGCTTTGGTGCCGCAATCGGAGCTCAGGTTGCCAGCGGAGATAAAACAGTACTGATTACAGGAGACGGAAGTTTTGGAATGAACCTGAATGAAATGGCAACGGCGGTTTCTTACCATCTGCCCATTGTGATTGTGTTAATGAATAACGGAGTGTTGGGAATGGTAAGGCAGTGGCAAACTCTCTTTTTTGAAAAACGGTATTCTAACACGGTTTTAAACAGAAAAACTGATTTTGTTAAATTATCCGAGGCATTTGGAGCCAAGGGAAAACGGGTACGTACAATCGAGGAATTTGAAACAGCGTTTCAAGAAGGAATGAAACATAAGGGCCCGTTTTTAATTGATACGATGATTGATATGGATGAACTTGTTCTTCCCATGTTACCACCGGGCGGTTCCATTGACGATGTGATTGTTTTAAAAGAGCAGGAGGATGAAGCGTGAAGCGGTTTGTGATTGCAGTATATGTAGAAAATAAATACGGGGTTTTAGCAAGAGTTTCGGGTATGTTTATGAGAAGGGGATTTAATATTGATTCCTTAACTGTGGGAGAAACGGATGATCCTAACTTTTCCAGAATTACCGTCACCATAAACGGGGACGAGTATGCCAGAGAACAGTTGATTAACCAGTTGAAAAAACTGCATAATGTAAAACGGGTGAAACTGTTGGCGAATGATATAACTGTAGAACGGGAATTGATGCTGATTAAAGTGAAAACATCACCGGAAAACAGAAGCGAAGTAATGGCGGCAACTGAAATTTACCGTGCAAAAATCATTGATTACAATACCGATACCATGTGTGTTGAGGTGACGGGAGAACCGTCCAAAATCAATGCTTTTATTGAAGTAATGAAACCTCTTGGAATTGTTGAAATGTGTCGGACGGGTGTAGTTGCATTAGAACGGGGTATCAGCATGATGGAAAGATAATCGAGGAGAAAAACATGAAAAATACATCAAAATATGTGAAACAATTTTTTCCCATTCAAAATTCAGAAATGAAATGGGCAAAAAAAACTTATATTGATAAGGCGCCCTCCTGGTGCTCTGTTGACCTGAGGGACGGGAATCAATCTTTGATTGTTCCAATGACTTTGGAAGAAAAATTGGATTTTTTTCGGTTGCTGGTTAAGGTGGGATTTAAAGAAATAGAAGTTGGGTTTCCGGCAGCATCCGAAACGGAATATACCTTTCTTCGGACGTTGATTGAAAAAAATATGATTCCTGATGATGTAACCGTTCAGGTATTAACGCAAAGTAGAGAACACATTATCAGAAAAACCTTTGAATCATTACAGGGATGTAAAAATGCCATTGTTCATTTGTATAATTCCACTTCCTTGGCACAACGGGAGCAAGTGTTCAGAAAATCTAAGGAAGAAATTATACAAATTGCGGTAGACGGAGCTAAATTATTTAAAAAAATTGCTGCAGAAACGGGCAGTTCTTATCGTTATGAATATTCACCCGAATCTTTTACGGGTACGGAACCGGAATTTGCATTGGAAATCTGTAATGCGGTATTGGATGTCTGGAAACCCACGCCTGACAGAAAGGCAATTATAAATCTTCCTGTCACGGTGGAGCTTTCATCTCCCCATGTTTACGCAAATCAGGTGGAATATATATGTGATAATTTAAACTACAGAGATGCAGTGGAGGTATCTTTGCATCCTCATAATGACCGTGGTTGTGCGGTAGCAGACTCAGAATTAGGCTTGTTGGCAGGAGCTGACAGAATTGAAGGGACACTGTTTGGTAACGGTGAACGGACAGGAAATGTGGATATTGTGACCTTGGCATTGAATATGTATGCCCAAGGTATTGACCCCGGTCTTGATTTTACCAATATGCCCGAAATCACCGAACTTTATGAAAGAGTAACGGGAATGCATGTATATGAGCGTCAGCCCTATGCGGGAAAACTGGTATTTGCTGCTTTTTCCGGTTCTCATCAGGATGCCATTGCCAAGGGCATGAAATGGCGGGATGAAACAAACAGCGATACTTGGACAGTTCCTTATCTGCCCATTGATCCAACCGATGTGGGAAGAGAGTACGAAACAGATGTAATTCGTATCAATTCTCAGTCAGGAAAGGGCGGAATCGGATATCTTTTGGAACACAATTTCGGTTATGTTTTACCTGTTAAAATGCGTGAAGATGTGGGGTATACAGTGAAGAGTGTTTCTGATAAAGAGCATACAGAGCTTTCTCCCCAAGAGGTCTTAGAGGTATTTACCGATTGTTATGTCAATATTAACAATCACATAAAGTTGGTTGATTATCATTTTGAACGCAAGCCTGAAATGAATGTAACCCTTTCTGTAGAAATTGACGGCGTGGTAAAAGAGTTAAGCGCAGTGGGTAACGGTCGTCTGGATGCAGTCAGCAATGCGGTAAAGAAGCAAGTGAATATGGAATTTTCTGATTTGACTTATGAAGAACACGCATTAACGTCGGGTTCTTCTGCACAGGCAATTACTTATGTGAGTATTACTCTGAAGGATGGCAAAAAGATATGGGGTGTAGGAATTCACGACGATATTATTGCATCTTCTATCAATGCACTGTTCTCCGCTATCAACCGTGGTATGAATCAATAAGGAGGTTTTTGTATGGCTATGACAATGACACAAAAAATTTTAGCAGCTCATGCAGGACTGGATCATGTTATTGCAGGACAGTTAATCAAGGTAAAACTTGATATGGTGTTAGGAAATGATATTACCTCTCCTGTTGCCATTAACGAATTTGAGAAATTTGGATTTAAGGAAGTATTTGATAAGGAAAAAATTTCTTTGGTCATGGACCATTTTGTACCTAATAAGGATATTAAAGCAGCCCAACAGTCCAAGCAATGCCGCCTTTTTGCGGATGCTCATAAAATCAAGCATTATTACGATGTAGGAGATATGGGAATCGAGCATGCTTTGCTTCCTGAAAAGGGATTAGTGGGACCTGGAGATGTAGTGATTGGTGCTGATTCTCATACTTGCACTTACGGTGCATTAGGTGCTTTTTCTACAGGAGTTGGCTCTACGGATATGGCTGCCGGTATGGCGACAGGAGAGGCTTGGTTTAAAGTGCCTTCTGCTATTTTGGTCAAGCTGGTAGGAAGGTTACAGGAGGGGTGCTCCGGAAAAGATGTTATCCTTCATATTATCGGGAAAATCGGTGTTGATGGGGCGTTGTACAAATCCATGGAATTTACCGGAGAAGGAATGCACTTGCTGACCATGGATGACCGCCTTTGTATGGCAAATATGGTGATTGAGGCAGGAGCGAAAAACGGTATCTTTGAAGTGGATGATGTGACTTTAGACTATTATAAGGAACGGATGACTCATCCATATACTGTATTTACCGCTGATGAGGATGCAGAATATGATGCAGTGATTACTGTGAATCTGTCTGAGATTGAGCCTACTGTTGCCTGTCCCCATTTGCCCGAAAATACCAAAAATGCTTCTGAACTGGCGCACGTCAAGATTGACCAGTGTGTGATTGGTTCTTGCACCAACGGAAGAATTTCGGATATGGAAATTGCGGCAAAAATATTAGACGGAAAACATATTGCAAAAGGGGTTCGATGTATTATCATTCCTGCTACTCAGAATATTTATATGGAATGTATCAAACGGGGATATACGGAAATCTTTATTAAAGCCGGATGCGTGGTATCAACGCCTACCTGCGGTCCTTGTCTGGGAGGCTATATGGGAATTTTGGCAGAAGATGAGGTTGCCATTGCTACCACAAACCGTAACTTTGTGGGACGAATGGGACATGTTACATCAAAAATTTATCTTGCAAGCCCCGCCACAGCAGCGGCATCGGCAATCAAAGGATATATTTGTGACCCTAAAATGGCGTAAGAAGGGAGAAGTACAATGATTGCACATGGAACTGTACATCAATACGGAGATAATGTAGATACAGATGTTATTATTCCGGCACGATATCTGAATACAGCAAATCACGCAGAACTTGCGGTCCATTGTATGGAGGATATTGATAAGGAATTTGTAAATAAGGTGAAAAAGGGAGATGTTATGGTAGGGGGTGCCAACTTCGGATGCGGTTCTTCCCGCGAGCACGCACCCATTGCCATTAAAGAAGCGGGAATTTCTGTGGTTATTGCAAAAAGCTTTGCCAGAATTTTTTACCGAAATGCCATCAATATCGGTTTGGCAATATTAGAATGTGATGAAGCAAGCGAAAAGATAAGTGCGGGGGACGAAGTGTCGGTGGAGTTTGACACGGGCATGATTACCAATCATACCAAGCAGGAAACCTATCAGGCACAGCCTTTTCCGCCTTTTATTCAGGAAATTATTAGGAAGGGCGGTTTGCTGAAATCAATTTCTGAGTAAGGAGTGGATAGGATGAATAAGAAAATTGCAGTATTACCAGGCGACGGAATCGGTCCTGAAATTGTTAAAGAAGCAATTAAGATATTAAATAAAATCGAAGAAAAATACAATCATTCTTTTCAATATGATTATGTGGATATTGGCGGCTGTGCTATTGTTAAGTACGGCGTGCCCATTACTGAGGAAGGGATGAAAATCTGCAAAAATTCTGACAGTGTTTTGCTGGGAGCGGTAGGCGGGCCTAAATGGGATAGCTGTCCTGCGGAGATTCGGCCCGAAAAAGCATTATTGGCAGTGAGGAAGGAATTGGGTCTGTTTGCCAATTTGCGCCCTACAAAACTGTTTCCTCAGTTGGCAGATTCCTCGCCTTTAAAGAAGGAAATTACGGGGAATGGCATTGATTTGTTGATTGTTCGAGAACTGACGGGAGGAGTATATTTCGGTCAGAAGAAGACAGAAGAAGTCAACGGAGAGTTGGTTGCAACTGATATTATGCCTTATTCCGAGGGTGAGATTGAGAGAATAGGGAAGGTTGCATTTGAAACTGCCTTAAAACGCGGAAAAAGATTAGCTTCGGTTGATAAGGCAAATGTGTTGGAAACTTCAAGGCTGTGGAGAAAAACCATGCACCGTCTTGCCCAAGAATACAGCCAGGTGGAATACAGCGATATTTTGGTGGATAATGCTGCAATGCAGTTGATTAAACATCCCACTCAGTTTGATGTATTGGTAACGGAGAATATGTTTGGCGATATTTTATCGGATGAAGCCTCTATGCTGACAGGTTCTATTGGTATGATGCCCTCAGCCTCTCTTTCTTCTACAACACTGGGGATGTATGAGCCAATTCATGGCTCTGCTCCTGATATTGCAGGAAAGAATCTGGCAAATCCACTGGGCACCATACTATCAGTCGCCATGATGCTTCGCTACTCTTTTTCTATGGCAGAGGAGGCGGAGTGCATAGAACAGGCTGTTAATCATGTGCTTGACGAAGGATACAGAACAGCAGATATTATGCAGGAGGGTTGTAAAAAGGTATCCTGTTCCGAGATGGGAGATCAGGTAATGTTACATCTTCAATAATAAAAAGGGCTATTTGCATAGCCCTTTATTTTCTGTATTCGCTTGCAGATTTTCCTTTTAACCGTTTAAATATACGGGAAAAATGACCATAATCAGAAAAACCGACTGCATAAGCAATAGAGGTGATAGGCATGTTTGTTTCTTTCAACATACGGCAAGCTTCGTTAATTCGGTAATTTCTTATATAAGTGGCAATACTGCAATTTAAATATTTATTTGCAATACTGTAAAGACGAGTTCTTTTTATATGAAAAACGGAGCAAATATCCTCCGCTGTAATTGTATAGGAAATATTGTCTTTAATATATTGGTCTATTTGGCTGATGAATTCATTTTTGGCAGGGGTCACCCATTCGTTAGAAAGGAAATATGCTGAAAGCGATTTTAAAACAGTAATACACGCATCAAGCTCTTCCAATGTTTTGACAGGAATGTTGTCTATTGCGTTATAGATCCCCGGAAAACTTTCATCGGTAAAATTTTGTTTTAAAAGCCGGCGGGTTTTTTCTGCAGTATTTTCAGTAAGAACCTGTCCGAACATAACGAATCCAAGAGTTTCTCCTTTGTCGCATATCGGTGCAATCGCTTCAGATAAACCTAAATGACATTTGTAATAGATATCCTTTTTCGACTTTGAACAGGCATCAAAATTTGCATAGTCACAATCTTTACACTTTTGACTCCATAGTGAATTTTTATCAATAATTCTGCAAAATTCAATATCCTCTTCAGGATATGACAATAAACGCTTACCATTGTTATCGTACAAAACGATTTTTATCTTGGTAAGAGTGTGAAAATCCTGAAAAGCTTTATTTAAATTTTCTATATTTAGATTCAACATAGTATCACCATAAAAATTATATCAAAACTCGCAAAAAAAATCAATAAAATATTAAAAAAATATTCGCATGCGAACAAATATTACATAAAATAGACAAATTTATCTTTTATTTAGCTTTTATATAATGTAAAATAGAATTAAAATGGAGGTAGGAATCATATGAAATTTAACGGAAAGGATTTTGCCGATATTTCGCCATATGTAGGAAATATGTATCAATTATTTGGCACACGTCATTACCAGCTTACCGAAGGCGCAAGTAACGGATGCAGATGTATTGATGTCCGTACAGGCAGTGGTTTGGAATATACTGTGGTGTGCGATCGTGGTCTTGATATATCGTTGGCGGCATACAAAGGAATCAATTTAGTATTTCTTACTCAAAATGCGGAATCAAATCCTTCAAATTATAATCCACATGATTCTGAGTGGTTGCGTACATTTTCAGCAGGATTGCTTACAACCTGCGGGCCTCGAAATCTAGGTTCTCCCTGTGAAGATAACGGTGAAGAATTAGGACTTCACGGCAGATGGAGTTCACTTAGCGCAAAGCAGGTGAATGATTTTGTTGATACAGATAAGGGAGAAATACGAATCAGCGGTACATTAAATGATGCGGTTACAATGGGGCACAAGCTTAGTATTCGCAGAACTATATCTTCTCAGATTGGACAATCTGTGATTGTAATTGATGATGAAATAAAAAATGAGGGAAGCAGACCGGAACCTCTTAATGTATTGTATCACATAAATTTCGGTTATCCCTTCTTGGATGAAAATACAAAAATAGAAATTCCATCTAAAACTTCTTGCGGGTATGATGAGTATACAAACGAGCGAATCAGTGAAATATCATCTATGAAAAAGCCATATGCGTATGCTAATGAAAAAAATTATTTGCATACTTTTGACGGCGGACAGATAACAGCAAAGGTATATAATCCGACTTTATTTGGCGGATTGAGTGTATATATTCAATTTAATTCAGAGGTTTTACCCTATATGACTCAATGGGTGCTGGAAGATTATAAGGATTATGTTTTGGCAATCGAACCGGCAAATGTACCGTGTGAGTCAAGAAATATACTTCGTAAAAAAAGTATTTTTCCTGAAATTGCACCCGGAGAGACAAAGAAATTCCATGTAGAAATTAAAATCGCTTCAGATGAAGCGTAAAATTATATTAAAAAAGGAGTTAAGAAAAATGGTACAATCAAAAGCGGCATTTGTAGTGTATGGTGTTCACAAGGACGGACTTCGTGATCCCGACGGAAATCTTTTTATTGATGAAGGTCTTATTCTCAATTCAAAAGAAGCATTAAAAAATCAGGGGGTTGAACTTGTAACACCTGAGCTCATTGTAGCAACGAAACAAGAAGCAAAAGAAATTATTCTTCCTCTTGCGAAGGATGACAGTATTGATACTCTCGTTCTGTTTTCCGGAACATGGGTATGGGCAGCACATATGATAGCTGCAGTACGTGAATTTGCAAAAACAGGCAAGGGAATTGTTATTTGGACTCACGACGGTTCACAGGGATGGCGTCCGGTTGGCGGTCTTGTGCTTAGCGCAGCACTGAACGAAGTTGGAATCAAGCATAAATTTATTTATGGCGGTGCGGACGATATCACTACAGTGAAAAGAGTTGCTAACTACTGCAAAGCATCTGCACTGAAAAAGAGCATGGAAATGACTACACTTCGTTCATTTGGCGGACGCGGTATGGGTCAGACTTGCGGTGTTGCAGACCCATCACAGTGGATGCGTATGTTCGGAATTGATATTGATTCACGGGATACATACGAGCTTATTGAAACTGCAAAAAATATTCCTCAGGCTGAAGTAGATAAAGTCTGTGATTATATTGATGCAAACTTTAAATCCAAAGTAGAACGTAATGACGGAAATTATCGTTCAATACGTCTGTATCTTGCTCTTAAAGCACTGAAGGAAAAAGACGGATTTGATTATTATGCAATTCAGTCCTTCCCCGGCATGGGCGATTATTATGCTGCAACTTGCTTTGCACAAAGTATGATGCTTAACGACGGAGTACCGACCTCCACACTGTCTGATTTTAACACTTGCTTAACTTCGATAATGATTATGGGTCTTAGCAAAGAACCTATCTATTACGGAGACCTCCAGCATGCAGACAAAAAGACTGGAGAAATTAAAATTATCGGAGACGGTGCGATTCCTCCTTGCCTTGCAAATGAAGATGGTGTTTATCTTGCAGGCCATGGTATTCCTACAGAAGGAGAAGCAGGCGGTCTTTCAATCGATCTCGTATGCAAGAGCGGAAAAGGTGTTATTGCACGTTTGAGCCGTGTCAATGGCGAATTTAAAATTGTTGTTGCTCGCTGTGAAGTTGTTCAGCCTGCAAAAGAAGAGCTTGACAAACGTCGTCATGAATGCGGTATTCCTTTCTGGCCTCATGCATTTGTTAAGGTTGATGGCGATGTTGGTGAAATTATCGAAAACTGGAACAATGAATACGGATGCCTGGGCTACGGCGAAGACCTTTATGACCAGATTGTTGCTTTTGGTGAGCTGATGGGTATTGAAGTTGTTGCATTTTAATAGAAGGGAGCTTGGACTATGCTGATAGGCGGGCTTGATGTAGGAACTACCGGAACAAAGCTTACTGTATATGATGTGTGCGGTTGTTTTGTAGGAAATGAATATGTAGAATATGATGTGTCAAGAAAAAACGGCGAAGATGAAATTGATGTAGATGTCATTTTTTCTGCTGTTTGCGATGTTATATCAAAAACAGTAAAAAAACATTCTGATCTTGCAGCAATAGGGGTTACAACCTTTGGTGAAACCTTCACAGTTCTTGACGAAAACAATAAGCCTTTATTTCCGTCTATGCTTTATACTGATCCAAGAGGTGAAGAAGAGACACGGTTGCTCTGTAACACTATCGGAAATAAAAAGCTAAGACAAATCACCGGTGTAAATCCTCATCAAATGTATTCAATCCCTAAAATGATGTGGCTGAAAAATAAATATCCGGAAGAGTTTTCAAAAGCAAAAAGAATTCTTCTAATGGGCGATTATATCGTGTATATGCTTACCGGAAATGCCCGGATTGACTATTCACTTGCAGCAAGAACCATGGCATTTGATATCGTTGAAAAGAGATGGAGCGCTGAGATTCTCAACTGTGCAGGTATAGATGAAAGTTTGTTGTCTATGCCGGTTCCTACAGGCACACTTGCCGGATCAATATTAAAGGACTTGGCAAACAAACTTGGTGCTCCTGACAATCTTAAGATTGTTACCGGATGTCATGACCAGATTGCCGCTGCAGTGGGAGCGGGAGTTTTTGAATCAGGACAAGCAGTTGACGGAACAGGAACAGTGGAATGTGTTACTCCTGTTTTTGACGGTATTCCTGATAACGAGGGCATCTATGATGGCGGGTATTCTGTAGTTCCCTATGTTTTTGAAAACAAATATGTTTGCTATGCTCTGTCGTATGCCGGTGGTGCCACTTTAAAATGGTATAGAGATTGTTTTGCGAAGTACGAAA
The DNA here is from genome assembly GCA_045586685.1 of Clostridia bacterium. GTDB lineage: Bacteria > Bacillota > Clostridia > HGM11514 > HGM11514 > SIG438. The sequence goes on from JAZNAU010000034.1 coordinate 11,167, forward strand.
AACAGCTTGCTGATGAAACAGGCGAAAATGTTTATGCTTTGCTTGATAAACAGGTATCATCAGCTCCTACAGATTTGCTTGTGCTTCCTCATTTTGCCGGAGCGGCAACACCATATATGGATGTTAATTCCAAAGGTGCCATTATAGGTCTAACCTTCGAGCATACAAGTGCAGATATTTATAAGGCAATGATGGAAGGTGCAACCTATGAAATTATGATGAATACAGAGCACCTTAGTAATTTTGGGATTAAAATTGATGAGTTATATGCAACAGGTGGCGGGGCATCATCTCCTATATGGTTACAGATAAAAGCGGATATCTTAAACAGACCCATCACAACCCTTGAATCCCGCGAGGTAGGGGCATGCGGTATATGTATGCTTACAGCAGTTGCCATAGGTGCAATAGAAAACTTAACCGAGGCAAAAAAAATGTTTGTAAAGCAAGATAAAACATATACTCCAAATGCAGCAAACATATCCACATATCATAAAAACTTCGAAGCATATAAAATGATTTATGACGCAGTACGTCCGGTCATATCTAAAACGATGGAGGAATAAACAATGCTTGTAACATTAAAAGAAATTTTAAAAATTGCAAACGAACGGAAGTGTGCAATCGGCTCATTTAACACACCGAATATGGCAAGCATTAAGGCTGTTATTGGCGGTGCAGAGGAAATGAATGAACCTGTAATCATCATGCATGCACAGGTACATGAAGAAATGGGTATTGCCAAGATGAGCGAAATAGCACCCGTTATGCTTAATATGGCAGATAAAGCAAAGGTGCCGGTATGTGTGCATCTTGACCACGGAACAGACCTGGGATATGTTAAGAAAGCGATTGAAACAGGGTTTACCTCTGTAATGTATGACGGGTCTGAGCTTGATACATTTATGAATTATGTAAATACTACCGTTGCCGTTAAGCTTGCAGAAAAAACAGGCGCATCTGTAGAGGCAGAAATAGGCTCTATGGGTAAACGTGAAGGCGGCGGAGGAGGGGGGACAAGTATTTATACAGACCCTGATGAAGCCAAAGACTTTGCAGAAAAAACAGGTATAGATGCACTTGCATGTGCATTTGGAACTGCACACGGTATGTATTTGAAAAAACCAAAACTTGATTTTGAAAGACTGGAAAAAATACAGTCAAAAGTACAAATTCCTCTTGTAATGCACGGGGGCTCCGGTGTTAGTCCTGAGGATTATACAAGAGCAATAAATTGTGGTATACGTAAAATAAATTACTATACCTATATGGCAAACGCAGGAGGACGTGCCATAGAAAAGCTGTTTAGAAAAACTTATTACCACGATATAGAGTTGGTTGCTATTGAGGCAATGAAAGATGATGTTAAAACAGCAATCAATGTATTTTCAGGCCAGAATAGACCCGGATTGTAAAATATCCCAATTTATAAAAAGGAGTAGCTTGAAATGAATCTTTTATCAATTGGAAATAGCTTTTCGCAGGATGCTCAAAGATATTTGCATCAGATTGCAAAGACTGACGGAGAAAACATCAAAGCATTTAACCTTTACATTGGAGGGTGTTCGCTGTATCGTCATTACAGAAATATATTGACAGAAGAAAATGAATATATTTTAGAAATGAATGGGAACAGCACAGGCTTTTATGTTTCTTTAAAGGAAGCACTTTTAAATCGTAAATGGGATGTTGTGACTATTCAGCAGGCTAGTTCCCAGTCGAACGATTACGAAACATATCAACCGTATCTTAATAAAATAGTTGATTATGTGAAACAGTGTGCTCCAAAGGCTAAAATTGTAATACACCAAACATGGGCATATGAGCAGGATTCACAGATGCTAAACGAAAGAATGGGGTATGCTGAACACACACAGATGTTTAAAGATGTGAAGGAAGCATATCAAAAAGCATTTGATGAAGTGAATGCCGATCTAATCATACCATCAGGTGAACTGTTGCAAAAGCTTGTTTCCCGTGGAACACAAAAGGTGCACAGAGATACCTATCATTTAAGCTATGGTATTGGCAGATATGCAGTTGGATTGCTTTGGTATGCCATGTTAACAGGAAAAGATATCAAAAACAATGTGTATTGTGATTTTGATGAAGAAATTGATAAAGCAGATATTGAAATAGCAAAAGAATGTGTAGCAGAAATCTGCGGTATTTAAGATTTTACGGATTCTATAAAATATTGTATTATCGCCCATTTTTATATGATTGGGCGATTTTCTTTTGCATAAATCACCGAAAAGTTTTCTTTTTTTTTGTTTTTGTTGACAAAAGGATAGCAATATGGTAAAATTATCAATGGTAACTAATGTTACATATACCTTTTTTATTAAGGAGTGGTTTATAATGAAACAAATAAGAGCAATGATGATAGGTGCACATCCTGACGATAACGATTTCAGATGTGGTGGACTGGCACTTAAATATGCAAGAGCAGGACACGTGGTAAAATTCTTGTCGTTGTGTAACGGTGATGGCGGACATCAGACAATGGGTCCTGAAGAAATAAGAGTACGTCGCCGTAAGGAATCCCTTGCAGTTGCAGAATTTGCAGGCATTACATACGATGTATGGGATGATTCTAGTGATTGTGAGCTTATGGCAACATTAGAATACAGAGCAAGACTTGTTCGTGAAATAAGAGAATTTAACCCTGATATTATTTTTACATGCAGACCTAACGACTATCATGCAGACCATCGTAACACTGCAATTCTTGTTCAGGATGCATCATATCTTTTGACAGTTCCAAACTACTGTCCAGAGGTTAAGCCAATGAGAAATATGCCGGTAATTCTGTATGTATACGACAGGTTTAAAAACCCCGATTTTTATGGTGATATAATGGTTGATATTGATGACGTTATCGATGATAAGTTTAAGATGTTCGACCTGCATGAATCACAGGTTTATGAATGGCTTCCATACACAGCATTAGAACACGAAAATGTTCCTGAGGGTAAAGAGGAAAGACTTGAATGGCTGCATGGCCCACGTATTCCGCGTGATGGTTCCATGGTTGATTTTGAGGAAATCAAAAAAGTAAAGCAATCGGCTCACTCAGAGTTTAGACAAGCAGGACGTGCAAATCTGTTCCGTGAGTCACTGATAAAAAGATACGGTGAGGAAAGAGGATCTAAGGTTGTGTTTGCAGAGGCATTTAGTGTTTGTGAATACGGAAATCCTATGATAGATGAATTGATTCCATTTTAAAAAACGGATGTAAAAAAGTTTGGAGCGGAAAAAGCAATATCAATACATAAATACAAACGGTTTTAAGATTGCAAAACATTTCATTTGGTTGAAAAATCTAATTTTATTTGATTTTTTGTAGGTTGAGTGTTTTTGCTATGAACAAACCATGCCTTTTGATGCTTTGTCCATTCTAAAACATTTTTTCTATCCACCAAAAAACAAAAAGAGCAATTTTTGATCTTTTTGTTTTTTTGTGTATTTTTAAATAACCGTTTTATTTTTAAAAGGGAGCAATGTTTGTGATGAAAACAGAGAAAAATATACTAATTGCATTTCTGTTAAATTTTATATTTTCAGTTTTTGAGTTTGTTGGTGGTTTCCTTACAGGAAGTGTAGCAATCGTTTCTGATGCTATACATGATATTGGCGATGCACTAAGTATCGGGATTTCTTATTTTTTAGAACGCAAAAGTAAAAAGCAGCCAGATGATGTGTATACCTATGGATATAGACGATTTTCGGTTATGGGAAGTTTAATTACAACGGGAATTTTGTTGTTTAGTTCCGTTGTAGTTACCTATAGTGCGGTTATAAGAATGTTTAATCCAGTAGTAATTGATTATAGCGGAATGATTATGTTTGCAGTTGTTGGTACGGGAGTTAATCTTGTGGCGGCTATCGTTACAAGGGGGGGTGAATCACTTAACCAGAAAGCAGTGAATCTTCATATGCTTGAAGATGTTTTAGGTTGGGTTGTTGTTTTAATTGGTGCGATTATTATGCGTTTTACCGATTTTGCTATTATTGACCCTATTATGTCCATTGGTATTTCTATATTTATCCTTGTACATGCTATGAAAAATATATTGAAAATTGTAGAACTTTTTCTTGAAAAAACCCCTTCAAATATAGATATTCCGGAAATGAAAAAACATATCATGAAAATTGATGGAGTTGAAGATGTTCATCATATTCATATATGGAGTTTGGATGGATACAACAATTATGCAACTATGCACATTGTTACAGACAACGAAGGACAGCGGATAAAAGAAAAAGTGCGAAAGGAACTGGAGGGACATCATATATCCCATGTAACATTAGAGATTGAAACTACAGATGAGCATTGTCACAATAAATTTTGTCATATTAAGCATGATAATGCATGTAGCCACAATCACAACCATCATCACTAAAACTTTGTCAAATATTATCGAAAGGAAATAACATATGAAAAACAAAAAACTTAGGAATTTTATAATGATGAATATAGGATGCGTACTTCTCTCTGCAGGGGTATATTTCTTTAAAATCCCAAACGGGTTTGCAACCGGAGGTGTAACAGGTATAGGTACTATTTTGGGCAAGATTTCACCTATCACACCAGCGGTATGGATTTGGGTTTTAAATATTGCACTTTTGTTGTTGGGTTTTTTGTTTTTGGGATGGAAAAATTGTGTTAAAACAATATATTGCAGTATGTTTTATTCGGCGCTTACCTATCTTTTTGAGTTTTTTATACCCCTTTCTGTTCCGCTTACAAATCAACCGCTTTTAGAATTAACCTATGCAATGCTTCTTACAGCAATTGGTTCGGCGTTGATTTTTAATAGCGATGCATCTTCTGGAGGAACAGATATTGCAGCTTTGATTTTGAAAAAGTTTTCAAATCTTGATGTGGGGAAAGCGTTACTGGCTGTGGATTGTGTTGTTGCTATCAGTTCGTTTTTTGTTTTTAATATACAGGCAGGGCTTTTTTCAATATTAGGATTGTTTGCAAAAGCTTTCTTGGTAGACAGCGTAATTGAAAGTCTAAATATATGCAAATATTTTATTGTAGTAACCACAAAACGTAATGAAATATCGGAATACATTATAAAAACATTGCATCATGGTGTTACTGTTAATGATGCAGTTGGCGAGTTTACCAAAGAGCAAAGAGTGATGATTCATACGGTATGTAAAAGGGCAGAGGCAATAAAGCTGAAAAAGAAAATTAAAGAAATTGACCCATCCTCATTTATTATTGTTACTACAAGTAGTGAAATTATAGGACGCGGATTTAGAAATGTCTGATTGTATTTTTACGTGTTAAATCTATATAATAATATAAACGACCTTGGTTTCTCGTGAAGTGCAAATGCGGTAATAAATGATAATTTCTGTAGTGTAAAAAGGAAGTGAAAAAATGAATTGGCAAGGGTTAAAAACAGAACGTGTTTTTACTTGGTTTGAAAAAATTTGCGCCATTCCTCATGGCTCCGGAAATACAAAGGAAATTAGTGATTTTTGTGTATCGTTTGCAAAGAAACGAAAACTGGAATGGAAACAGGATGAATGGAATAACGTGATTATTATAAAACCTGCTACACAGGGTTATGAAGCAGAGCCAACCGTTATTTTACAGGGACATCTGGATATGGTTTGTGTGAAGGAAACGGAAAACGAAATTGATTTTGAAAAAGATGGTCTTGCATTATGCTTGAATGGCGATTTTTTGACTGCAGACGGCACTTCCTTGGGCGCTGATAACGGGATTGCGGTTGCACTTTGTATGGCAATTTTAGAATCAGATTCTTTGGAGCATCCTCGTATCGAAGCGGTATTTACCACAGATGAGGAAACGGGGATGGACGGTGCTGCCAACATTGACTTGTCTGACCTGCAAGGAAAACAAATGATAAATATTGATTCTGAACAGGAAGGTGTGTTTACGGTAGGTTGTGCAGGCGGGATTCAGGTGAATTGGTTTGTGGATGTTATCCGTCGAAAAAAAACAGGACTGTACGGAAAAATTACCATTTCCGGTTTAACAGGCGGTCATTCCGGTATTGAAATCGGAAAGGAAAGCGCGAATGCCATTGTTCTGTTAGGGAAGCTGTTGCAAAAGCTTGGCTCTCGGATTTCTCTTATTTCGGTAAACGGAGGAGAAAAAAGCAATGCAATCCCTGTGAGTGCTTGTGTTGAGTTCCTAACAACGGATTTTGATGAAATTAAAAAGATGATAAAAGAAGAGGAGCAGGTGTGGAAGCTTTCTTTCGGGTTGACTGACCCTGATCTTTGTGTTAGTGTAACAGAAGATGACGAGAGAGAGACGGAGTGCCTGATTGATGAAAGCGCAGAACAACTTGGCATGTTGCTGTATCATTTTCCGTGTGGCGTTCAATCCCGCGAAACCTCTTTGGATGGTATGGTAAGAACCTCCTTAAACTTAGGGATTTTGAAAACCTGTGAAAATGAAGTCAGTGGTGTTTTCTGTGCAAGAAGCAGTTTAGAATCAGAAAAAGAGGATTTGGTCAATCATTTGATTTCTTTGACGGAATTTCTGGGTGGCAGAGTGGAAACAGAAGGCTCATTCCCTGCTTGGGAAATGCGGCACCATTCACCTTTGCGGGATAAACTGAGTGCGATTTATCAGGAGAAATACGGCAAGAAACCAATTATTGAGGTAATCCATGCCGGGTTGGAATGTGGAATGTTTTCAGAAAAAATCTCCGATTTGGATTGTGTATCCATTGGTCCTGATATATTTGATATTCATACACCCGCAGAACGGGTTTCTGTTTCTTCTGTAGAGCGATTATGGGATTTTGTATTAGAAGTATTGAAAAGGAAGTAAAGAATGAAAGAACAAAAGAGAATTCAACTAGCAATGGCAGGTGCGTTATTTGCGAATGTGATTTTTGGGTTTAGCTTTTTATTTACCAAGCTGGCTTTGACGGTAGCAAGTCCGGTTTTACTGTTGGCATATCGGTTTACCTTTGCTTTTTTGTTAATGAGTATCATAGCCCTTTGCAAACCGGAAATATTACAGTTGAAGGGCAAACCAGTAAAAAACGTAATTCTTATGGGGATTTGTCAACCGTTGCTGTATTTTATATGCGAAAATTACGGAATGCTCTATTCCAGTACGACCTTTGCGGCGGTGATGATTGCATTGGCACCAATCGGTGCAATGGCATTGGGAACCGTTTTTTTAAAAGAAAAATGCAGTTGGCATCAAGTTGTTTGCTGTGTTATTTCAGTGAGCGGTGTGATTTTGCTTGCTATGAAAAATCAATCCGAAGGACAAGTAACCTTTTTTGGTATTCTTTTGTTGACGGGGGCAGTGTTGTCTGCTTCCGGATTTAATGTACTCAGTCGGAAGTGTGCGACTGATTTTACTGCTTTTGAACGGACCTATATTATGTTTTTTATGGCTATGGCAGCGTTTGATTTTTGGGCAGTATCAGAATCCGGATGGAACATGGAAACGCTGTTATCTCCGTTACAGGACACGGGATTTTTGTTGGCAGTGCTTTATTTGGGCGGTGCTTCTTCCGTAGGTGCCTTTTTGATGTATAATGGGGCAACAACCTATCTATCCGTTGCAAGAGCATCTTCTTTTTCCAGTGTAATTACGGTAGTTACTTTGTTTGCAGGGATTGTATTCTTACACGAATCCTTTGATTTGATTTCCTTCGTTGCATCGGCAATCATTATCTTTGGAATTTGGGGAGTGCAGAAAACACCTAAAAAATTGCAAATTCCTGAAAAAATTTCTTGACATCTTTTGGGATGCGTGGTATAATAGTTGATGTTGATGACTTAAAACCACTTTGGAGAGGTGGCTGAGCTGGTCTAAGGCGCACGACTGGAAATCGTGTAACGGCTAATACCCGTTCAAGGGTTCGAATCCCTTCCTCTCCGCCAAAAATCGACAAGATTCGTCAGAGTCTTGTCGATTTTACTTATTACCTATTCACTCTTTACTATTCCCTAAAAATCGTCCTTGTTGATTTTTGGAAAGTAATAAGGAATAGTGAAAAGGGAAAAAGTTAGGTACAAACTCGCCTTGCGAGGTTGTTTTGAACAGAAGAAAGTTTATGGGAAATAGGTGTGTGTCTTTGTAGATGGGAGTGGATTTTTTGCGAAAAAAATTATATAACAGCATCTTTATTACGGTTATTTTCGCCTCTTTTGTAACCCTATTACGAATGTTTTTCGCAGGGCGTTCTTTGTGGTTGGACGAAGGAATGCTTGCATGGTCATTTACCCAACGTTCTTTGGCTGACTTGGTGTCAGCACCCTTGGAAAAAATGCAATCAGCTCCGGTGTTGTATCTTTATATAGTCAAAATTATTACTTTGATTTTTGGAAACAACGAATTTACTCTTCGTGTTTTTTCCATTCTCTGCTATTGTATTACTCTGGTCTTAACCTATTGTCTCAGCAAAAATCTAAAATATCCTCTGGCGGTTTGTGCTTTTGTTGCATCTAATGCCAGAATTCTGAGACTTTCAAATGAATTTAAGCCCTATATTTCCGATTGTATGGCTGTAATTTTAGTATTGTTTCTTTACAAGCTTTATAGAGAAGACAAGCTTTCCATAGGATGGTTAACCGTTTCGTTTGTTACTTTAATTTGGTTTTCCAATCCTACTTGTTTTTTCATTTCTGCTATTTTGCTTTTTGAATTTTTCAGAACACCCAAGAAAATCCTTTTGCCGGGTGTTTTGTGTCTGATTAGCTTTGGATTGTATTTTCTCTTTTGGCTGTATCCTGTCATTGATCAGGGAGATATGCAGGAATTTTGGACAGGTCAGTATTTTCCCCTGATTCCCACATCCATAGAAGATTTAAAAACAATAAAAAGCATGTTTTACGAGATTTCTAAGTATGTGGCAAAACCGGATTTAGGAATCACCCTTTTTGCATGTTTTGCTTTGGTTAAAAACTTTATTAAGGAGAAGGACCCTGTTATTTTTATGACCTTTGCTGGGATTTTTGTCGCATTGGTGGCGTCCTACCTCACTTGTTATCCGGTTGAAGTCAGACTTTGGTTGTTTGTGTATCCTTTGGTGGCCTATCTGGCATTTTATTTTATTGACTCTTTAGACAAGTCAACAACCATTCTTGCCTTTGCTTTTGTATTTTGTGCCTGTGGTATTCAAGAATATACCAAAAGAGAAAACTTGTTTTATCATCGCGAAGAGCTCAACCCGATTATTGAATATGTACACGATAAAGATGACTTTATTTACGTATACCTTGCTTCCGCGCCTACTTATTGTTATAAAAACAATTATGAAATTGGTGATAATGTTTTGTTGGGAACGCAAACCTTTGCGGAATATAATCCGGACTTGGAAATCATAAAAAAACACGATAAAGGCTATATAGTAACTTCCCACCATTACGGATTTAAATTGGATGGATTGTTTGCAGACTTAATAGAAAATGGTTATGATGTTTCAGTGGAAATGGAAGTCTATCAAACAAAACTGTATTATTTTGAAAAACAATTGGCTCAATAACTCTTGTTGATGACAAAAGGATTATCATTTGATGTAACCTGAAAAAGTTGGACTTTTGGGTATAATAATTTTATGAAAGATAATCAACTCTAACAATGATAATGTATCTTATAAATGGCAACGAAAGGATTGATGAGAATGTTTCAAATCAGACCGGCAATACCGGAGGATTATTATTCTATTAAAGAATGTCTGAATGCTCACGGAAAAGAATTGCAGTTGACTCCTAAAATCGGCATTATGACAGCGATTGAGGATGGATTTGCAGGCTTGGGGATTTACCGTCTGGATGAAACAAAAGCGGAAATCCTTGAGGTGATTACGGTAGACGAACAGGATTGGGAGCTGGCATTTTTTATTGGAAAAGCAATACTGAATAAAGTGGATTTACAGGGAGCCAAGGACGTATTCTGCCATAACAATGAAATTGGTGATTTGTTGAAGAAACTGGAATTTTTGGAAAAAGAGACGGGCAAATGGTACTTGAATCTGGAAGGATATTTTACCTCTCCCTGTCAGAGGAAGAAGACATGAAAAATATCTTAAAAACATCTCCCGTTTTACTTGCACCTATGGCGGGGGTGACGGACTATCCCTTTCGTCTGATTTGCAGACGGTTCGGGGCAACGCTTACTTATTCTGAGATGATTAGCACCAAAGCCTTATCTTTTGGAGATAAAAAGACAAAGGATTTGTTGTATCATGAAGGGGAAACCCCTTTTGCCGCTCAGATTTTCGGGCATGAACCGGAGGTGATGGCGGAAGGGGCAGTCTATGTAAGAGAACAGGGAGCGGATATTGTGGATATCAATATGGGTTGTCCTGCTCCTAAGGTTGCAAATAACGGAGACGGAAGTGCACTCTTAAAAACTCCCGATCTTTGCGGTAGAATTGTATCAGCGGTAAAACGTGCTGTGGACTGTCCTGTTACAGCGAAAATCAGATTGGGTTGGGAAGAGAATAACGGTGTTACGGTTGCAAAGATTTTGGAACAGTCAGGGGCAGACGCCATTTGTGTTCACGGACGTACCCGTGCTCAGCAGTACAGCGGTCGGGCAGACTGGACGGGAATTGCAAAAATTAAGCAGGCGGTGTCCGTTCCTGTAATTGCAAACGGTGATGTGGTTGATAAAGAAAGCTATGAAGCAATCCTAAAAGAAACCAAGTGTGATGCTGTCATGATTGGTAGAGGTGCTATGGGGAACCCTTGGATTTTCAGGGAACTTAACGGAGGACAGCCTCCCACTTTAGAGGAACGAATCATGCAGGCACTTGAACATACCAAAATGCTGATTGACCACAAGGGCGGGCATATTGGTATTTTAGAATCAAGAAAGCATGTTTGCTGGTATTTAAAAGGGATATCGGGAAGCAGTCACATCAAGGGAGATGTGAATACTGCAAAATCCTATGAAGAAATGGAAATCGTTCTTCTGTCCTTTTTGCAGAAAATTCAAACATTCAAATCTGGAGGGATGTAAAATGAAAAAAGTAATTACTTTGTTTTTTGCTTTTGTACTGACATTGTCTTTCGTGGCTTGCGGGGATTCTGAAAAGACTCAGCAGGAAGCACAAATTCCTGTGGGGGATTCCGATATTAAAGTAGGTTTTGTATTGAGCGGTGACGAAAATGACAGTGCAACAAAGGCATACTATCAGGGCATACTGGCAATGAAAGAGGAATTAGGACTGACCGATCATCAGATTGTGATAAAGCGAAATGTTACTGCCGGTGAAAAAGCGTATAATGCAGCGGTTGATTTGGCTGATCAATTTTGTGATATTATTTTTTCCAACAGTTTCGGGCATGAAGAGTATATGATTCGTGCCGCTACGGAATACCCTGATGCACAGTTTTGTCAGGCGGGGGGGTATCAGGCAGAGACCTGCGGTCTGGAAAACATGCACAATTATTTTTATGATGTTTATGAGTCACGTTATGTATCCGGTATTGTAGCCGGGATGAAACTGAACGAGATGATTGAAAAGGGTGAAATTACTTCCGAACAAGCCAAAATGGGATATGTAGGCACCTTTACATCTCCAGAGGTAATCTCAGGTTATACTGCCTTTTATCTGGGTGCAAAATCTGTATGTGAATCGGTTGCTATGGATGTTAAATATACCGGTTTCTTGGCAAATGAGAATTTGGAACAGGATACTGTAAACGAATTGGTTAACGATGGTTGTGTCCTGATTAGTCATCACACGGACACCTACAGTGTTGCAACTGCTTGTCAGGAAATAGGCGTGCCGGTTGTGGGATATCATATTTCTATGCTGGAAACCGCTCCTGATACGGCTTTGACATCTGTAGCCATTGATTGGGAATCATACATTACCTTCGCTGTAAAGAGTGTAATAGACGGAACGGAAATTCCGACGGACTGGTCTGAAGGATATGCAGAGGGCGGGGTTGCCATAACCCAGCTTAATGAAGCTCTCGTTGCCCAAGGAACTGCTAAGGCAGTTGAAACAGCAGAAAATGCGTTGAAGACGGGCAGTTTACAAGTGTTTGATATTTCCGCATGGACAGTAGGCGGTGAAACCATCACCACTACAGCAACGGATGAATGGAATGAATCCTACTATGGGATAGAGTACATTAGAAACGGTGCCTTTCAGGAATCTATCTTTGCTTCCGCTCCCGCCTTTTCCTCAAGAATAGATGGTATAACGGAGCTGAATCAGATTTATTTTTGGGAATGATTGTAACCAAAAAAAATGATAGAGAAGAAGGACGATGAAAATTGTTCAATCTATTATTTTTAGTGCAGAAAATTTCCTTTTTAATTATTACATCTGCTGTATTTAAACTTTTTTAACAGAAAATATTGAAATTTTGTGTAAAGTGTGTTATAGTATAATATGTAAAAATTGAATTTACTCGAAAAGGAGTCCTGCTTTATGAAAAAAATGTACGAAGGCAAAACCAAAGATGTTTATAGTTTGGATAACGGCAATGTAATGCTGAAGTTTAAAGATGACTGCACAGGAAAAGACGGTGTATTTGACCCCGGTGAAAACAGTGTAGGTCTGACAATTGAAGGAATCGGAAAAGCAAATTTAAGAACCTCGGTTTATTATTTTGATTTGTTGAAGGAAGCAGGAATTAAAACTCACTATGTAAGTGCGAATGTTGATGAAGCTACAATGGAGGTTCTTCCTGCCACTGTATTTGGTCATGGTTTGGAGGTTATTTGCCGTCTGGTTGCGACAGGAAGTTTTATCCGCAGATACGGTGAGTATATTGAAGACGGAACTGTGTTAGAAGGCGGATACGTGGAATGTACCTTTAAAAATGACGATAAGGGCGATCCGTTGGTAACAGGGGAAGGTTTGGCAGCCTTAGGTGTTATGACTCCTGAAATGTTTGAAAGCATGAAGGAACAAACTCTTAACATTACCAAAATTGTTGCGGATGACTTGAAGTCTATCGGTCTGGACTTGTGGGATATTAAGTTTGAGTTTGGCTATAACAACGGGGAAGTTATTTTGATTGACGAAATCGCCTCCGGTAATATGCGTGTTTATCAGGACGGAAAAATTGTTGACCCTGTTGAGTTGACCAAATTGATTTTAAATCGATAACAAATAAGAAAAGTGCAGGTTATCCTGCACTTTTCTTATTGACAAAAAAGGAAAAATTTGCTATAATAAAGATATTGGGGAGTGATTCGTTGTGTTTTTTAAAAGACACAGGTTTAGTCCCTATTTTTGTATAGGAGTGCAAGAAAGAAGGGAGTACTAATGAGATTAAAAAAACAGGATTGGCTGACAATTCCCAATTTATTAAGCCTGTTCCGTTTGATTCTGATTCCTGTGTATGTTTGTTATTATCTGGGGGCAGATACAAGGAAAGAACATTTTATTTCGGCAGTCATTTTAGGGATTTCTTCCTTTACCGATTTGTTAGACGGATTGATTGCCCGTAAATTCTGTATGATTTCGAATCTTGGGAAAGTATTGGATCCTATTGCAGATAAATGCACTCAGGGGGTTGTGATGATTTGTCTGGGGTTAAAATATCCGTCTATATGGCTTTTGTTTGGCCTTTTTGTAATCAAAGAAGGATTTATGCTGGCAATGGGGTTGTTCAATCTGAAGCATGGTAAAATTCCATCAGGTGCATTGATGATTGGAAAAATTTGCACTACGGTGCTGTTTATCAGTATGATCATTTTAGTCATGATTCCCCATATACCGTTGGGGATACTCAAATTTTTAATTATAATTTGTGCAATATTTATGCTTCTTTCTTTGGGGATGTATGTCAGTGCGTTTTTTGGGAAAAATGATTATTTACAAAGCATTGAATAGGTGATGGTATGAAATTGATGCGCAGTTTGCTTTATCTTGGACTTTTAGGATTGTTTTCTTATTTTACGGGAGAAGCATTACCCAGAGAATGGATGAACGAAGAGACCGCCTTTTTCCGTCCCCGTCATTGGGAGAGAAGAGGAAAGGTTTATGAAATATTCCAAATTAAAAAGTGGAAGTTGAAGCTGATTGACATGAGCAAGATTATGAAAACCAGTAACGTCCGAAAGGAAATCAAGGGGGAGGTTACAGTGGAAAATCTGACTGCCTTGATTAAAGAAACCTGTATTGCAGAGCTTTCTCATTGGTTTTTGTGTGTTGGTTCTGTATTTGTGTATAACTTTTGGGATAACTGGGTGGGAGGATTGGTCTGGCTACTGTATGTCATCGGAAATTTTCCTTTTATTATGATTCAAAGATATAACCGCCCTAATTTGCAACGGTTACGGGAACGTGTGATTGCCAGAGAACAGAGAACAAGAGAGAGGGGCATTTCTTTTGATTAACTACCGTGAATTTCGTTGGAATAAATTGAATAGTTCTGAGTATCGTCATTTAAAACTTTTACTTTTCTGGCCTTTTTACGGGATTGTTTTCTTTCTTTTAGAACGAGGCTTGAAACGAAACTATCATCCGGTTCATTGTGCCTTGGACGATAAAATCCCTTTTTGCGAGTATTTTCTGATTCCTTATTATGCTTGGTTTGTTTTTTTAATCGGCATGCTTCTTTATACTTTGCTTGTGGATACAAAATGTTTTTGCCAAACGATGAAATTTATTATGATTACATATACAGTAACCTGTATCATATATTTGATTTACCCTACCTGTCAGGAGCTAAGACCTGAGATTTTTTTACAAAATAATGTGTTTACGAATGTGGTGAGATTTTTGTATAAGTTTGACACCAATACCAATGTGTGTCCTTCCATTCATGTTATCGGGTCATTAGCGGTGTTGTTTGCCTCTTGGAACACACCTCAGCTTCGCCGTTTTGGATGGCAGGTTTTTTTCTGGGTGGGTACGGTGTTGATTTGTCTGTCAACCGTCTTTTTAAAACAACATTCTGTTATAGATGTTGCTGCGGCAATTCCTCTTTGCCTGCTTTCTTACCCGATTTCATTCGGGAAAATTGATAAAGTTAGAGGTGAAACTTGATGAAAGAAATTAAAAATAACAGAAAGCCTTTTATTTTTTATTACATGATTGTGATGGTTGTGATTATGGTTATCAATACCATCGTTGTTCCCATGACCAATTCTGCAAGGGTGAAAACCGTAGAATATTCTGACTTTTTGACCATGGTTGAAGAGGATGAGGTTGCAAAGGTCGAAATTGAGGAAACCTTGATTTTGTTTCAAGATAAGGAAGAAGGCTTGTACAAAACAGGTATTGTCAACGACCCTGAATTAGTCAATCGTCTGAACGAGGCTGGAGTGGAATTTGGTTCTGAAATTGTGGAACAGCCTTCTCTTTTAATGACCATTTTTTTGAATTATCTGATTCCCATTCTGATTTTTGTTGCATTAGGTCAGCTTTTGATGAAAAAAATGTCAGGAAAGCTGGGCGGAAATGCCATGTCCTTTGGAAAAAGCAATGCCAAGGTGTATGTCCGTTCCTCTGACGGAATTAAGTTCAGTGACGTAGCAGGGGAGGACGAGGCGAAAGAAGCATTAACCGAAATTGTAGATTTTCTTCATAACCCAAAAAAATATCAGGAAATCGGAGCCAAAATGCCAAAAGGTGCTTTGCTTGTAGGCCCTCCCGGAACGGGGAAAACCCTTCTTGCAAAAGCGGTTGCAGGGGAGGCAAATGTTCCTTTTTTCTCCATTTCCGGTTCTGAATTTGTGGAAATGTTTGTGGGGATGGGAGCGGCAAAGGTGCGTGATTTATTCAAACAGGCGGCACAAAAAGCACCTTGTATTGTATTTATTGACGAAATTGATACCATTGGAAAAAGGCGTGACGGAGGAGGACTTACGGGCAATGACGAACGAGAACAAACCTTAAACCAGCTGTTAACAGAAATGGATGGGTTTGACAGTTCCAAGGGGGTTGTCATTTTAGCAGCCTCCAACCGTCCTGATTCCCTTGACCCCGCTCTTTTACGACCCGGTCGATTTGACCGCAGAATTCCCGTTGAGCTTCCCGATTTGGCGGGAAGAGAAGCCATTTTAAAGGTCCATGCCAAGAAAATTCATGTGATGGACGGAATTAACTATAATGAGGTGGCAAGAATGGCATCGGGCGCGTCGGGTGCGGAGCTTGCCAACATTGTAAACGAAGCGGCGTTAAGAGCCGTTCGTGACGGACGGCGGGCAGTAACTCAAGGTGATATGATTGAAAGCATCGAAACAGTCATTGCAGGCTATCAAAAAAAGAACAAGGTGTTATCCGAAAAGGAAAAGCTGATTGTGTCCTATCACGAGGTAGGCCATGCCCTTGTGGCGGCACTCCAGACACACAGCGCCCCTGTTACCAAAATCACCATAATCCCCAGAACCTCGGGCGCACTTGGCTATACTATGCAGGTGGATGAGGGAGAGCATAATCTTCAGTCCAAAGAGGAACTGGAAAATAAAATTGCTACCTTCACAGGAGGCAGGGCAGCAGAAGAACTGATTTTTTCTTCTGTTACCACAGGTGCCTCCAACGATATTGAGCAGGCAACGAAAATTGCCCGTGCCATGATTACCCGCTTTGGTATGAATGAGGAGTTTGGTATGGTGGCAATGGAAACTGTGAACAATCAGTATTTGGGCGGAGATGCATCTTTGACGTGTTCTCCTGAAACAGCCGCAGAAATTGACCGTAAGGTGGTCAGTCTGGTACGAAAACAACATGAAAAAGCAACCAAATTGTTAACCGAAAATATGTCAACCCTTCATCGTCTGGCAAAGTATCTTTACGAGCATGAAACCATTACAGGGGATGAATTTATGGCATTGTTACAGGAATCTGATTCACTGTCATCAGGAGCGGTTTGATTCCGCTCCTTTTCAAACATTTCTTTCATTCGCTTTTGTTGAATCTTCAATGCCAATATGTCATCGTCGTCCATTGTATCACAAGCAGAAATACAGTTAAATGGATTTACACGCACTCCTTTTGTTTTGTATTGTTTTTTTCTCTCTCTTTTTTTATTTATATTATCACTCACAGTTTCAGTCACAGTATCACTCACACTATCATTCACATCACTGCTCATATCATTGTTCACACAATCGGTATCGCTGAAAAAAATTTGTGAGTGAAAATGGGAGTTCATGATTTGCTCCATACTTTTTAGTTGATAGGTTCTTTGTTCTCCCGGTCGGTATGGGGAGCAAACCAGCAATCCTGCTTTGATTAAGCCTTTACGTGCGTTGGAAAGTCCATTCTGGCTCATACTGCAATCTACGCAAAGCAACTTGTCAGAAATTGTAAACTTTTTTCCTAACCCTACGCTGTTTGATGCCATAAACAAGGCGTCCCAAAGAGCAATTTCTCCTGTGGATAAATGATAACTTCTTTTAAATCTTGTAAAGCATAGTTTTTCTGTAATAAAATTCATAGCAATTCTCCTTTATGAAATTTTTACTCTATATATTTATCATATCATAAAAAAGTTGCCATGACTTGCACAAAAAAAGAATCGGCTATAAAACCGATTCTTTTTTTTAAAAACATCGTTTCTTGTGCTTTTTATCGCACTGTCCTGATTTTGTGCAATGATAACAGATTTCGTTTACCAATGGCTTGTCGGTAAAGTATGCATCTAAATTTTCAATGGTGGTCTGTGCGATATTTTCCAGTGCTTCGTGGGTTAAGAACGCCTGATGGGAGGTAATCAGCACGTTGGGCATCCCCATAAGCCGTGCTAAAATATCGTCTAAAATTACCTTTCCTGAACGGTCCTCGTAGAAAAAGTCTGTTTCTTCTTCATATACATCCAGTCCCGCACCGCCTATCTGACCTGATTTTAATGCTTCTACCAGTGCTTCGCTGTCAATCAATGAACCGCGAGAGGTGTTGATAAGAAACGTCCCCTTTTTCATCATGGAAAGGGTGGTTTCGTTTATGATATAATGGGTGGATTCAGTGAGAGGACAATGGAGAGAAATAATATCCGATTCCTTGCAGAGTTCCTCTAAGGAAACATAGTCAATTCCCTCTACAGGATAGGGATCGTAGGCAATGACCTTCATACCGAATCCTTTACAGATGTCAATAAATACCCTTCCGATTTTTCCCGTTCCGATGACACCCACTGTTTTTCCGTGAAGGTCAAATCCGGTTAGTCCGTTTAACGTAAAGTTAAAATCACGGGTACGGAAATATGCCTTGTGAATTTTTCGGTTTAAAGTAAGCAACAATGCCATTGCATGCTCTGCTACCGCATAAGGAGAATAGGCTGGGACACGGACAATATGAATTTTTTCATAGGCTGCTTCAAAATCTACATTATTATATCCGGCACATCGCATTGCTACAATGGTGATGCCGTTCTTGTACAGTGTGTCCAGAACGGTTTTGTCCAAGGTGTCATTCACAAATGCCACAACTCCGTCATATCCCGCTGCCAATCCTACTGTATCCTCGTTTAATTTGTTTTCAAAGTATTTAATTTTATAACCATGTTTTTCGCTAAGGGGCGTAAAATAAATTTTGTCATAAGGTTTTGCATCGAAAAAAGCAATTTTTTTCACGAAAAATCCTCCTTTTTCTATTAGTATGGTTTGTTCTTTCGGTAATATACAAAAAAACGAGGACAAAAGTCCTCGTTTTTCTTGGTGGGCACAACAGGGCTCGAACCTGTGACCCTCTGCTTGTAAGGCAGATGCTCTCCCAGCTGAGCTATGCGCCCGTCTCAATAACATAAATAATTATATCAGAAAAGACGCAAAAAGTCAACTGTATCTTTTTCTAAACAAAAAGAAAATATTTGTTTTGTTTTTGTGCAATATATCTATTTCTTCGAGGGCGGAATATGAACAAGGTATCAACTGAAATCTAATAGGTTTTGAATATTTTTTAAAGTTGTTCTTATTTTTTGTGTCAAGCTATTTTCTAATAAATAGAAAAATTTTTCTCCATTCTTAATTTCTTATAAAAAGATTAGAAATAACCATTGAAATTATTGAATAAATATGATAAAATAAAAGTTAAGTGTTAGGAGGCGTGTAGGTTGAAAAGAATTTGTGTATTATTCGGGGGTATGTCAGAGGAATATGATGTATCCTGTGTGTCGGCAAGTTATGTTGCAGAAGAACTTGACCCGTCGAAATATGAAGTAATAAAGGTAGGAATTACAAAAAGCGGTGAATGGAAACTGTTTTTAGGAAGTACTCAGGAAATGCGTGACCATGTATGGGAAAAGGGAGACTGTGTTCCTTGTATCCTTTCTCCGGACAGAAAGAACAGCGGGTTGCTGGTAAAAGAAAAAAACGGAATGGAACGAATTTCTATTGATATATTGTTCCCCGTGCTTCACGGTGCCTACGGGGAAGACGGTTGTATTCAGGGGTTATTTAAAATGAGCGGAATTCCTTTTGTAGGATGTTCTGTTGCCGCCTCGGCCCTTGGAATGGATAAAGCACTTTCTAAAATGGTATTTGATACAGCGGGGATATCACAGGCAAAATGGGTATTGTTTGATGATATTACAAGGGAAAATCCTGTTGATGCCGCCATTCGTGCGGAAGGGGAGTTATCCTATCCTATGTTTGTAAAACCCGCATGCACCGGTTCTTCGATTGGAATTACAAAAGCCCATAATCGAGAGGAATTGCTCCATGCTTTTGAGATTGCAGCAAAGGTGGATTCTAAGGTTCTGATGGAAGAAACCATTGTAGGCAGAGAGTTAGAATGTGCTGCAATGGGGAACGGTGTTCCGAAGATTTCCTGTGTAGGAGAAGTATTATCGGCCGGTGAATTTTATGATTATGAATCCAAGTATTTTGACGAAGGATCAAAAACTGTTATTCCGGCCTCGTTAACAAAAGAAGAATCGGATAAAATCCGCACCGCAGCGAAAAAAGCTTACCAAGCACTGGGGTGCAGAGGGTTGTCCCGTTGCGATTTTTTTCTGACGGCGGACGGAACGGTTTATATCAATGAAATCAATACGTTACCCGGATTTACACAAATTAGTATGTTTACAAAACTGTGGATGGCTGAAGGATATACATATTCTCAACTGCTGGATGAATTGATCAGCTATGCAGTGTGTTAAGGAGAGAGAACATGGATCAACGTTGTATCGGTGTGTTTGATTCAGGCCTTGGTGGTCTGACGGCAGTGCGTGAATTAAGACGTGTTTTGCCCAAAGAAAATATTATCTATTTTGGCGATACCGGTCGAGTGCCTTACGGAACTCGTTCGGATGCTACCATTATCAAATATACCCGTCAGGATATTAACTTTTTAAAGCGGTTTGATGTGAAAATGATTTTGGTTGCCTGCGGAACGGTAAGCTCTGTGGGTTTGCCTGTGTTAAAAGAGGAATATCCTGATCTTCCCTTGGTGGGCGTTGTAGAGGCTGCATCCCATGCGGCGGTCAATGCCACAAAGAATGGGAAAGTAGCAATTTTAGGAACAAACGGTACCATCCGAAGCGGTTCCTATCAGGCTGAGCTGAAACGAAGAAATGCTGATATTCAGTCAATAGGGAAAGCGTGTCCCATGTTTGTTCCCTTGGTAGAAAACGGATATACCGACTGTCAGGTAGCACGGCTCATTGCAGAGGAGTATCTGGAAGATGTGATAAAATTTGGAGCGGATACTGTGATTTTGGGTTGTACTCATTATCCCTTACTAAAAAAAGTAATTAGCGAAAAGGTGGGACAAGGAGTCACCCTGATTGATGTGGGGGCTCAAGCGGCACATAAGGTTGCTGAGGAACTGGAGAAGAGAAAAATGCTTGCTGAAAACACAGGAGCAGTTTCTTACTATGTCAGCGATAATGTGGATAATTTTGCAGCGTTGGGCAGTTTATTTTTACAATGCGAATTGAAAGAACAGGTAGAAAAAATAGACATTGAAAGGTTTTGATTGGCAATGGAAAAAAAGATGTTTTTAAAGATATTAGGCAATCGCAAACAGGATGGGGAAGAAGAGAAAGTGGAATTTGTTACCGAAGCTCTTTATCGCCGCGAGGAGGATGGATATTCTGTTGAATATAAAGAATCTGAGGTAACAGGAATGGAAGGAACGACGACTTTGATTCAATTCCGACCTAAAGAAATTTCGATTTCCCGTATGGGAACCAGCAATTCCCATTTGAGGTTTGAAGAAGGGAAAAAGCACGTCACTATGTACGAAACAGAACTGGGAATGCTTTCTATGGGTGTCAGCTCCAGCCATATTTCAGTACAGATGGACGAGGGCGGCGGTCAGGCAGAATTTGATTATCTTTTAGAAATCAATAGTGTTCAGGCGTCGGACAATCATTTTTCTATGAAGGTTTGGGAGGTATAAACAATGAAGATAAATCCAATTCAGCAAGTGAAGGAAGAAATCAGTGATATTATTTTAAATGGATTAAAGGCAGAAGGATTGGACCAATTTGGTGCGGAAATTGAGCTGGAAAAGCCCAAAGATGCAGGACACGGAGATTTTGCAACCAATATTGCAATGCGCCTTGCAAAACCGGCGAAATCTGCCCCCCGCGCTATTGCGGACAAGCTGGCAGCTGCATTTGAATTAGAAAACAGTTGTATTGAGAAGGTGGAAGTGGCAGGTCCCGGATTCATTAACTTTACCTTGAAACCGGAGTGGTTTTATTCTGTTTTGGATATTATTCAGAAGGAAAACGCCGATTACGGTCGGGTAAACGTGGGAGAAGGAAAAAAGGTAATGGTGGAATTTGTATCCGCTAATCCCACAGGACCCATGCATGTGGGAAATGCCCGAGGCGGTGCAATCGGTGATGTGCTGGCAAGTGTACTGGATTTTGCAGGGTTTAATGTCACCCGTGAGTTTTACATTAACGATGCGGGAAACCAGATTGAAAAATTCGGGATGTCTTTGGAAGCAAGATATTTACAGCTCCTTCAGGGAGAGGATAGTGTGACTTTCCCTGAAGACGGTTATCACGGCGAGGATATTACTCAACTGATGCGTGATTATATTGAGTTATATGGTGATTCTGAGCTTTCTAAAAGTTCTGAGGAACGAAAACAAGCATTGGTTGCCTTTGGTTTGGAAAAGAATATTGCAGGCATTAAAAAAACCATGGAACAGTTTGGGGTCCATTATGACGTGTGGTTCCGTGAGAGCGAACTGTATAAAAGCGGAGAAGTAAAGGATACGATTGCTCAGCTAACCGCTACCGGGAAAGCCTATGAGCAGGAGGGCGCCACTTGGTTTGGTGCTACCGCCTTCGGTGCAGAAAAGGATGAAGTGTTGGTTCGTTCCAACGGAATCCCCACTTACTTTGCAGCAGATATTGCTTATCATCAGAATAAGTTTAAAACCCGTGAGTTTGATACGGTTATTGATGTTTGGGGTGCAGACCATCACGGTCATACCGCCCGTATGAAGGGGGCGATGGACATCTTAGGAATCAATCCTGACAGACTTCAATTTGTATTGATGCAGTTGGTTCGTCTGATGCGTGACGGAGAAGTTTACAAGGTGTCCAAAAGAACAGGAAAAGCCATTACATTAAATGAATTGTTAGAGGATATTGGCAGTGACGCTGCACGGTTTTTCTTCAATCTCCGTCAGCCCTCCAGTCACTTTGATTTTGATTTGGATTTGGCAGTGTCTCAGAGTAATGAAAATCCTGTCTATTATGTACAGTATGCCTATGCACGCTGTTGCAGTATTTTACGGATGTTGGAAGCGGAAAATGTGGTTGTGCCCGACTATAAGGATACAGATTGTTCCTTGATGAATTCACCACAGGAAATGGCTCTTTTGGAACGTCTTTCTGCGTTCCCTCAGGAAATTACTGATGCGGCAGACCAATACGAACCCTCTAAAATCACTCGATATACCGTTGAATTGGCAGCTGCATTTCATTCCTTCTACAACGCAAATCGGGTAAAAGGGGAAGAGGTTGCGTTAATGAAGGCAAGATTATTACTAATTGATTGTGTGAAAACAACTCTTTCTAATGCGCTGCGGGTTTTGGGGGTAACAGCGCCGGAACGGATGTAACGATTTACTACTCTGTCAGGAGGCGAAACAATGATGAAAAAAAGAATATTGAGTATTTTCCTCTCTTTTATCTTGGTATTTTCTCTTTCCTTTTCTGTATTTTCCATGGATGAAATGAGCGTGGAGGAATATCAGAAGCAAATCGCGGAAAATGCGGCCAATATGGGAATCAGCGTGGAAGAATATACCGAGCTTTTGTCAAATTCCATGTTTAAGTACTACAAAAGTTATATGGAAGATATTATGGAAAACTATAAGTTTGGAATTTCCATGGAAGAACTTTATGAATTGACCATCAAAGGGTTGATTGGAGTTGATCGCGGTCAGTTAGAGCTGGCATTTTCGTCTGTGTTTGAAGGCTTGGATGCGAACAGTCAGTATTTTGATAAAAATACATATGCAAGCTTTACACAAAATCTTGACGACAGTATGTATGGTGTGGGAATTGTTGTTACCAATCTGGAGGACAGAATTGTTGTTACAGACTTTCCCATTGATAATTCTCCTGCAGAGCTGGCAGGGGTCAGTGTAGGAGATGAGTTGATTTCAGTTGACGGACGAAATGTAAAGGGAATGAATGTGAACGAAATTGCTCCTTTTATTCGGGGGTCCTTGGGAACCTCGGTTTCATTGGAATTTCTACGGGGGAAGGAAACCTATTCGGTGACTCTGATTCGTGTGGAAATTAAGCAAAATGCGGTTTCGTACGAATATTTGGACGGAAATATTCTTCATCTGGAGCTTTCAACCTTTAATCAGGGTTGTGCAGAAGAAGTGAAAAAAGTGCTGGAGGAAGCCGATTCTAAAAATATCAAAAAAGTGATTTTGGATTTACGGAACAATTCCGGCGGACTTGGTTCCGAAGCCTTTGCCATTGCATCCTTATTTTTGCCGAAAAACACGATGATTGCGACAATGGAATATAAGGACGAGTCTAAAAATGAAGTGCATAAATCCACTGCCAGATTTAAAGAAAAGAAATATGAAACGGTTGTCCTGATCAATGAATACAGTGCATCAGCCTCCGAGCTTTTGGCAGCAGCCTTTCAGGATAATAAAATGGGTGTTCTGATAGGGACAAATTCTTACGGAAAGGGAAGCGGACAACAGGTTTATGCATTACATGCGTTTAACAGTGGCTATAAATTGACCGTTTGCCAATACCGTACGCCTGACGGAACCTTACTTCCCGCAACGGGACTGAATCCGGATATTAAAGTTGAAAATCCTTTGGTTTATGTGAATAAAAATAAAGATATTCCCCAGATGACTATGGAGCGGAAGTTGTACTTCGGTGACAGCGGAGAAGATGTGAAGGCTTGTCAGATTCGTCTTTCAATGCTTGGATATTTAATGGGAAATTATGATGGGAATTTTGATCAAAGAACCGCAAATGCAGTAAGTGAATTCCAAAAGGATAACGGACTTTATCCTTGCGGTGATCTGGATAATTCCACTCAGGGGAAATTATATGTAGCTTCGGCACCGTTGCAGGCCATTCAGGATGACCAGATCCGTGCCGCGATTGATTATTTTTCTGAATGATATTGTTCGGTGTTTTTTCCGAAAATCAGTTCATCCAAATCGCCTTGTTCTTTTGGGACAGGGCGTCTTTGTTCTTCCTTTTTCTTTTTTTCCACATGAAACCTTCCTTTCTGAAATACTACCTACATTATATGAGGATGGGGTTGAAAAATAACCGTTCTTCTCAAAAAAAATTTGCATATCATGTTAGAAAGAAACAAGGAGGGGAATAATGTGAAATATCTTTGTGCCATACTTTGTGTCTTGTTGACAGGATGTACCCATGCAAATATCGAAACTTTAAATCATCAGCAAAAGGTGTTAATTTCCTTATATTTTCCTGAAAAAGTGACACACCGCCTGACGGAAGAAAAACGGTTTGTACCCAAGGAACAGGTGAGAACCGTTGAGGAAAAGATTGAATATGTATTAAAAGAATTGCAAAAGGGTCCGGAAAGCGACGGGTTGGAATCACCCTTTCCAAAGATGGGCACCATGAAATTAAATCGTTTTTCTGCACATCAGGCAGTGGTAGATTTCAGCAGTGATTTTGTAGAGGCACACAGTGGAGGCAGTACAGGAGAATTTCTTACCTTGTATTCTATTGCCAATTCGCTAACAAAAATTCCTGAAGTAAATCGTGTCAGCTTTACTGTTGAAGGAGAAGAAAACGAGTTGTTAAACGGACACTTTGATTTAACGGACATCTTCTCTTTCAGTATTGACGAAATTAAAAATTAAGAGTATAATAACAATATGAAAATAAATACGGGGGATAAAGATGGAAAAATTATTTAAACTGTTTTTTAGCAAAAAACTACTCAGTATTTCTTTTTTTCTGTTGCAAATTTTAATTTTTGCAGCCAGCTTTATCTGGTTTGATGAATATTTTGCTTATGTATACTGGATGCAGTTGTTGGTTTGTGCGGGTCTGATTGTATATGAAATGCAGTTGCAAAAAAATCCGGCGTTTCAATTAACATGGATTTGTCTTGTTGCACTGGCACCTACCTTTACTGTTTTGCTGTATATTCTGGTTCGATTTGATACTGTGGGAAAACAAATTTCAAAGCGGTTGAATTATATTGTAAAAACAACAAACCGTCACTTGCCTCAGATGCCGGATGCGGTAAAACAACTGGAGGACTTGAACCCAAGAATAAGCGGATTAGCAAAATATCTGCGGGAAAACTGCGGGTTTCCCGTGTATCAAAATACAGATGTGAAATATTATCCCTTGGGAGAATTGATGTTTGAGGACTTGAAAAAGGATTTGCAGAATGCCAAAAAATTTATATTTATGGAATTTTTTATTATTCATCACGGGATAATGTGGTCAAGTGTTCATGAAATTTTAAAAGAAAAAGCAGCAAGCGGAGTGGAAGTACGGATCATGTATGACGGAATGGGGTGTGTAAACCTTCTACCCAGAGATTATCATAAACAGTTGGAGGAGGAAGGAATTTTATGTCATCCCTTTGCACCGGTTTACCCCTTGCTTTCTTCTTCTCAGAATAACCGTGATCACCGTAAAATTATAGTGGTTGACGGAGAGGTGGCCTATACGGGAGGTGTGAATCTGGGAGATGAATACATCAACCGAATGGAACGGTTTGGTCACTGGAAGGATACTGCAATTCGTATGACAGGCGACGCAGTGGATAGTTTTTCCATGATGTTTTTACAGCTTTGGAATGCCTCCGACCGAAAAAGGGGATTTTATGAAGAAGAATATTTGTCTTATCTGACGGGTTCTGTCGGAAGAGAGAAAAGCGATGCCCAGGGCTTTGTGTTGCCTTTTGGTGACAGTCCTCTGGATGAGGAAAATACAGGTGAACGGGTTTATTTGGATTTACTCCATACTGCTCAAAAGTATGTTCATGTGATGACTCCCTATCTAATTCCTTCAAGTGAAATGCGTGAAACGATGAAATATACAGCAAAAAGAGGGGTGGAGGTCATCCTTTTGGTTCCTCATATTCCGGACAAACCTTATGTAAAAGCGGTTGCAAGAACCTATTATCCTGAACTAATCCGTGGGGGCGTCAAAATTTATGAATACACCCCCGGTTTTGTTCATGCAAAAATGTCAATATCGGACGATAAGCGGGCGGTTGTGGGGACTATTAACCATGATTTCAGAAGCTTATACCTTCATTATGAGTGTGCTGCGCTTTTGATTGACTGTCCTGTTATCCCTGTCATAGAAGCAGATTTTCAGCAAACATTAAAACTGTCTCACAGAGTGACCATTGCTGATTATATGAAAATCAATCTCTTTTTACGGCTTTTCGGTTATGTGCTACGATTGTTTGCCCCGTTGCTTTAGTGGTTTTTGCTTTTATAAAAAATTTACTTGTAATTTTCTTGAAAGTATACTATAATAGGTGATGAACGATTTATTTTACAAAAAAGAGGTTTGATGATGAATATCGTAATTATTGGAGACGGCAAGGTGGGAAGTACCTTATCTTCTCAGCTTCAGAGAGAAGGACATGACATTGTTGTCATTGACAATAACCAGAATGCCCTGAAGAATTTAATCAATACTCAAGATGTTATGTGCGTTGAAGGAAACGGTGCTCTTTATGAGGTGCAGGAAGAAGCAGGAGTTCCCCATGCAGACTTGGTGATTGCATGTACCTCTATGGATGAACTGAATATGCTTTGTTGCTTGCTAGCAAAAAAATTGGGCGCAAAGAAAACAATCGCCCGTGTTCGGGACCCGCAGTATTTCAAGCAGTTGAATATCATGAAGGAAGAATTGGGACTGAGTATGGGAATTAACCCTGAGCTTGCGGCTGCTACTGAGATTTCCCGAATTATGCTTTTCCCTTCCGCTACAAAAATTGAATTGTTTGCAAAGGGAAAAGTGGAGCTGGTTGAATTTAAACTGGCAGAAAAAAGCATGCTTGACGGAATGTCCCTTTCTGAGGTGTATAAAAAATATAAGGTTAAGGTGTTGGTTTGTGCAGTTCAGAGAGAGGGTGAGCTGTATATTCCTGATGGTGATTTTCGCTTGCGTTCCGGAGATAAAATCAATCTGACGGCTTCTCATGAAAATATTGAAAAGTTTTTTAAAACGTTGGGAATTTTGAAGGATCAGTCAAAAACTGCCATAATCGTTGGCGGAGGAAAAATTTCTTATTACCTGACTATTGCATTGCAAAAAATCGGTGTGAAAGTAAAAATTATTGAAAAAGATTATGAGCGTTGCATGGAATTGAGCGACTTACTGCCGAAGGCTTCTATTATTCACGGCGACGGCACTGATCAGGATTTATTAAAGGAAGAAGGCTTAGAGCAGGTAGATGCCTTTGCCTCTCTTACGGGAATTGATGAAGAAAATATTATTATGGCAATGTTTGCTTCAAATTTACAAGTGCCGAAAGCAGTAGCAAAAATCAATCGGGATTCTTATATGGATATGGCAGATATGCTGGGTTTGGAAAGCTTTGTTTCTCCAAAGAATATTACTGCCAATCATATTGTGAGCTATGTTCGGGCAATGCAAAATTCTCTGGGAAGTAATATTGAAACCCTGTACCGTTTGGTTGATAATCAGGTAGAGGCTTTGGAATTTATTGCCCGGGAGGATGGACCGTATATCGGTGTTCCTCTGAAGGATTTAAAATTGAAAAAGAACTTGCTGATTGCAAGCATTGTCCGTCGACGTGTGCCTATCATTCCGGGCGGTGATGATAAAATCGAAATCGGGGATAGTGTTATTGTAGTGTGCAGAAATCAGCAATTTAAGGATTTGAAAGAAATTTTACAGGCATAAGAGGTTGAGTGAACGTTGAACAGAAAATTAATTATTCAGATTGTTGGGAAAATGTTGTTTGCAGAGGCAATTCTGATGATGTTACCTTTGCTTGTTTCAGTCATATACCGTGAATGGGACAGTGTTTTTGTTTTTTTGATGGTGGCAATTATTTTGGCTGTTATTGGCTTGCCTGCCGTTTTGATGAAGGTAAAAGACCGAACCATGTATGCAAAAGAAGGACTTTTGATTGTAATCATGACATGGGTTTTATGGTCATTGGGCGGTTCCATGCCCTTTTATTTAGGAGGCTGGATTCCAAAATTTGTGGATGCATTTTTTGAAACCGTTTCCGGATTTACAACAACAGGTGCTACCATATTAAGTCAAATTGAAGGTTTGCCGTACGGAGTACTGTTTTGGAGAAGCTTTACCCACTGGATTGGCGGTATGGGAGTTTTACTGTTTGTAATGGCGGTGGTTCCTGTCAGTGAAAATCATTCTATTCATATTATGAGAGCGGAACTGACAGGGCCCAGTGTTGGGAAAATTGTTCCGAAAGGAATGCATACGGCAAAGATTTTATATGCCATTTACTTAGCCTTGACACTTTTTGAAGCTATTTTGCTTTTTGCAGGAGGAATGTCGGTTTATGACAGTCTGATTCATGCGTTTTCTACAGCCGGAACAGGAGGCTTTTCCAATAAAAATGCAAGCATTGCCCATTATGACAGTGCTTATATCGATTGGGTCATTACGATTTTCATGCTGTTATTCAGTATCAACTTTAATATGTTTTATTTTTTACTGATACGAAAATTTACTCCCATTCGTCAAAATAGCGAATGGAAGGTTTTTTTAGGAATTGTCGCGTCGGTAACGGTGGCAATTATGTTCATTATTTATCCAGAATATAATTCCTTACTTCAAAGTTTTCGACATTCTGCCTTTCAGGTGGCATCTTGTATCAGTACCACCGGCTTTATTACTGCGGATTTTGATCAATGGCCGGAGATTGCCGAGTATCTCTTGTTTTTTGTAATGATTATCGGTGCATGCGGGGGTTCTACAGGTGGCGGTTTGAAAGTCATTCGATTGCAGGTTCTTTGGAAAGCCGTGGTAAATGAAGTGAAGAGGATGATTCATCCTCAGACAGTTACACGGTTGAAGTTGGACGGAAAAGGTTTGGACAGTGAAATGGTCAACAGTACATTGGTTTATCTGGTGCTTCTTCTTGGATTGTTCGGTGTATCGGTTGTCCTTGTGGGATTAAACGGAAGAGGAATGGAAACAACAGCCTCGGCAGTTATTTCCTGTATCAGCAATGTAGGACCCGGGTTAGGGGAGGTTGGTCCGGTCATGAATTACGGAGGACTTTCCGGTTTGTCAAAATGGGTGCTCTGTGCGGATATGTTTCTTGGGAGACTTGAAATATATCCCGTCTTGTTAATGTTTTCCCCTAAAATCTTTAGAAGAAAATTTATGTAAAAGAATGTAGACGACAGGTTTTTCCTGTCGTTTATTTTTTTGCACTCAATTCCTCATTGTGACAAATTTTGCCCATTGTTCCATGTATAATAAAAACAGGAAAGGGAGAGAACGGAATGATTGTTTATGCTGATGTCCTGTTTTTATTAAATTTCTCCATGGATTATCTGATTCTTCATCTGGTATCCTGTCAGCTTCATAAAGGAAAGTATTTGTTTTTATGTGCGTTGCTTGGCGGTTTATATGGGATTGGCGCAGTAAGATTTCCGCTGTTAGGAACGGCTTTTTTTCAGATTGTATTTGGCGGGATAATGGTTTTGATTGCCTATCGGCCGGAGGGAATAAAACAATTTATAAAAGCCTTTTTTTTGTTTTGGATTACCTCCTGTTTTATTGGAGGAATGTTATATGCCATTTTAGTAAAAACAGGACAGGGAAGAATGATAAACGGTATTGTTTATTTTGATTTTTCTATCATACAATTTTTTGTGTTTACAGTTCTTTGCTGGGGGTGTTTAACGGTGGGTTCTTCAGTGCTTGGTCGGATCAATGATTATCGCAAGAGAACAGTAATCATTGAAAACAGAGGAAAAGAAGTTATTTTGACTGCAATATTGGATACCGGTTGTGAACTGGAGGATCCTTTAACCGGCTTTCCTGTTATGGTGGTAGAATATGATCGTATTTGCGACATTCTGTCTGAGAAATTACAAGGCATGATTGTCAATAAAAGCATCGGTCCCGTGCCGGAGAGAATCTATCAGATTCCCTTTTCCACGGTAAAAGAGGATAAAGGGATGATGATTGCCTTCAGACCCGATAGCGTAACAGTGGTTCAAGGAAAGGAAAGAGTAGTTATGAATCGGGTTCTGGTAGGAATAATTCAAAAAAAATTGACGGAAAATCAAGGTTACTCCGCTTTGCTTCATCCGGCAATGACAATATAAAAAGAGGTGTAAAAAATGGGAAAGACAGGAAAGTGGATGGAACTGTATGCGGTATTTTTACAGCGGTTAAGACAAGGAAACCGTATTTATTATATTGGAGGAAGCGACGTGTTGCCTCCGCCTTTATCCGCTGAAGAGGAAGGAGATTGTGTCCGTCGGCTCAGCTTGGGGGAAGAAGATGCAAGGGATACCTTGATTGAACACAATTTACGTCTTGTGGTTTACATTGCAAAAAAATTTGAAAATACAGGGATTGGAATAGAAGATTTGATTTCTATTGGAACCATCGGACTTATGAAAGCGGTCAATACCTTCAATGCAGATAAGAAAATTAAGTTAGCCACCTATGCATCTCGGTGTATTGAAAACGAAATTCTGATGTATCTGCGGAAAAACAGTCTTCAAAAGACGGAAGTTTCTATTGATGAACCCCTCAGAGTGGATTGGGACGGAAACGAATTGCTCCTGTCTGATATTTTAGGGTCGGACGGAGACAGCGTGGATAAACAGTTGGATGACGAAGTGGACCGTCAGCTTCTTTATCTTGCATTACATAAGCTTTCGAATCGGGAACAGCGGATAATGGTGTTGCGGTTTGGGTTGCATGGAGGAGATGAATTGACCCAAAAAGAAGTGGCAGACCTGATGGGGATTTCTCAATCTTATATTTCCCGTCTGGAGAAAAGAATTATTAAACGAATGAAAAAAGAGATTACCAGAATGATTTCATAGCGAACCTCATATTTCCTCTTTTCATCGTCGCGGAGATATGTTTTCTTTATCAAAAAACCGTGGAGAGGTGGTATAATCCATACCGCCCCTGCGGTTTTTTGTTTGCAAAAGTGCATAAAAATCCCCTGAGGCAATGTCGATTTTTAAGCTTTCGGAATCTATTTTTTGCTTGGAAAGATTTGTTATAATGGGCAAATTTCCCTTTTCTTTTATTCTTCGCAACAAATCTGCTCCTGTTTTATTGGCTCCTAAAACACGGAAATATTCCGGTTCATAGTTCTTTTTTTGAATGCCAAGGTAGGAATTTAACAGAACTCTTTGAATTCTGGTTTGTGTATATCGTTTTGTTTTAGCAAAGGCAATCACCTCCTGCAGAGTTTCTCCTTCTGAGGCAGCTTGTTTTAATCGGTATTCCAATCCTTCTGTACAATCTGCCGTGTTGCAAAGCTCAGCAGGGGAGATTCGGCGAAGATGAGCGAGTAAAATAGTTTGAAACAAATTTGTGTTTACAGGAAATCCGCCCTCACGCAATAAAGACGCAACGGGGGAATAGATTTCCAACTCATCAGGATGTGACCTCAGATAACTTGCAGAACAAACATTGTCCTGTCCCGTTTGGCTGTGGTGGTCTGCCTTGTAACGCAAAACAGGAAAAAGAGTAATGGGGGCGCCAAGACGATGGATTGCTTTTGAGTATTCCACTCCCAGTAAATCATTTGGATGCTCCAGTAAAAATCCAAAGGATTGGTCCTTTACAGCATTCGCCCGTGCCGAGGGAAAGGAAATTCCCGTTTTTAGTTCCTTTGCTAGTGTTGCTTGATAATTAGCTGTTTCGTTGGCAAAAAAGGAACCCGCTTTTTTCAGTTCTTCTACATCAGCGGTTTCGCTTCCAAAGGAAAGAAGGGAAACAATCCCTGTTTGTGCAAGAAGGGAAACAGCCCCCATGGCAAAGCCTTCGGCAGAACGGCATGCAAATATGGCGGGCAATTCCAGTACAAGATCTGCACCGCCTAAAATCGCTGCTTCAGCCCGTACAAATTTATTGACACATGCCGCCTCGCCTCTCTGGACAAAATTGCCGCTCATGACACAAATACAGGCATCGGCATTTTTTTTTGTTTGTTCAATATGATATTGATGTCCGTTGTGGAAGGGGTTATATTCACAAACGATACCCGCTACTATCATGGAACTTCTCCTTTCGGTTTGTTAGTGTTATTATGTCATAATTCCAATGGGCGTATAATAATTGCTTTTGGAATTATTATACCATGAAAACAGAAAAAAGTCAAAAAGAATGAAATTGGGATTGATTTTTTTATTAGTTTGTGATACCATAAAAGAAGAAGAAACAAATCGGGAGGAAACTATGGGGAAATTACCGTGCAATTTATTGATGGCACAGATGTCTATGGACATTGGCGGTGCCGAAACACATATTATGGAGTTGTCTTTGGAGTTGCAAAAACGCGGATATCGTGTGATCATTGCATCAAACGGAGGTGCTTTTGTACCCGAGCTTGAGGCGGCGGGGATTGTACATTATCAGGTGCCATTGCACAGTAAAAAGCCTGCCCATATGCTGGCGTCATTTCGGATGCTCCGAGACATTATAAAAAAAGAAAATATTGATTTGGTTCATGCTCATGCCAGAATTCCCGCATTTATTGCAGGGAAAGTGTGCCGTGTGCAAAAAATTCCTTTTGTTACCACAGCTCACTGGGTGTTTGAAACCGGAAAAGGATTAAAATATCTCACTGATTGGGGGCAAGAAACCATTGCTGTCAGCGAGGATATTAAGTCGTATTTAAGAAAAGAATATAAGCTTTCTGAAGAACAGATTGTGGTGACCATAAACGGAATCAATACCAATCGGTTTTCCAAGGATATCAGCTTTGGTGCGGTGGCAGTAGAATTTGAATTTTCAGCAGATGCCTTTCGTATTGTACACATCAGCCGACTTGACAGAAGTCGTGCAGATGTTGCCTTTTTGCTGATAGAAGCCTTTGAAGAAATCAAAAAAGAAATTCCAAATGCTGAATTGGTCATTGTAGGCGGCGGTGATGTGTATAGTGAGATAAAGGAAAAAGCAGAAGAAACAAATAAAGCCTTGGGAGGCGGGTTTATAAAATTAACGGGCCCTCGTACTGATATTAACCGCTTTGTTGCCTCTGCGGATTTGTTTGTTGGTGTAAGCCGTGCGGCGTTAGAAGCAATGGCGGCAGAAAAACCAACTGTTCTGGCGGGCAATGAAGGAGATTTAGGACTTTATCTTGCGGAAAAAGAAACGTCTGCATTTGCCAGCAATTTTACCTGTAGGGGAGAAGCAATGCCTACTGCAGAATCTGTAAAGAACAGTATTTTAAAATACTATAAAATGGATGAAACAGAACGGAAGAATGTATGCCGTTTTTGTAAAAAAACGGTGGATCGGCATTATTCGGTGGGGAGAATGGCTGATGATGCAGAAACAGCTTATCGTGCTGTCATCGAGAAGTAAGTGGGGAATAAATGATGGTTGATATAATGCTGTCCGGTTATTATGGATTTGAGAATAGCGGAGACGAGGCTCTTCTTCAGGCGATTTTACATGATTTGAGAACGTGCCGTCCTGAGCTGTCCATTGTTGTGTTATCTCATAATCCTAAGAAAACTGCTGAAAAATATCATGTAACAGCAGTTGATCGGATGAATTTTAAAGAAATTTTTAAATTGATGAAACAGACCAAACTGTTATTAAGCGGCGGGGGAAGTTTGATTCAGGATACCACCAGTTCAAAATCTCTGTATTATTATCTGACCTTGATTGGCATGGCAAAAAAATGCGGTTGTAAAGTAATGCTGTATGCCAATGGGGTTGGTCCTGTAAACGGAAAGCTAAACCGTAAAATTGCCGGAAAGATTGTAAATAGTGTGGATCGGATTACACTCCGTGAACCGGAGTCTATGAGAGAATTGCGAAGAATGGGTGTCAAAAAACCGGAAATGACGGTCACTGCCGATCCGGCTTTGGGGCTGATTCCCTGTGATACAAGCAAGAGAGATGAACTGTTGCAAAAATTTGGATGCGATAAACCTCCTATCATTATTTCTTTACGTAACTGGAATGATTGTGACGAGAAAATTTGCAAGGAGATAAAACGATTTATTATTGAAATGCGCAGTCATTATGGCTGTAAAAGCTTACTCCTGCCTATGCAACCTTCCCGCGATACAGAGCTTTGCCGGCTTACCGCAAAGGGGACGGATGCTGTTGTATTGGAAGGCTTAGCGGTTGAAGAGGTCCTTGGACTAATGCAAAAAAGCGCCGCGGTCATTGGAATGCGGCTTCATGCACTGATTTATGCGGCTGCTGTGGGTGCGGCTCCTGTAGGGATTGTATATGACCCGAAAGTGGAGGGGTCCTTACGGTATCTTGGTCTGGAAAGCTATCTTCCTGTGGAACATATTGATGCCCAGGGGTTGGTTCGCCTGACTGCTATAGCCCGAGAATCCTGCTACGAAGAAAAGCTTCCCGATATGAAGAAAAAAGCATTTGAGAATGCCGAAATTGCCATATCACTTCTTTGAACGAACAAAGTTTGTAATCAAAAGAAG
This sequence comes from Clostridia bacterium, assembly GCA_045586685.1. Taxonomy (GTDB): domain Bacteria; phylum Bacillota; class Clostridia; order HGM11514; family HGM11514; genus SIG438. The sequence continues at coordinate 46,188 of JAZNAU010000034.1, forward strand.
GAAATAAAACACGAGAGTGATGCTCAGTAAAAACAGCGTCAGATACAGTTCTCCATTCAATTCCTGTTGTGTTGGAACATGGGTATAAAAAGCTGGAGTGTCCCTCGTCAATTTTGGAAAAAGAAAATAAGTAACGATTGCTGAGAACATACCTTGCAGGAGTTTTCCTGTCAGGTATGTTTTTTTGTGATACCCCTTGATGATACCAAAAGTCTGGGTATGTACACACAGCCCTCCAAATCCTAACACCAAAGAAACGGCAGTAACGAGGGAACGAAGGGGCAAATGATGCAGTTTGGAAAGTAAGGATACCCCTGAGGTCATTTCGATGAGCCCGCTTAAAATACCCCTTGCAAAGCCCACTGATTTGTCTGCGGTCAGTAATCTTGCAAAAAAACCAATGATTCCAAATTGATAAAGACTTTGGATGATGACTTGAAATAAAATAATATATCCGCACACGGCAAGCATGGAGGTGACAGCACCGTTTACCGCATCTGAGAGAAGATTCCAAGATAATTGAATTTGTGTTTTCTGATATGGTTGATTTGTTTTTTCATTTTTGCGAAATATAAATCCTACCGCTACAGCTGCAATGAAATGAGAAAACAACAGTAAATATCCTATATCTGCGTTTCCGAACATGCCCACTCCCACAGTACCCACCAAAAATAAGGGTCCCGCGTTATTGCAAAATCGTAACAAACGGTTGGCTTCGTTGTAGGAAATTTGACCTGTTTGGTGTAGCTCTGTGACGGACTTCGCACCGATGGGATACCCTGCACAGATGCCTAAAAGAAATGCAGCCGTGCCGGATGGAGAGACTCCGAACAATCGGGAGAATAGGGGTTGTAACGGACGGAATAACATTCCCAAAAAATCGGTTTTAATCAACAAGGAACTAAGGATAAAGAAGGGGAACAGGGAGGGTATTACAGTAGCAGCACAAAGCTCCAATCCCCTTGCGGCAGCTTCCATTGCCTGAGACGGATAGCACAGTAAAAAAATCAGAAGCATGAACAAACAAGCATACAACAAGAATTTTTTCATTTTATTACGTTCCTTCTTTCACAATGTTATCATTTGTTTAATTGTATTCATGTTACAGCGGAATTTTGCATAAATTGCATTGAAAGAGGTGGATTATGAAAGAAAAAATAAAAGAAAGAGCAGTAAAAATACTTGATTTTCCGGAAGAACTGGTGTTTCCCAGAATTGTATTTAGCGGAAATAAGAGTGTAACGGTAGAAAACTATAAAGCAATCATAGAATACGAAGCAGACAGCATTCGTATCAATACCTCAAATTTTTTATTAGAGATGAAAGGAAAAGAATTTGAAATTCAAAACATCAGTGATGACGTGGTACAGATTACAGGCATCATCACTCACGTTGAATTTATTTATTAGGGGGAGAAGAGATGCTGCTCCGATTGATTCGTTGGATACGAGGGTATCTGGAAATTTCTGTTGACGGCGGAATTGCCGAGCGTTTTTTATCCATTTGCGGACGTCGTCATATTTTCCTTTGGAATATGAAAGCAGGAAAGGTTCTTACTGCATGTATCTTTGCTTCTGATTTTAAACGTATCAGAATCATTGCATCAAAAAGCAATACAAAAGTGAAGATTGTACGCAGACGAGGACTTCCGTTTGTTATGAAACGCTATCGGGGAAGAAAAATTTTTGTCATATGTATTTTATTGTTCTTTGTTTCACTTCGTTGTCTGACTTCTTTAATTTGGCGGGTTGAGGTGGTCGGTGTAGTACAAACGGATTTGTTCCTTTTGCATCAAATTTTAGAGGAAAACGGCATACGGAAATGGGCAAGAAGCAAGTCTGTCAATGAAGAAAAAATACAGTTTGAAATTTTACAGCAACTTGATACTGTATCCTGGGCAGGGATTACCGTAAAGGGAACAGATGTAATAGTGGAAATCAAAGAGAGAGAACCGACCCCTGAAATGTTGCCGGCTGACCAACCAACCGACCTGATTGCTGCAAAAGACGGTGTGATAGAGTTGATGCTTGTCAAAGAAGGAGAGGCAGTAGTAAAGGTTGGGGATACAGTATCGAAAGGTCAGCTTTTGGTGTCCGCATTAAAAGGTGTGGAGATTGAAAATCCGGTTCCTGTTCATTCCTTTGGAGAGGTCATTGCAAGAACATGGACACAAAAAAGTATGATTCAACCCATGTTATTGGAGAAAAAAGAGCTGACCGGACAACAAAAAATCCGTTATGGGTTAAAAATTTCAAAAATATTTATAAATTTTTTCGGAAATACTGGAAATTTGTATCCCAAATGTGATACAATAGAAGAAACAGTATGGAAAAAGGGAAACCTTGCTTTGATAAAACGTGTGATTCGTGAGGTGAATGTAACCCGTCATGAGCTTACCGAGGAGGAAGCGGGAAATCTGGCGGAGGAGGAATTGACAAAGGTTTTGTCAAAAGAGATGCCGGAGGGAGCAGAACTTGTTTCGGTTACACGGAATGTCTGTGTTGCGGGGCAGGGGAAGATAAAAGTAGACTGTACATTTGAATGTCTTGAAAATATTGCAGTACAGAAATTATTTGAAGCGGAAATACAAGGAGAATTATGGGATGATACAAAAAACAGTAACAGTGAACAGCGTTGAACAGGCAATGGAAGTGATGGGTAGCTTTGATGCTAACGTGAAATTACTGGAAAAAAATTACGATGTGCAAATTGTAAACCGCGGTGAAGAAATCCGTATTACGGGAGAATCAGAAGAAAACGTGGAAAAATGTTGTGCGGTTGTTGGTCAGCTGGTTCGGTTTGCAGAGCGTTCGGAGTTCATTGATGAACAAACCATTCAATATTTAATTTCTATGGCCGAGTCGGGCGAAACAGAGCAAACGGAGGAACTGGCAAAGGATTGTATCTGTCTTACCGCTCGCGGAAAGCCTTTAAAGCCCAAAACCATGGGACAGAAACGGTATGTTGAAGCCATTGAGGACAATACGGTTGTGCTGGGAATCGGTCCTGCGGGAACAGGGAAAACATATCTTGCAGTGGCTATGGCGGTAAAAGCCTTTCGGGCAAAAGAGGTCAGCCGTATTATTTTGACCCGCCCCGCAGTTGAAGCGGGGGAAAAGCTTGGGTTTTTACCAGGTGATTTGCAAAACAAGGTTGATCCTTATCTGCGACCCTTATATGATGCATTGTATGAAATGCTGGGGGTAGAGAGTTATCAAAAGTACGTGGAACGGGGTTCTATTGAAATTGCACCCTTGGCATATATGCGCGGTCGAACCTTGGATGACAGTTTTATTATTTTGGATGAAGCTCAGAACACAACACCAGAGCAAATGAAGATGTTTTTAACCAGAATCGGATTTGGTTCCAAAGCTGTTATTACCGGTGACGTAACCCAGATTGACTTACCGGGCGGGGTGCGTTCCGGCTTAAAGGAAGCCATGAAGGTGCTGGAGCATATTGAGGATATTAAGATTATGAAATTTTCCGATTTGGATGTGGTTCGCCATCCTCTTGTTCGGAAAATTATTAAGGCCTATGAAAAGTATGAGGCAAAACGGCAAAAACCGGACAAGCCAAAGGGAGGGAATCCTAATTGAAAAAAACAGAAGGAAAAAGTTGGCTGATTATTTTGTTAATTTTTGTTGCAGTTGTGGCAACGGTGTTTGTGGCTGTAAAAGGATTTATGCCAAAGCAGTATAATATTAAAACAGGGGATATTTGTCCTGTAGATATTTATGCTTCCGGCTTGATTACGGACAAGCTGACCACTGAAAAATTACGGAATGATGCCCGAGATTATGTACAAAAGCAATATAGCTATGATTTGACAGTTTCAGATGAGGTGGAAAAAACTTTAAAAGAAACCCTTACAAAAATTACAGAACTTTGGGGAAAATATGATAGTGCATCAGAGTTAAGCGACAGCGAAATTTCAGGCAGTGCTGTCAGTCGGGAGGATTGGCAGGATATTTTTGCTATGAGTAAATCGGAGCTGGAACGGTTTTCAAAGGGGTGTACAGAGGCATCGAAAGAAACAATGAAATTTGGACTTGATGCAGAGTCTCCCGATGAAGGATATGCTTTCTTAAGCGAAAGCCTGAACGAGAAAAATTTAAGTCAGGGCAGCAGAAGGATTGCTTATAATCTGGTTTCTGCTTTGTTAAAGCCAAATAAGACCTATGATCCGGAAGGCACAGAAGGAGCAAAAGAAAAAGCGGCTGCCGAGGTGGAACCCATTGTTTACCAGAAAGGCGAAAAAATTATTGGTCGGGGAGAACGGATTGAAGAAGCAGATTATGCTATGATGAAGGAAATGGGATATATTAGAAAAGCAGATTTTTCTAATTTTTCCACTTATTTTGGATTGATTGCAGTGGTATTGCTTTTGTTTTTCTATTTTCTGTATTTTTTAAAGGATAAATTTGAAACAATGTCTGTTCGTTGGCCTTTGACCGCGGCAATGATTACAGCATACGGGATTATGCTGCTGATTTTATGCTTTTTCATCTGGCAGACGGATTTGAATCAAAATCTGATCCCCTTACTTACTTTGGCGATTGTTTCTGCCACATTATGCAAAGCAAAAGTTGCATCCGCCATTCACTTTTTGATTTGTGCCGTTACCGCTTTGGCAATGCGAGGCGATCTTGCATTTTTTCTAATCAATTTAATAGGCGGTACCATCTTGATTTCCTTGCTGAAAAACATTCGAAGCAGAACCAAAATTTTCTATTATTGTTTGCCGGTTGCTTTTTTTGAAGCAGCAATGATTATCTGTTGGGAGATGATGGAGAACAACGTTGTTCGAGATGCGGTTATGAACGGAATTTTTATGGCAATCGGTGTTTTTCTTTCCGGTATTGTTGCTATGGGTATTTTGCCTGTATTGGAGGCGATTTTTCATTTACTGACACCCTTTCAGTTGCTTGAAATGACAAACTCGGAATATCCATTACTAAAACGATTGATGACAGAGGCTCCGGGAACTTATCATCATAGCCTTATGGTAGGCAATCTTGCGGAAAATGCAGCTATGCTTGTGGGGGCAGACCCTTTATTGACACGGGTGGGAGCTTATTATCATGATGTGGGAAAGCTAAAACAGCCGATTATGTTTAAAGAAAATCAGTTGGTGGACAACCCTCATGATCAATTATCCCCGCAGGAAAGTGCAAATATTATTTTACAGCATCCCCGTGACGGAGTGAAAATTGCGCAGCAATACAGAATACCAAAACGATTAACTGATTTTATTCAACAGCATCACGGCACCACCGCAACCATGTATTTTTATCAGTTGGAAAAGGATACAAACCCTGATGTGGATATCAATACGTTCCGCTACTTTGGACCTAAGCCTCAGAGTAAGGAAATGGCGATTGTTATGCTTGCGGATACCATTGAGGCAGCAGTGCGGACAATGACAGATGATTCACCGGAGGCAATGGAACGATATGTTGATCGTTTGGTGGAGGGAAAGCTTCGGGACGGTCAGTTTTCGGATTGTAATATTACCTTAGCAGAGATAGAACAAATCAAGGGAAGCTTTGTCCATACGTTAAAAGCATATTATCATAAACGGGTTACTTATCGGGAGAATAACAATGAAAATTAAAGTTTTATTTGAAGAAGAAACGACAATGATGCCATTGATTGAACAAGTGCTGGAAAAGGGAGCGGAACTGGAACACATTCCTTTTGATGCAGAGGTGAGTGTCTCCTTTACAAATAACGAGGAGATTCGTCAGATAAATTATGAGCAAAGAGGGATTGACAGTGCAACCGACGTTCTTTCTTTTCCTATGTTGGAATTAGTTCCCGGGGAAGAGTATAAAGCAGGTCCGGAGGATTTGGACCCCGAAACAGGACGTGTATATCTGGGAGATATTGTTATTTCATTAGAGCGGGCAGAAGAACAGGCGAAGGAATATGGACACAGCATTGAAAGGGAAACTGCTTTTTTGGCAATTCATTCATTGTTACATTTGCTTGGATATGATCATATAAACGAGGAAGAAAGAAAAGAGATGCGCTTACATGAGGAAGCGGTGCTGACAGCGTTATCTTTGACACGGGAGGAAGAATAAATGGAACAATTTAAATCCGGATTTGCCACTGTTGTGGGAAGACCGAATGTGGGGAAATCAACGTTAATCAATGAATTGGTGGGGCAGAAAATATCCATTGTTTCCAACAAGCCTCAAACCACAAGAAATCAGATTACAGCTGTGTATCAGGATGAGGAATCTCAGATTGTATTCGTAGATACTCCCGGTGTGCACAAGCCAAAAAATAAGTTGGGAAAATTCATGGTCAACACAGCATTTTCTGCTTTGGATGACATGGATTTGATTTTGTTTATGATAGATGCAACAAAGTCAGGGGATGAAGAGGAATTACTAAAAAAACTTCGTGCTTCCCGTTCTGCCGTCATATTAGTGATTAACAAAGTGGATTTGGTTCCAAAAGAGAAATTGTTACCTTTGATTGAGAAATATTCTGAATTATGTAATTTTGAATCGGTTATTCCAATCAGTGCTTTAAAACGGGACGGTGTGGACGAGTTGATTGCTGTCATGAAGAAATATTTGCCTTATGGCCCCCGTTATTTTCCGGATGACATGGTGACCGACCAATCTGAACGCCAGATTGCAGGGGAATTGATTCGGGAAAAGGTTCTCAGATTCTTGTCTCAGGAGGTTCCTCATGGGGTAGCGGTAGAGATTGAGAGAATGAAGACGGAAAAAGAATTATGCCGAATCAATGCGGTGATTTACACGGAAAAATCCAGCCATAAAATGATTCTTATTGGGAAAAACGGTGCTATGATGAAGAAAATCGGCACTTCGGCACGTAGAGAATTGGAGCGGTTTTTAGATTGCAAGGTTCATCTTGAGCTATGGGTTAAGGTGAAAGAAGATTGGCGGAACAATGATTATTTAATCAAAAATTTTGGTTACGAAGAAGAAAAGTAAATTTTTACATGGTATCCCTGTACAGCGATAGGAAACACTAGCTATGTCAGGAGGGGAATATCATGAATTTAGATCAATTTGCGTGGAATTGTTTTTGCAATAGCGGAAATATAGAAGCTTTTTTGTTATATAAACAGGAGGAAGCGCTGAAACATTCAGTAGAAAAGAGCGGGGACTGTAAGACGTATGGGACTGGTGAAGACAGAAGGGATTGTCCTTCGGGAAACCAAATATGGTGAACAAGATAAAATGCTGACGGTATTCACAAAGGATTGGGGTACCGTCAGTGTTTCGGCTCGGGGGGTACGTGGCGGAAAACGCCGTTGTACCGGCGCGGGCTTATTTTGTTACAGCCGTTTTGTTTTGTTTGAGGGAAAAAATTCCTATCAGCTGAACGAATGTGAATTGATTCGTAGTTTTCATCGGATCAGTGAAGATTTACTTACCATGTCCTGCGGTGCCTACCTTTGTGAAATTACTTCGGGTGAGCAGCTGCAAAACGAATCCCTGATGAAGCTGCTTTTAAATGCTCTTGCTATGCTGGAAGAGAAAAAAGAGGTTTGGAAGGTGAAAGGAGTATTTGAACTTCGTGCTGCTGCAGAGATGGGATTTGCTCCTAATTTGTTTTGCTGTATTCATTGCGGAGAGGAAAACACCTTACACTATTTTTCATTTCAGGCAGGGGGAGTGGTCTGCGATGATTGTAAAAAAGGAGACATTAGAATTTCTCAAACTGTTCTTCGAGCCATGCAGTATATTTTATTGGCGAAAAACCCGTTTTCCTTTTCCTTAGCAGAGGAGCGGATTGGAGAATTTTCATCCGTATGTGAGAAATTTTTACTTCATTATCTGGATAAACACCCAAAAACATTGGATTTTTTTAAAAATTCCCTTTAATTTTCAAGAAATCTCTTTACAAAATGTGAAAATAATGGTATAATAATATGAATAAAGCCAGTATCTTTACTAAAAAGAAGACGAATCGTGCGTTCCGCAAATGAACTGATTCGGAACAAAAGATACCAAAGGCAATTAAATTTCTATTAGGAGGCATACACATGAGCAAAAAATACGTGTATCTGTTCAGTGAAGGCGACGCTACCATGCGTAATCTGCTGGGCGGAAAAGGTGCAAATCTGGCAGAAATGACTAAACTGGGACTGCCTGTTCCTCAGGGATTTACAATTTCAACAGAAGCTTGTACCCAATATTATGAGGATGGCAAAAAAATCAATGATGACATCCAGGCACAAATTATGGAACACATCATTAAGATGGAAGAAATTACCGGCAAGAAATTCGGTGACCATGAAAATCCTTTGTTGGTTTCTGTAAGATCCGGTGCAAGAGCTTCCATGCCCGGTATGATGGATACCATCTTGAATCTGGGTCTGAACGAAGAAGTTGTAGAAGTTATGGCTGAAAAGTCCGGAAATCCCAGATGGGCGTATGATTGCTACAGAAGATTTATCCAGATGTATTCTGACGTAGTAATGGAGGTCGGCAAGAAGTATTTTGAAGTCCTGATTGACGAAATGAAAGAAAAGAAGGGCGTTACTTTAGACGTTGACCTGACTGCTGAAGATCTGAAGGAATTGGCAACCTTGTTTAAGGCTGAATATAAAGCAAAAATCGGTGAAGATTTCCCCTCTGATCCTAAGGAACAGTTGATGGGTGCCGTAAAAGCAGTTTTCCGTTCCTGGGACAACCCCAGAGCCAACATCTACCGTCGTGACAACGATATTCCTTATTCTTGGGGTACCGCTGTAAACGTACAAATGATGGTGTTCGGTAATATGGGAGAAACCTCAGGTACCGGTGTTGCATTTACCCGTAACCCTGCTACAGGAGAAAAGAAACTGTTTGGTGAATTCTTGATGAATGCACAGGGCGAAGATGTTGTTGCCGGTGTAAGAACTCCTCAGACCATTGATCAGTTAAAAGAAGTTATGCCTGAATGTTATGACCAGTTTGTTACCATCTGTAATACTTTGGAAACTCACTATCATGATATGCAGGATATGGAATTTACCATTGAAGATAAGAAACTGTATATGCTGCAAACCAGAAATGGTAAAAGAACTGCAGCAGCAGCGTTGAAGATTGCCTGCGATTTGGTTGACGAAGGCATGATCGATGAAAAACAAGCAGTTGCAATGATCGAGCCCAGATCTTTGGATGCACTGTTGCATCCTCAGTTTGATCCGGATATGCTGAAGAAGGCAACACCTGTTGCAAATGCTTTGGCTGCTTCTCCCGGTGCTGCTTGCGGTAAGGTTGTATTTACTGCTGAAGATGCAAAAAATTGGGCTGAAAACGGAGAAAAAGTTGTTTTGGTTCGTTTGGAAACCTCTCCTGAAGATATTGAAGGTATGAAGGCTGCTCAGGGTATCTTGACTGTTCGTGGTGGTATGACATCTCACGCAGCAGTTGTTGCCAGAGGAATGGGTACCTGCTGTGTATCCGGTTGTTCTGCAATCAGCATGGATGAAGAAAACAAGAAATTTGTGCTGGCTGGAAAGACCTATCATGAAGGTGACTACATTTCTATTGACGGTTCTACCGGTAATATTTATGACGGTTTGATTCCTACTGCAGATGCATCTATCGGTGGTGAATTCGGTCGTGTTATGGCATGGGCGGACAAGTACAGAACATTACAGGTTCGTACCAATGCAGATACTCCTGCTGATGCTGCTCAGGCAAAGAAACTGGGCGCTGAAGGAATTGGTTTGTGCCGTACTGAGCATATGTTCTTTGACGAAGACAGAATCCCTGCAATTCGTGAAATGATTTGTTCTGATACTGTTGAACAAAGAAAGAAAGCTCTTGATAAGTTAGAACCCATGCAGCAGAGCGACTTTGAAGCGATTTATGAAGCAATGGAAGGATGCCCTGTAACCATCCGTTTCTTGGATCCTCCTCTCCATGAATTTGTTCCTACCGATGAAGCAGACATTGCAAAATTGGCTGCTGCTCAGGGTAAGACTGTTGACGAAATTAAAGCAATCATTGCGTCTTTACATGAATTTAACCCCATGATGGGTCACAGAGGTTGCCGTCTGGCAGTAACCTATCCTGAAATTGCCGAAATGCAAACCAAGGCTGTTATCAAGGCTGCACTGGCAGTTTCTGCAAAACATCCTGAATGGACAATTGTTCCTGAAATTATGATTCCTCTGGTAGGGGAAGTAAAGGAATTGAAGTTTGTAAAAGATGTAGTAACATCTACTGCAGATGCTGTTATTAAGGAAGCAGGCTCCGATTTGAAATATAAGGTAGGTACCATGATTGAAATCCCCAGAGCTGCATTGACTGCGGATGACATTGCAAAAGAAGCTGAATTCTTCTCCTTTGGTACCAACGACCTGACTCAAATGACCTTCGGTTTCTCCCGTGATGATGCTGGTAAGTTCCTGCCTGAATACTATACCAACAAGATTTTTGAATCCGATCCTTTTGCAAAGTTGGATCAGACTGGTGTTGGTAAATTAGTAAAAATGGCTGCAGAACTGGGCAGAAGCGCTCGTCCTGATATTAAGTTGGGTATCTGCGGTGAGCACGGCGGAGATCCTTCTTCTGTTGAATTCTGCCACAAGGTTGGACTGAATTATGTTTCATGTTCTCCCTTCCGTGTGCCGATTGCAAGACTTTCAGCAGCACAGGCAAAAATTGCTGAAGAAAAATAAAAATAATGGTAACGGTTCCTCTGAAAATGAGGAACCGTTTTTTCGTATAAAAACACAGGAAACAGGCGGTTAGTTGCATAAAAATATAAAATTCGGAAACACTGTGGAAGGAATAGTTTAAAAATTAAAAAGGATTTTTGGGGCTTATGTCGAAATAGTTAAATTGAAAAGATTTTTGGTTGAAAGCGAGGACGAGAGGTTGTTTTTTTCGGATGATTTCATAAATCAAGTATGTGATGCAAATGAAATTGCAGATTTGATTTCTGAATATGTACCATTAAAAAAATCAGGTCGTAACTTGCTTGGACTTTGTCCCTTTCATAATGAAAAGACTCCTTCCTTTTCGGTATCTGCTGAAAAACAGTTTTATCATTGCTTTGGTTGCGGCGAAGGGGGACGGGTGCTTGATTTCATAATGAAAGTGGAGCATCTTGATTTCGTAGAAGCGGTAAGGTTTTTGGCACAAAGAGCACATATCAGTGTGCCGGAGCAACAACATCAGCATGTCAACCGTCAAGCCGCGTCTGAAAAAGAACAATTATATTCAATGAATCGGGAAACCGCAATGTTTTTTCACGATATGCTTTATTCGGTAAAGGGAGACAATGCACGGTCATATTTTTTAAATCGCGGTCTTACCGAATCAACAATGAAAGGATTTGGATTAGGCTATGCCCCTGATTCGTGGGACAGTCTGTTAAAGCATTTGAAACAAAAAGGATTTTCTGAATCGTTGATGCAAAAGGCGGGGCTGGTTGGGAATAAGGATAAGCGGTATTATGACAGTTTCAGAAATCGGGTGATCTTTCCCATTATTGACCTTCGGGGAAATGTCATTGGATTCGGAGGAAGAGTGCTGGATGATTCAAAACCGAAATATTTGAACTCGCCCGAGTCGCCAGTGTTTTCCAAAAGCCATCATTTGTATGGATTGAATTTTGCTAAAAATGAAAAAGAAAAACATCTTATTATTGTAGAAGGATATATGGATGTTATCGCTTTGCATCAGGCAGGATTTAAAAATACGGTTGCAGCATTGGGAACTGCCTTTACACCGGATCATGCTAAGCTGATCAAACGATATGCTGATAAAGTAACCCTTTGCTTTGACTCTGATGAAGCAGGGCAAAAAGCAACTGCAAGGTGCATTGAAATTATGTCGGGTCAGCAAATTAAGGTAAATGTGTTGATGCAAAATAAAGCAAAAGACCCGGATGAATATATAAAAAAATTTGGTAAAAACGGATTTTTGGAATTGATAGAAAAAGCTCCCGTTCAAATTGAGTATCGGATTTTACGGTTGCGCGAACGATATAATTTAGAAGACGTAGAGCAGAAAATTGCTTTTGTCCACGAAGCGGCATTGGTGTTTTCTTCCATAGAAAGTGATGTTGAATTAGAATTATACGTAAAAAAACTGTCCGCAGATACAGGCGTCTCACCAGAAGCGGTGTTTTCTGAGATTCAGAAGGTTTCAAAAAAACGTCGGGTTATCATTCAAAGAGAGACAGATCGTCAGGAAAGACGGATGCTTTCTTCGGACAAGCTTGAAAAAAATGAAAAAATCCTATTGGGGATTTTATATGAAAATCCGAATCTGTGCAGTAATTTGGGCTTGGACAGAAAGTTCTTTACAGTGACAGATCATGGATTGCTGTTTCAGATGATACAAAACGGAAACATACCCATGCAAAATCAGCTTTCGCCGGAGCAACAACGTATTCTTAGTGAAATTGCAGTGCGAGAGTTGCATCTTGAGGATAGCTTTAAGGCGGCACAACAGTTGATTTCAGCTATCCGTCAGCAAAAACAGAAGCAGATCATGGAACAAGGAGTTAATGATGCACAGCAACTTCAACAGTTGTTGATGCAGGATAAAAGAAGTAAGCATAATCATCAGGTACGAGAAGGGGAATAAGAATGTCAGATAATGAAAATAAAAGACAAATTATTAAAGAACTTTTAGATAAGGGCAAAAAGAAAGGGATATTGTCTTACAAGGAAATTATGGATGCCTTGGAAGAAATTGAAATGGATTCCGAACAGATTGAAAAAATCTACGAATCGATTGAAAATATGGGCATTGAAATTGTAGGAGATATGGAACAAGAATTGGAAGAAATTCAGCTCGAACCTGAAGATTTGGATTTGAGTGTTCCGGAAGGTATCAGCCTTGACGACCCTGTTCGTATGTATTTAAAAGAAATTGGTAAGGTGGAACTGTTATCTCCCGATGAAGAAACAGTTTTGGCGCAAAAAATGAGTGAGGGAGACGAGGTTGCGAAAAAGAGATTAGCAGAAGCGAATCTTCGTCTGGTGGTAAGTATTGCGAAACGGTATGTAGGCCGTGGAATGTTATTTTTGGATTTGATTCAGGAAGGTAATTTAGGGCTTATTAAAGCGGTAGAAAAATTTGATTATCGGAAGGGATATAAATTCAGTACCTATGCAACCTGGTGGATTCGTCAGGCAATTACCCGTGCCATTGCAGATCAGGCAAGAACCATCCGTATTCCTGTTCATATGGTTGAAACCATCAATAAATTGATTCGTGTTTCAAGACATCTTTTGCAAGAGTTGGGCCGTGAACCTACCGCTGAAGAAATTTCAAAGGAAATGAATATGTCATTGGACAAGGTTCGTGAAATTATGAAGATTGCTCAAGAACCCGTATCCTTAGAAACTCCAATCGGCGAAGAGGAGGATAGTCATTTGGGAGATTTTATTCCTGATGATGATGCTCCCGCCCCCAGCGAGGCGGCATCCTTCTTGCTATTGAAAGAACAGTTGGTCGATGTGTTGAATACATTGACGAGCCGTGAAGAAAAAGTACTTCGCTTGCGGTTTGGTCTGGATGACGGACGGGCAAGAACCTTAGAAGAAGTAGGAAAAGAATTTAATGTAACCCGTGAACGTATCCGCCAGATCGAAGCAAAGGCTTTGAGAAAACTGCGTCATCCTACCAGAAGCAAAAAATTAAAGGATTATTTAGATTAAAAATCGGGCTGTTTCTTTAAAGAGACAGCCCCCTTTTACGGAGAACAAATATGTATGGAATGGACAAACGTTTAACAATGTTATATCAGCATGTTCCTCAATGTGAGTGTGTTGCAGATGTGGGAACTGATCATGGATACTTGCCGATTGCTCTTGTCAACAGTAAGAAATGTAAAAAAGCCATTGCTTGTGACATTAGTGCGCCTTCTTTAAAAAAAGCACAAAAAAATAGTCAAATGCAAGGTGTTCCTTTGGATTGCAGGGTAAGTGACGGGTTATTAAAGCTTGAAAAACAAGAGGCAGATTGCATTGTCATTGCTGGAATGGGCGGAATCTTAATTTCGGACATTTTAGAACGGGGAAAAGAAAAAATAGCCGGTGCCACTTTGTTGCTGCAGCCTATGACAGCGATTAAGGAGCTTCGGGAATACTTATGTAAAAACGGATTTTTGATTTTAGGGGAAGATATGGTATTTCAAGAGGATAAACTGTATCATATGTTAATTGCTACATTGGGAGAGCAATCGCAACAGTATGACTGCGAAATCGGAAGTGATTTAAGAAATCATCCTTTGTTTAGTCAATATCTGAAAAAAAGAAAAGATAAAGAGTTGGAAATTTTGAAACAAATGGGCTCCTTCAGAGGAGCCGAATATGAGAAACACAAAAAACTACTGGAAAAGCTTGAACAGGAGGAAGCTAAATGGCAACAGTGAAAGAAATAAAAGAGTGGATAAATTCGATTGCTCCTTATGAATTGGCGGAAGAATGGGATAATTCCGGGCTGTTGTTAGGAAGAATGGAACAAACTGTAAAGGGTGTTCTTGTGGCACTGGATGTTACTAAAGATGTATTGAAAGAATCAGAAAAATTGGGCGCAAATCTAATTTTGACTCATCATCCCTTTGTGTTTTCTCCCATGAATCGAATTACAGATGAAAATTTTTGCGGAGAATTATTATTAACTGCCGCGGAAAAGAAAATTGCTTTGTTGTGTGCTCATACAAATCTCGATATGGCGAAGGATGGAATCAATGCAAGGCTTTGCCGTTTGCTGGGTGTGAATACAAGCGATGAAATACAACCGTATAAAACGGGAACTATTTCCCGGGAAATGACCTTAAAAGAATTTTTAGAATTGGTGCAGGAAAAACTGCATTGCTACGGCTTGAAATATACCGGCGATTTAGGGAAAAAGATTAAAACGGTGGGAATCTGCAGCGGAAGCGGAAGCGAGTTTTTAGAGGTGGCAAATACAGATGTTTTTCTTACAGCAGATGCAAAATATCATAATCATCAGAAAGCTGAGCAACTTGGCATTGCTTTGGTGGATGCAGGCCACTTTGAAACAGAAAACATTATCTGTCCCATTTTGGTCGAAAAACTCAGAGGGGCGTTTCCTAAATTGTCTGTAACGTTATCAGTAAGCCATAAGGGTTTTTATCAGTATTTTTAAAAAGGGGAGAGTGGGATGCGAGCAAAACATGCATCAGAATCTTATACAGAACAAGTCCAGATTTTATTTTCCGGTGATTTAAACGGCTCCAAACGGTTGTTTGGAGGCAAATTGATGGCTTGGATAGACGTTGTTGCTGCAGTCACTGCAAGACGGCATTGTGAAAAAAATGTAACCACAGCGGTGGTGGACTCTCTTTCGTTTTTAGGTGCCGCACGTGCAAATGATACTCTTGTATTACGCGGACAGGTGACTTATACAGGAACTACCTCCATGGAAGTAAAAGTGGAAACGTTTGTTGAAGAATTGGATGGGGTAAAACGAATGATTAACACCGCCTATGTGGTTCTCGTTGCATTGGACGATCAAGAAAATCCAACGCCCGTTCCGCCCCTTCTGATTGAGAGCGATGAAGAACAAAAATTATGGGAAGAAGCAAAAGTGCGCTGTCAATTAAGAAAACAAAACAGAACAAAATAAAGTCGAAGGTTTTTCTTTCGGCTTTTTCAAATTTTATTAAATTTAATGCAACTTTTTTGTATTGTAAAAGGTATTATAAGTAAGGGGGAATTAAAATTGCCAATGAAAACAGCCTGTGTTTCCGATCAGGACGTGATAGAAACTTATTTCAACATGGTATATAAATTGGCTCTTTCACAAACAAAAAACAAAACTTCTGCAGACGATGTGACTCAGGAGGTTTTTCTTCGATACTTAAAAAATACGAAGAGTTTTGAAAGCGAGGAACACCGCAAAGCTTGGCTTATTCGGGTTACATTAAATTGCAGTAAAAATGTATTTTCAAATGCGTGGTTTCAAAAGACCGTCCCCTTGTCAGAGGAGCTTGTATTTGAAGAACAGGAAACGGGCGAAGTGTATTATGCTGTGTTGGAACTTCCTTTGAAATATCGAAGTGTCATTCACCTGTTCTACTATGAGGATTTATCCATAGAAGAAATTTCTTCTATATTAAACAGACCTCAATCAACAATAAAATCCCAACTGTTCAGAGGAAGAGAAATGTTAAGGAATAAATTAAAAGGAGGAGAAGAGAATGTGGAAGGAACAGTATCGGAAAGCGAATGATGAAATTCCATTGAATGAAGAGTTGCTGGGTAGTTTAATAGAAACTGCAAAGGAATCTAGAAAGAAAAGGAATTTCTATGGCTTAGGTTTCGGCACGATTGCCGCCGCTGCGATCATTGGAATCTGCATCTTTTCTTATGGTAACATCAATTACGAAAAAGGAGATACAACCACCCCTGTTGCTGATAACTCTGAACCGAAAACGAAACTGGTGCAACAACCTCAACCGGCATTGGAAACGGAGTATCAAACAGAGGAAGTGTTGCAACAACCTTATGTTGTTGCAACAGAAAGTGCGGTTACCCAAGTGCCTGTAAAGAATGATGATATAAATGAAGATTTAGCAAACATTCCCGCAACAGCAAGTGCTTTGATGCCGAGAATGATTTCCGGTGAGGAAACAACAGAAGAAATTCCCATTTTCGAGTTTGAACAAACAGACCAGTCCATGACCTGTGAGATGGAAGAATCGGATGCTGCAGATGAAACCGAACCTTCTTCTGCTGATGAGGATAGTATTCATTCAGAAGATTCCGAATCGGACACAGAGCAGTCGGTTTGTGAATCTCCAACCCCAAGCCCTACACCCGAAACAGAATTAACTGAATCGGAATAACAGAAGGAGAGTCGTAAAAATTACGGCTCTTTCTTTTATAAAATGATTGACTGATTCGTCTGTTTGTGATAAAATAATTAAAGTAAAGATTTTTGAGGGGGCATTTTCATGAATGATAATCGAAAGCTAAGCCTGAGTTTAGTTTCTGTACTTGCTATTGTGACGACCGGAATGACCTTTCTTTACCGTCAGTCTTCGCCTTTCTGGATTGCTTCCCAGGTATTGTTACTGCTGGGAGCGGCATTTTTTTTAGGAATGGCGCTGTTTTTGTATGATGCCAGAAATTTTAAACTTTTTGCCATACCGGTTTCCATACTTTCCTTAGGAGAATTTTTTTCAGTGTGTTCTCAATTCCGTTTTCAACTTGATGGTAATGGTGTGCGAATGGAAAGTCTGACAGTAAACGGGCAACCTATGGAGGCGCTGGGAACGATTGTAGGGGTATTACAATTACTCATATTGGCATGGACTATTATTGATATCAGTACAGACTTTTCTTTTTGTCATTTGACTTGTCCGCTACTGGCAATTTGCTGCGGATTATCCGTTGTGGTTCATTTGATTACGTTTTCCTTAGACTTGCAAGATTCATTTGATATGATTCGAATATTTTCCGTTACTTGTCTTTCTGATATTTTAACCTTTGGAACAGTTGTGGTATTTTATTTTACATACACCAAAGAAAGAAGAATGATGTACCGTTATTGCAAAGCTTGTGGAGCAGAGCAGAAAAAAGAAACTGTTGCGGAAGAAAAATAACAATTTCACCCTGTTTATTATTGAATGAACAGGGAAATTTTTTGCTTCATTTTATCATGAAAAAACGGCAAAACAAATAAAATAGAAAAACACTTAAAAAGTATAAAAAATGTGATACAATTTATGATGGGAGGAATGGGCTGTGATACATATAAAAGAAACCGTAATCGTAGAAGGAAAATATGACAAAATACGTCTTTCCTCTGTCATAGATGGTAATATTATTGAAACAAACGGATTTCGTATTTTTAAAGATAAAGAAATGCGAGAATATTTAAAACGGTTGGCTGCCGAAAATGGGGTAGTGATTCTGACTGATTCTGACAGGGCAGGCTTTTTAATTCGGAATCATGTAAAATCCTTTTTGCCTCCTCAACAAGTGAAACAGGCTTATGTTCCTGAAATCAAAGGAGTGGAAAAACGGAAAAGAAAGCCTTCTAAAGAGGGATTTTTAGGAGTGGAAGGAATTGAGGAATCTGTTCTTTTAAAAGCATTGCAGGAGGCGGGTTGTATTTTAGGACAGGAGCAACGTCAAAAAATGAATTTGACAGAAGCAGATTTATTTGCAGATGGTTTGAGCGGCAGACCTCAATCTGCACAAATCAGACGAGAATTTTGCCACAGGTTAGGGCTTCCAGGTCGGCTTTCCTCCAAAGATTTTTTGCGTGCAGTAAACAGCTTGGTGACGGCAGAGGAATACAATAGGTTGTTAGTGGAAATAATGGAAGAAAAAGGCAGAAATTAAGAGATAACAAGAGGAAATAAAAGATATTTTAATCTAAACTCAAAAAATCGTTTTGGGTAAGGGTTGCATATTCTTAGAATTTCGATTATTATTATTTTAGCACTCGGATAGAGAGAGTGCTAAAATTGAAAATTTTAAACAGGAGGTATGTTTTATGAATATCAAACCTTTGGGTGACCGTGTAGTCATCAAAATGCTGGAAAGCGAAGAAAAAACAAAAAGCGGTATTATTTTAACAGGTTCTGCACAGGAAAAACCTCAGGTAGCTGAAGTAGTAGCAGTAGGACCCGGTGGAATGATTGACGGCAAAGAAGTAAAAATGGAATTGGCAGTGGGTGACAAAATCATTGCTTCCAAATATGCCGGAACAGAAGTGAAACTCAATGATACCGAGTACATTATCGTAAAGCAAAGCGACGTACTGGCTAAGGTTGAATAATCATTAGGAGGTCAAAAATATGGCAAAGGATATTTTATACGGAGAAGAAGCAAGACGCGCTCTGGAGCGTGGCGTAAATCAACTGGCAGACACTGTTAAAATTACATTAGGACCAAAGGGAAGAAATGTGGTTCTGGATAAGAAATTCGGTTCTCCCTTAATTACCAATGACGGTGTAACAATAGCAAAAGAAATTGAACTGGAAGATCCTTTTGAAAATATGGGAGCTCAGTTGGTAAAGGAAGTTTCCACTAAGACCAATGATGTAGCAGGTGACGGTACCACTACCGCAACATTGCTTGCACAGGCTATTATTCGTGAAGGCTTGAAAAATGTTGCAGCAGGTGCTAACCCGATGGTTGTTAAAAAGGGAATTATGAGTGCTGTAGCAACTGCTGTTGAATCTGTAAAGGCAGGCAGCAAAACTGTGTCTGGTAAAGAAGATATTGCTCGTGTTGCAGCAGTTTCTTCTGCTGATGAAACTATCGGTCAACTGATTGCTGATGCTATGGAAAAGGTAACCAGCGATGGTGTAATCACTGTTGAAGAGTCTAAAACTGCAGAAACTTACTCTGAAGTTGTTGAAGGTATGCAGTTTGACCGTGGTTACATTTCTCCTTACATGGTAACCGATACAGAAAAAATGGAAGCAGTAATTGATGATGCTTACGTTTTGATTACTGATAAGAAGATTAGCAACATTCAGGAAGTATTGCCTGTATTGGAACAGATTGTTCAACAGGGTCAAAAGCTTGTTATCGTTGCTGAAGATGTAGAAGGGGAAGCTCTGACTACATTGGTACTGAATAAATTACGTGGTACTTTCGTATGTGTTGCGGTAAAGGCACCCGGATTTGGTGACAGAAGAAAGGCAATGCTGGAAGATATTGCGATTCTGACAGGAGGTCAGGTGATTTCCAGTGAACTGGGTATGGAACTGAAAGAAACCACTTTGGATCAGTTAGGCCGTGCCCGTCAGATTAAGGTTCAGAAGGAAAATACCATTATCGTTGACGGTATGGGCAATCCTGATGATATCAAAGCTCGTGTGGGTCAGATTAAATCTCAAATTGCTGAAACCACTTCTGATTTTGACCGTGAAAAGCTGCAGGAACGTCTTGCAAAGCTGTCCGGCGGTGTTGCTGTCATCAAGGTTGGTGCAGCTACCGAAACTGAAATGAAGGAAATGAAGCTGAGAATTGAAGATGCACTGGCTGCAACCCGCGCTGCTGTTGAAGAAGGCATTGTTGCCGGCGGTGGTACTGCATTTATCAATGCAATGGATGC
>JAZNAU010000035.1:0-3899 GCA_045586685.1 Clostridia bacterium
CGGAACGGAAGAAGAACCTGCAAACTGAGCGTCAGAGTGCATTCTTCCCATTGTGTCGGTCAAACCGTAAGAAGCGGGACCTGCAGCCATATTTTCAGGGTGCAGTGTTCTTCCGGTACCACCGCCGGATGCAACAGAGAAGTATTTCTTGCCCTGTTCAATACATTCCTTCTTATAAGTTCCTGCCACAGGATGCTGGAATCTGGTAGGATTGGTAGAG
Organism: Clostridia bacterium; assembly: GCA_045586685.1. Taxonomy (GTDB): domain Bacteria; phylum Bacillota; class Clostridia; order HGM11514; family HGM11514; genus SIG438. The sequence goes on from JAZNAU010000035.1 coordinate 221, forward strand.
TTACCGGTGATGGAAACATCCACTTCTTCCAGATGCATAATTGCAACACCTTCACGAACGTCATTACATCCGTAGCATCTTACTTTAGAACGTTCTCCATTAGAATAAGCAATTTCATTGACAATGTTTACAGTACCCGTTGCATAATCAAAATCGGTTTGAACATAGGTGAAACCGTTGATTCTGGAGATAATTTGCGCAGCATCTTTTCCAAGGCCGTTCAAAATAACCTTCAGAGGAGTTTTTCTGATTTTGTTAGCCGTTTTTGCAATACCGATCGCACCTTCAGCGGCTGCAAAGGATTCATGACCTGCCAAAAATGCAAAACACTTGGTTTTTTCTTCCAGAAGCATAGCACCTAAGTTACCATGTCCAAGACCTACCTTACGGTCATCAGCAACAGAACCGGGAATACAGAAAGCCTGTAAGCCTTCACCAATACATTTTGCAGCTTCTGCAGCACTGGTTACGCCCTTTTTGATTGCGATTGCTGTACCCAAAACATAAGCCCATCCTGCATTTTCAAAACAAATAGGTTGAATTTCTTTAACGATGGTATAAGCATCTACCCCATGATCCAGACCGATCTGACGAGCATCTTCGATAGAAGAAATACCATATTTTTTGCAAACTTCATCAATCTGCTTAATTCTTCTTTCATAACTTTCAAATAAAGCCATTCTCAATACCCTCCTTATTCTTCGCGGGGGTCGATAACCCGAACCGCTTCATCAAATCTGCCATAAGTGCCGGTGGCTTTTTCCAAAGCTTCATCAGCAGGCGTACCCTTTTTAATCATTTCCATCATTCTGCCCAGTTGAACAAACTGATAACCGATAATTTGATTATCCTTGTCCAATGCAACACCCTTTACATAGCCTTCAGCCATTTCCAGATATCTGGGGCCCTTTGCTAATGTTCCATACATGGTACCAACCTGACTGCGAAGACCCTTACCAAGGTCTTCCAGGCCTGCACCAATGGTCAGTCCGTCTTCAGAAAAAGCAGACTGTGTTCTGCCATATACAATCTGCAGGAATAATTCACGCATTGCAGTATTGATTGCATCACATACAAGGTCAGTATTCAATGCTTCCAGAATTGTTTTTCCCGGAAGAATTTCAGAAGCCATTGCAGCCGAGTGAGTCATACCGGAACATCCGATTGTTTCTACCAATGCTTCCTGAATTACGCCTTGTTTTACATTCAGGGTCAGCTTACAAGCCCCCTGCTGAGGTGCACACCAGCCAATACCATGAGTAAAACCGCTGATGTCTTTAATTTCTGTTGCTTTTGTCCATTGTCCCTCTTGAGGGATGGGAGCAGGTCCGTGATTAGCACCCTTTGCCACGGGACACATATGCTCCACTTCATGAGAATAAGTCATCTTAATACTCCTTTCGTCTCTATGAAATAAAGATAGTATAACCTATTATGCTAAATTTTAACACAATTTGAATAAAAAGTCAATTCTAATTGTTAACAAAATAACAAGAAAAACCCGTTATAAACTTGACAAATTACACCATTTCTAATTTATCTTTGTACACGGCCGGATCCATCACCGCTCATGAGCTTCTTCACTTCGTCAACAGTTACATCATTGAAGTCATGTTCAATGGTATGCTTGAGGCATGATGCGGCTACTGCAAACTCAATCGCATCCTGATTGGAATACCCTTCAGACAGTGCGTAAATCAATCCACCGCCAAAGGAATCTCCTCCGCCTACACGGTCAACGATATTGATTGTGTAATTCTTTGAGAACCAACTTTCTCCATTCTGGTAAAGCATTGCTGCCCAGTTGTTAATACTTGCAGAAATACTTCCGCGCAAAGTGATTGCTACTTTATCAATATTAAATTGTTCAGACAATTTCTTTGCAACAGCAATATATCCTTCGTGAGACAATTCTCCTCCGGTAATATTGGTATTTTCTGCTTTAATACCAAATACCTTTTCGCAATCTTCTTCATTTGCGATTGCTACATCAACATAAGGCATCAGTGTTGCCATAACCTGTCCGGCTTTTTCGGAAGTCCACAAATTTTTTCTAAAGTTCAAATCACAGCTGATGGTCAACCCCATTTCCTTTGCGGTTTTACAAGCATCCAAACAAATTTCAGCTACATTATCCCCCAGTGCAGGTGTAATTCCTGTAAAATGAAACCATCCTGCTCCGTCAAAAATCTTTTTCCAATCAAAATCGCTTTTTTCAGCCATGGAAATAGCAGAATATTTCCGGTCATAAATAACCTTTGAGGGACGCTGAGAAGCACCTTTTTCTGCATAATACATTCCCATGCGTTCACCGCCGATTACTACATCAGATACATCTACATCATATCCTTTTAAAATCCGCAGTGCACTCTTTGTCAAATCGTTATCCGGCAGTTTGGTAACATAAGATGCATTTTTTCCGTAATTGCTTAAGGATACTGCAACGTTTGCCTCCCCACCGCCAAAAGAAATTTCAAACTTCTGAGCCTGAGTAAAACGAAGATAACCCTCCGGATTCAGACGTCCCATAATTTCTCCGAAACATACAAATTTCATGCTAAAAGACCTACCCTTCTTTTCTGTTTATATACATTATTATTTTACCATTTCTGTCTTCTTTTGTCAATTCTTTTCCGGCAAAATTTCACATTTTTATTTGTTTCAGAATAATATGTAATGAAAACTACTTTTAGGAGGAGTATAAAATGACTGAAAAAAAGATTATTCAGCCAAGACCGGTCATACCGGATCAGCTTCATTATGCAACAGCATACATTCCCTATCAATATTTTTGTAATATTCTTGAACCGGAAAAAGCCTTGGAAAACGGTACAATCTTTCCTGAATTGATTGATGCTGTTACCAAAGCTCTTTAAACGGGAAGGAGGTTTCAAATGAATCAAACTGTTAATTATGAAAAAGAAGAATTGTTATATCAAATTGCTGCCTGGGATTTCAGAAAAACAGATTTAGCACTTTTTTTGGATACACATCCCCATGATATGCAGGCAATTATGCTTTTTGAGGAGGCAAAATATCAATCAACCATGTTGAGAAACATGTATGAAAGCAATTACGGTCCCCTTGTTCAGGGAACTAACTGTCCAAACTATTGGAACTGGATAGATTCTCCCTGGCCATGGGAAGTGCATCATTAAAGAAAGGAGTCTGTTATGTGGATTTATGAAAAAAAATTAGAATATCCCGTTAAAATCAAAAATCCAAATCCCCGTCTTGCAAAATTAATTATTACGCAATATGGCGGAGCTGATGGTGAACTCGGAGCATCGTTGCGTTATTTAAGTCAACGTTTTACAATGCCCGATTCGGTTACAAAAGGCATTTTAAACGATATCGGTCTATCATTTACTATTTTGCTCCTTTATGCAAAGATAGGCAAAGCATACTGAAAACAGTAGGCTTTGCCCTTTTCATTATACCGCTTCAAGACTTAAAATCTCTGTTTTATATGTATCCAACTTACCTGTTGACCTATAAGCAACCCTAAAATTAAATGGAATGTCTTTAAGTCTTACCACAACTGTATGACCTTCATATACTGTAATGCTCTGTGTAACTGTTCCTAAAAGATGGTCTAAATCTTCATCCTTTAAGGTCAGCACCCTATCAATTTCAGCAATAATATTATTCATCTTGTCCTGTTGCTTTTGTTTTGTAT
>JAZNAU010000036.1:0-2507 GCA_045586685.1 Clostridia bacterium
CCCGATGGCAGAATGCTTGGGGACGCACTGCGTGAATGCCAGACGCCTGAAAAAATTGCAGGTATTGTCAATTATCCACTGCATTCTGTTATACAGATTCTGGCTCCGGATATTATCATTCTGGAATGTGAACATCTTCGTCAGGAGCGGGAACGTCTGGTTCCTCTTGTTTGTGAAGCACTCTGTGCCAATTACGGATATGCCCCTGATTCTCTGCCCGAAATCATCATAACCTGCTGTAAATTCCGTCATTCCCACCGTGGTCTTGCCATGCGGCTTCGTGAAATGTGGGTTGATCAGATTCTGATGCGTGATTGATATCTTAAAAACACAACACATACATGGAAAGGACATGACCTATGCTGAAAAAATATCCTATGAAGTTACGTCCTGTAACAAAAGAAATCTTATGGGGCGGTAATCGTCTGAAAGAAAGTTATCACAAGACAGCTCCTTTCGATAAGCTTGCTGAATCCTGGGAACTGACAGTTCGTCCTGACGGAATGAGCGTAATTGACAGTGGGGATTACACAGGTATGGCTTTGGATGAATTCATCCGTTATGCTCCCCAGGAAATTCTTGGTATCAACGGCAGCAAAAGTGACCGTTTTCCCATCCTGATAAAATTCATTGATGCCCGTGACGATCTTTCCATTCAGGTACACCCAGACGACGAATATGGTTTAGCCAATGAAGGTGAACTTGGCAAGATGGAAATGTGGCACAAAGTAGAAGCCACAGAAGACGCTAGATTGGTTTATGGTCACAAGGATGGCTGTACAATGGATGAATTCGCCAAAGCCGTATCTGAGGGCACGACGGAATCTGTACTGCGGTATGTTCCTGTGAAGGCAGGAGAATGTTACTTTATTCCTTCCGGACAGATTCATGCCATTGGAGCAGGCTGCCTGATTGCTGAAATTCAGCAGAATTCCAATGTTACCTATCGTGTTTTCGACTATAACAGGAAACAGGCTGACGGTTCTTTCAGACAGCTCCATGTCGCACAGGCACTGGATGTAACCAGAATCCGCTCTGATGCAGAGGTTGAAGTACTTCGTTATCAAAACGGTCCTGATAAGCATGGTAAAACCTTATGTAACTGTCAGTACTTTAAGGTAAAACGGCATATCACCTCTCTTTACGGCAATACAGATTTCTTTGTCAGTGACAAGAGTTTCAAATCCGTACTGGTTCTTCATGCCGAAAATGCTTTTCTGGAACATGATGGTACACGTTATGAAATCACTACAGGTGATAGCTTCTTCCTGCCGGCAGGAATGGGTATTGTCTATCTGAACGGCAATGCTGAAGTGCTTGTGACTACAGTAAACTGAATCAAAATAAAAACTCTGCAGATTCCGACAGTCTGCAGAGTTTTCTGTATGCAAAAAAACAGGAACCTTTTACAGTCCCTGTCATGGTGGAAACAACTGGAATCGAACCAGTGACCCCTTGCATGTCAAGCAAGTACTCTAACCAGCTGAGCTATGCTTCCGTATACGTATATTATAACACATATCCCGGCGAAATGCAATAGTTTTTTATAATTTTTATAAAGAAAAACACACCCGCTATTTCAACGGATGTGTGAAGTGGTCATTTATAAATCTGCCGATGATTTTCCTTACTCAGCGTCAGTACCCAGATCTTCAGGATTGATGGCAGTGATAATGTACTGCAGTTCAATAACATCACCTTCGTTAACGGTGTTAAGAGCCATTGTACCGGTTTCGGGTTCGATACCGTTAGCCAGATAGATCCAACCGTAAATGTTGGTGTCGTCAGCATAAGATTTATAATCCGTGCCATCCAGAGTAATGTTGGAAATTCTGTTGTTAGCATCAACTTCTACGTTGATTTCATTGAACTGGAGGGCTTCGGTAACAGCCTGCAGAACTGTGGGCAGATTTTCAACGTCACCGGTAACGGGCAGGTCAAAAGGACCAAACTTGGTTTCGCCGTCTACAACTGCAGATACGGTGCAGTTAACAGTAACCTTTTCAACAGAACCGCCGCAGGATACAGCAGCCAGAGTCAGCATTGCCATTGCCAGAACGAGGGCAAAAATCTTGATCTTTTTCATCTTTTCTTTAATCCTCCTAAATTGTTTGATTTATAAGACCATGACAATTATACACGAACTAAGCACAAAAGTCAATATCTAATTGCTGTTTTTTTAGACTAATTTGCTAATTCAAACGCAATTGTTACATATAAGAAATATATCTCTAACAGGATAGTCAAAAAACACAGAAAAAATGATACTTTACTGTAATGCAGATATTTTTCCAAAAAAAATGTTTGTAAAATCACAGAACAACCGAGAGAAATCACCGCCATGATGCAATGCAGAACTGAAAAAAACAAAGGATACCATGCCAGCAAAAGAATATAGATTAAAACATTTCCAATCAGACACTGTATACTCAAATGGTATTGTCGTTTCACGTACAGAACGGTGACCCCCATACAAGTCCCCTGTAACCCATATAAAAGGAGCCACA
>JAZNAU010000037.1:0-2617 GCA_045586685.1 Clostridia bacterium
TTTTATATAGTTTCAGGTATGGTGTCGCATCAATAAAGCACTCATCAATCGAATAAACGTGAATATCCTCAGCGGAAATATAGCGCAGGTAGATACTGTAAATCTGGGCAGAAACTTCCATATACTTTTTCATGCGTGGAACGGCCATGATGTATTCCACATTCTTGGGGATTTCAAAGACACGGCATCGATTACGAATACCCAGTTCCTTCATTGCCGGTGTAATAGCCAGGCAGACAGAACCGGAACCACGTGACGGATCCGCAACAACCAGGTTCGTAGTAAAGGGGTCCAGCCCTCGGTCAACAGCTTCAACCGAAGCAAAAAAGCTTTTCAAATCGATACAAAGATAGAACCTTTCCGCCATTTCAAAATCAGTATAAATGATAGCCCATAAAAATGCAAAAGGGATAATTCCGTACCAAAGTGTCACTCCCATCATACCAAAACACACCTGCCGAAGAGCCGTGAAACAACGGCATATCGGATGGCAAGCAGACCGACAAAAAGCATCAAGAAACATACAGTAAAAGCATAGATAAATCATAAAAAATGGAGTTGCTTATGACTATAAATGTTTCTATCCAAAATGGTCGCATGACCGAAAAAGAACTATCAGAACACTGGGGAATAAAACGCAATACACTGCAAAAATGGCGTTCACTAGGGACCGGTCCGATATACGTCAAACTAGGAGGTAAAGTTGTTTATCCTCTGGAGGCAATAAGAGAATACGAAAAGTCCAGAACATTTATTGCGGCATCAGAAAGAGTATTTCAGGACAAGTGAGGCCGCCATGAAGAACAATGCAACAATTTGTCCGACATGTGGAAGAAAGTCGGTAGATTATAAACACACGATCAATAAGACATTGGTGTCTGGACTGGCAAGGCTAAATGCCGCAGGTGGCAGAGCAAGACTGGACGATCTGGGATTGGACAACACAGTGTTTAACAATTTCCAGAAATTGCAATATTTCAAACTTGCAATACCAACACACGATAATTGCGAATGGCAAATCACCAACGAGGGGGTGTGGTTCTTGCAAGGTCGTGTGCAGATACCAAGATTTGTAATAACAAGAAATGCTGCTGTCATAAGAAACAGTCCAGAACTAGTATTCATTACCCAGGTAAAAGACTGTGTACAGTATAAAGCAGAATGGCGTGAACAAGCAAGACAACCAGGGCTATTTGATTAAAGGGGACAATAATGAAGATCCTGATAGATCCAGAATTATCGCTACTTGTGGAGGAATTGTCAGATGCAGAATGTGCTGAGATTTTACGGTGCATATTACAGTATCCGAAAAGGGATTCTGATATCCCTTTGTGGCGGTATATCAAGACAAAAATAGACAGAGATGCACAAAAGTATAAAGAAAAATGTGAACGGATTGCAGCGTGCCGAGAAAAGCGTCTTGCATTGAAATCAAAAGTAATAGATATAGATAAGGAAAATATAAAGAAAATAAAAGATATTGATAAAGATAGTGATAGTAGTAATGCTTTTTCAACTGTTGAAAAAGCTGTTGAAAACTTTTTAATAACTCAGCAGTTCAGTTTTGAGTCACTAAAGCAAATAAGACCAGCATTTGTGGAGTATCTAAACACGTTTCCAAAATATGTTATTACCAGAGCAGAAAGGACATTAAGGGAAAAGAGAGTCGGACAACACATGAACGCAGAACAAATCATGTTATGGATAGAAAAAGAAAACACATTCTATAAGGAAAAAATGAGGGGGTAATTATGAATTACAGTCAAATAGCATGGAATAGAGAAGTGATAGAAGAATGGATTGGCATAGCAGTGCTGGTCGACAGATGCATGCCGCCAGTGTATCGTAAGGGGGTGGCCGGCCAAAGGTTGGAAATTCAACGAACGTGGACGGAATTGCTGTGGGATGCCGAAGAAATTAAAAAGCGCACACCGAAATGGCAGCCCACCAGCGAGCAAGTTACGATGTGGGAAGAAGTCATTTTGCGCTGGTTCCCTATGATAAATGATGGAACAAATCGAAAGATATTATGGCTGCGTGCTTGCGGTGCAAGTTGGCCAAGAATAGCAAAATTGGTTTACCTTGGTAGAACGACAGTAATAAACAGGCACTCAGACACACTGTTGGAGTTACTTGAAAAGTTGAAAAAATTTTATCACATAATTTCTTAAAATTTATATGCGTTCGCACCTGCCTATAACCAGATGTGAAATAAAGCAAAAACCGTCCAAAAAAATGGGTGGACGGTTTTTCAAAAAAAAGATATGATTTTGGATATAATTGGGAAACCAATATACGAAACCGCAAAACAGCGGTTTTTTTATTACCAAAATGGCCATCATAAATCTTGAATTATCGACAACTGATACGAACAGACTAATGACATTGTGCGAACAGAATGTGCACTTCGTCATGGCAAAGACATTGACCCAGACGGCACAAATCGCACAGGCCGAAATAAAGCAACACATCCGGAACACCTTTGTGCTGCGTAAACCCAATTTCGAAAAGTCCATCAAGGTGCGCCCAGCCACGAAACAAACACTGACCGCCAGTGTTTATACCATGGCAGGCTCTGCAACATTGCAGCAGACTGGAGGCAAGCGATATGCCAAGG